>CAYTRU010000024.1:1786-15328 GCA_964440265.1 uncultured Candidatus Saccharibacteria bacterium | reverse complement strand
AGCGGCACTATCATGAAGCGGCAATGCTTCGGCGGAGGCTGCAACGGCCATATAAAAAACCCTCTACTCTGGGAGCAAGGGCTTCAAAGATGTCTGCCTAATTACAGCAGGGTTCTAAAGGGCTCTTGCTCGAGAGACTTGTTTGGTTGCTGTATCGGACTTACCTATTGACAGGGGGAGTACATATACACCTTTTGTCAAGGGCTTACCGTTGCGGCACAGTTCCCGATTTGCACGGGATTCCAGCATCTATTTGTTAATTATCTCTATCTCTACACGTAACTGTCTAGTAGTATAGCAGCCGGTCGAGACACTAGATATGGTATTTATTACTGCACATTCGAGTATGGCCTTCTTTCGCCCACCCCTACCAGTAATGGGAAAAGTCGGGCATGCATAGACGAGGCCCGCTCTGTTGCTTGTCTCGTCCTTTCTTCAGATCCGTGCGATGCTTTGCGTCCATGGCCGGCAGCACCCACCGTGCAAGCGGCGCAGGCTCGTTGATTAATTTCGTGAGGTCGGGTTTGCTTGCACTCCGAACAAGGCCGCTCGTGGCTGCGCAGGGAGATACTGCCGCGCCGCGGTCCCCTGCGCCTGCCACCATGCATCGTGTTTGCCGTCTGGGCTTTTCGCCCAATCCCCCCTGCAGCAGGCCGAATTCCTGCCTCCGGCAGACTCGCTTTGACTGTTGCCGGCAGCTCTATCTCTGGTGCTTGCTCTTCGGTAGCCACCTGGGCCTCTGATTGTTCTTTATCACCCCGCACCTGTAGCACCTCATTGTCTATGAGTAGCTGGGCCGTTCGCTCGGCGGTGATTCGCCGCTGGCGTAGCGGAAGTTGCTCATCAACAGCAGGAACTTCGACCAGCCGAAGATGCCTAGGTGCTGCTATTGGGTCTTCCGAGTCTGGCAGGGTCGGTACGAGCGACAGGTCCGGACGCGGCCAGGCCTCTAGGCCTTGATCTTCTCCGAGCCCAGTAATAATGACGAATGGCTGCCGGACAAAGGGGGGCTCTGGGGGCTCTGGTGTGCCAACCTCTCCGAATGGTAAAACTTCGGCGGAGGCCATCTTAGATTTCAGTTACCCGCGGCGATAGGCTAACGTGGTGTCGTGGTTTTTGTAATGGCAGGCGTACAGCTAACGCGTATAGGCCAAAGAAAGTAGCCGTGTAAAACAGGTCTCCGGCTACTGTCCAACTCAAGAATGGCAAACCGGCTATATAGCTGGCCCCTAGCCCAGAGAGATCTCGAGCATAGGCACCGGCTGCCCATACTGCGAAGTTTGTCAGTATATAAAATTGGAGCGAGGCCACTAGGGTGATACTGCCGATTTTTAGGATGCCGGGATTTTTGCGCAAAGCTAGGCCTAGTAAGGCACTAATCATGAAGCTTCCCCAAACCCACGCTGTCGTGTTGTTGAACAGCGCACTCAGTGGTTGCAGGTGGCTAAAATTAAATATCGGATCGCTAAAAGGATTGATGTACAGTAGCAGGTAATCGCTAATCGCCAGCGCGAACAGTGGAGTCAATAAGGCATAGCGTTTTGGTAAATACGCAGCGCCGAAGAGAGCGGCCGCAGTCATGGGTGCAAAGTTAGGGATATGCGGTACGAGACGCATGATGATGGCACTGACAATAACCATTGCTGCCATGACCATGTGTGTTTTGTGATTGGTGCTAACCGACATTTCACTAACCCGCCCTCTTGCTTTGTCGTGATTCTAGCATGAACCAGGTCAGGGCGACAAGACCTAACAGAGCTACGGCATAGATAGCATAGTTGTGAGACGATTTGCTAGACTTGCTGGGTTTACTAGGCGACGTGCGGCTGGGTGAGGCGGTGGTGGTGCTGGCACCTTTGACTTGTGGTGCACTTGTACTGTCGGTGGGCTCGTCGGTCGTGGGTGCCGGCGTGTCGGTAGGTGTCAGAGTGGCGCTCGTCGAAGTGCTCGTTACTTGCAGCGCAGTGGTATGCACGGCTGGGGACGCAGGGTCGCTACTAGTGGTAGGCGGGGTTGACTGGCCAGCGCTACCACCGGTGGTCGTTGGTTCAGGCTGAATTGCACTCGGCGAAGTGATGATGGGGGTAGGACGTAGTAACCAGGTGCTGCCCAGTAAGGCAATGACAGCATGAGCCGTTGTGTAGGTATCGCTATCGGTCACCCCAAAGGCACCATAACTGAAGCCGCCATCGGCATTTTGATCTTGTAATAGCCAGGTGCGAGCCAGTTGAGCTGGTGCAGTAACTGAGGTGCCTATCATATTGAGCGCCATGAGGCTCCAAGCGGTTGAGCTGCCATCTGAAGGACTGAAACCATCGTAGCCAAAGCCGCCATCGGCATTTTGTGTACTCAATAAATAGCTAAGCGCGCTGGCCCGGCTGGCAGCAATAGTACTGTTTGTCAGTCCGAAATGTTCGGCGGCATCTAGGGCAATGATAGCCGCTGCCGTGTCGTTGGTATCGCTACCGCACCAGGCACAGCTAGCAGTACTGTAGCTAAAGCCGCCGTCAGCTGCCTGATGGGCCAGTAAATAATCAAGACCGTCCTGGGCCACTGGCTGTAACTGGCTGGCGTGGGCTGCATCGATGGCGATGATGCCAAAGATATCGTCATTGAGCAGGGTTACGTCACCGATCTGGCTATCGGTATGCTGGGCCTCCAGTAAAGCGCTGTAGTTAATGCCGCCAAAGCTGCTGGCATCTTCTCCTGCGGCTGCTATGGCGATGATTTTACGCTCCAAGCTGGTAGCCGACGGAGAGGAACCAGGCGTGTCGGCTTTCAAAAAGTCAAGTAGACTGGTGCTACCGTTGTGGGCAAAGCTCGAGGCCTGCTGCCCAGCCGCTGTAATCGCTTCTACTGACCAGTCAGATTCGCCGCCGAAACCGCTGATACTGCCATCGCTTGCTTGGTGATCAGCGAGGTACTGGATACCGGCAGTAGCGGCAGATTGGGCATCGGCATTGACGGCTGCCAGCACCGACACCGGTGCAGCTAGCAATGTTGCGGAGATAACTGCTGAAACTACTAATTTAATCGCTACTTTTGACATTGCTAACTCCTTAATTCTTTATATACTGCCAATTTACAAAATCACCGTTATGCACCTTCATATAAGCGCAACCGTATGGTGGAGCAATACCATTGACCTTGTAGGTCCACCAGATACTGCCCGGATCACCGACTCCATCAATGACATAGACAGCTTCTGTCTTATACTGTGAGCTATACCGCATGTCCAAACTGGCAATTACTCCCTGGGTCAATGCTTGGGTAAGCAAGTCACATTGAGTACTATTAGCCGGCAGGGTGACGAGACCTTTTGATTGACCATTGACACTCAGAGTCAGCGAGACGTTACCTGGCTGCGCCGATGCTACTGGAGCTGGATTGTTCACAGAGTTAGAGCTAGCACTTGAAGGAGTGGTGGTTTGATTGGCAGATTTGGTGATCGCCTGCCGAGAGTTACTAAGGCTAGGCTGAGCCGGTTCTGCGGGATGTGGCGTGGTAGCATCCGGCTTTTCTGTAGCTAGGATTTTGTCATGCTCAGCTGGCGATTGTGTTTGTGCTACCCCGCTTTGAGCGTCTGGTGTCGTGGCTGCTGGTGTTTGATGTGCTACTTCGTATTGATAGTGCCACAAACCACTCAGGGCAGTCAGTAAGGTGACCACCGCCAAGCCGGCAGCCAACAGTCCGACGGGTGATAGTAACCGGCTTTTAAATTTAGAGAACAAAAAACCTCCGATTGAAACACTTCAAGCGGAGGGAACGTGTGCAGTGAAAAACCTGTACTGTTGACCTTTGCTCGAAGGGCTCGATTAGTCGCTATAAGTTTGGTTTTCTGACTTTACAGTTGCGGCACAGTGAAGGAATCGCACCCTACTTACCCAATTACGCTAGTGCTTTCAAGACAAGGCACTACGCGATATATAGCGTATTGATGGTACGGCTAAATCTTAGGGCTGTCAAGCGTAGTCTGTACAACAAGCAAGCCTACACGATGCATAAGCAAGATGCGACTAACTACTCTGGCGTTGCTTCAGAGCGCTCAGCCGCGGCATGAAACTCTGAGCAGCTCCTTCTAGGCCTAAGACCTTCAAGGCACCAATTAATACATATAAGTGATCTAGGCTAGCATCAGCCAGCTCACCGCCTAAAGCTTCGAGCTGTTGAAAGGCATGTTCCACCTTCTCAACTAGCCACCTTTCTTCACCAGGTGCAACGTGATTAGAGGTGATCTTTGCGGCTTCAGCGGCTTCCACCACCTCTAGTGACCGGGCTGAGTGATCGCGCTTACGCAAGTGGCCTCGCTTGATGAGATTATTAACATGTAAAGCGACAGTCGCCACCGAGCCGTACTGCAAACCACTCATAATCTCACGGTAGCTCGGGCTGTAGCCATGCTCACCGATAAAGGTCTGGATAAAGGTTAGCAATTCTCGCTGTTTCTTTGTCGGTCGTACACTAGCTGCTGTTTGCTTTTCGTTCATACCACCATTATGCCACAAGCATAATGGAATGCCTTTACTTGGCTATTGAGGCAGCGGTATCTTGGGTGGCGCCATCTGGTTTACGATCGGCGACCATGGCGATACCGGCTAGACCCCACCAGACATAGGCAAGCGTGTCATCAGCCCACGCGTGTGACAAGAAATTGACAAATGTCAGGCCGATTAAACTGGCAAAGAGGCTGAGTGCCAGTGGGTCGGCTCGACGGATATAGAGCAAGACGCCCACACCGAGGTTGATTACTATGAAGAGCAGCAAACCAAGCCAGCCAGTCTCCTGACCGATTTGGATAAAGTAATTCTCGGCGATACGAGCCGGATGGTTGTTGTAGACACTGGCTGGCCCGGCAGTACCCGGACCATCACCTAGCGGATGATGGCTGACCTCGCTTAGGCCGGCTTTCAGGGCATTTAGCCTGGCGCCATTGGAGGTGATGTGCGATTTGGTATGTTCGCTGGTGTGGAGAATAGTATCCTGCACGTAGGCATTGTGTCTGAGTCCTAGCGCCACTCCTCCTATCAGCAAGACTGCCACAGCGCCAGCTATCAGTCCTACTCTACCAATTTTAGCTTTCACGGCTACCCACACGATGGCACCCAGGCCCAGCAGTAAGCCAATCCAGGCACTACGCGAGTAGGTGAAGTACAGGGCTAGCAAGCTGGCAGCGGCAAAACCTAGTAGCAGTTTTTTATGCTTGGTTACCCGTTTACTGATCAGCAGCTCGGCAAGTATACAGTTGATAAGCAGCAAGTACGCGCCCAATGGATTGGCCCCCCGCAGCGTGGATTGTACCCTGAGCAGACCCGGCTGATTATCGACATACTGGAACGGTAGGATAGTGTGCTTGGAGTAGCCGAAGTGTTCCAAAAAGCGTGGTGCCAAAGCAAACTCCTGGACAAGGGCGAACCCTACTACAATGACAGCTGGCCACAGCACCAGCGACTGCCAGCGGATCCTCAGCCGAGCCAGTCGCAGGGCTACCGTCCACGTGACCAGAAAAAAGACTAGAAAACGCAGGTTGATAATCAGTCCGTAGCCAAGCGCCTTGGAAGAGACATCGTGCTGAGCAAGAGCCAGCATCCCCCACACCACATTCAGCACCATATAGCCGAGGATCACCCAGACTAAACGACGCGATAAGGTGTGGCTACGGATTTTGTGATCGGTGAGTAGCAGATACAGCACACCTGCGACACAGACGGCCAAAACTCCCTCCTTCCATAGACGGAGAGCCGTGTAGTGGCCAAAGTGACTGGCCGCCCAAACCGTCAGAAAGGCGTGGAAGGGCATCAAAAACAAAACCACCATAGTGAGACCGCTCACCCAAGATAGAATCGTATACTTCAGCGCCGATAGTTTCATAATGCTACAATTTAGTATAGCTTAACCCTGTTTTAGCGCACTTATGAAGAACAATGCCTCGCTCGTCTACAATGTCTGCCTGATCATCGGTGATGCTCTGGCCATCATCGTCGCCTTTAGCATCGCCTATATTCTGCGGGTAACGCTCAATCACCAACCCTTGAGCGCCAGCGTCCACGCCCACAGTTATATCCTCATCTTAATTAGCCTGCTACCCTTTTGGATCCTAATTTTTGGCCTTCTCGGCCTGTATAACTTGAGGATTTACGAAAAGCGTTTCGCAGAATTTGGGCGTCTGCTCGTCGGGTCTTTTATCGGCATGCTATCGGTGATCAGCTATAGCTACATGACAAATACAGCAATTTTTCCAGCCCGTTTGGTGACGGTTTACGGTTTTGGTCTGGCTTTCTTCTTTGTCCTGTTGTTCCGTACGGCTGCTCGTGGTTTACGACGTGAGCTGTTTGGCTATGGTATTGGCATTAACCATGTTCTGCTCGTCGGGGACAATCATACTACCCATCGCTTAATCGAGGCATTGCTAGATACACCGGTCACCGGCTACAAAGTCGTAGGCGTAGTCGTCGGTACTAAGCACCCCCTGAAAGACAACACACCATACCGGCAGTACCCCAGCTTCGCGGAAGCTATCGCCCAGATGCAGGGCCAGCAGTTGCACACTATCATCCAGACCGAGCTCTACGCCACCACCGAAAAAAACGATGAAATCCTGACCTATGCCCAAGAGCACCATGCGGCTTATCGCTTCGTGCCGGGCAATAGCGAGTTATTCGTCGGAAAGATTGAAGTCGACCTATTTCACGCGGTGCCGATTATCGCCGTCCACCAAACGGCGCTAATTGGCTGGGGACGGGTGGTTAAGCGTCTTAGTGACCTGTTTTTGGGCAGTTTGCTACTGGTAGTCACCTCCCCACTCATGCTGCTAACCGCCCTAGCTGTAAAGCTGAGTGACGGCGGGCCGGTATTTTTTCGGCAGAAACGCCTCAGCCGCTTTGATACCACGGTGGAGATCTTTAAATTTCGTTCGCACAAGCTTCAGTACAATGGCCTGGAGCCGGAGCAGGCTTTTGCCAAGATGGGTCGCCAAGATCTACTAGAACAGTACCGCACTCAGAGTGACCAACTGCGGAATGACCCGCGAGTCAGCAGCGTCGGTCGTTTTATTCGCCGTACTAGCCTAGATGAATTGCCGCAGCTTATCAATGTCGTCCGGGGTGACATCAGTCTAGTCGGGCCGCGGGCTTTGGTCGCCTACGAGCTAGATCAGTACGACCAAAAAAACCTGATCTTAAGCGTCAAATCCGGCTTGACAGGGCTGGCCCAGATTTCCGGCGTGCGCGATCTCAGCTTTGCTGAACGCCGCAAACTTGACCTCTACTATGTCCAGAACTGGAGCTTTTGGAACGATATGGTAATTCTCATCAAAACCGTGTGGGTGGTACTGTTCCATAAGGGTACCCGCGGATGAGTAACGTGAAAGTGGCGATCGTTTGTGACTGGTTGACAGGGATAGGGGGGGCGGAACGAGTGGTATTGGAATTGCATCGGCTGTATCCGGAAGCGCCGATCTACACTTCCCAGTACGATCCGGGCAAAATCAATTGGTTTGAGGGAGCTGATATACGGACTACGTGGCTGCAGAAATTGCCCACTAGCTTCAAGAAATTTCTGCCCATCCTGCGAGCCTGGACTTTTCGCCATTTGGACCTCAGCGACTACGACTTAGTCTTGTCCTCAAGTGGTGCCGAAGCCAAGGGGGTAAAAACTGGTAAGCACACTATTCACATTTGTTATTGCCACTCCCCGACTCAATACTACTGGATCAGACATGACGAATACTTAGCAAACCCCGGCTTCCCATTTGGCTTTAATTGGCTGGCTCGGTGGGGTCTAAAGCTAATGGTGGGACCGCTGAAACGCTGGGACCGTCATGCTGCCAAACAGCCTGACTACCTGATCGCCAATTCTTCCTATACCCAGGCCAATATTAAGCGCTATTACAAGCGCAATGCAGTTATTGTTCACCCACCGGTAGAGGTTAATCGCTTCAAGCTACCTGGTAGCAGTAAACCACCCTTGCGGCACGGCTTCGTTATTGCCGGCCGCCAGACACCCTACAAGCGCTTTGACTTGGCTATAGAGGCCTGCGACCACCTAGGCATACCGCTGATAGTCATGGGCGACGGACCAGATCATAAACGGCTCGAGAAACTAGCTAAAAGACTTCCCGGCCGGGGCACTACCTTTCTGACTAATACCAACGATAACGCCATCGTCGAGCACTTCCAGTCAGCGCTAGGCTTCATCTTACCAAACATGGATGATTTCGGGATCGTAGCTGTCGAGGCCTTGGCGGCAGGCACGCCAGTCATCGCGTATAATAAAGGTGGGGCACTGGATTATGTGGTGCCCGGTAAGACCGGTCTGTTCTTTGACAAGCAGACTGCCAAGAGCCTGGCTGATGTCTTGGCCATAGCTGCTACCAAATCATTTGATTACGAGGCTATCGCCAAGCACGCTGAGCAATTTTCAGTGCCAGCATTTGCTGAAAGTATGCAAAAATATATCAACGATTGTTTGAGCGAAAGGTCCGGGACATAATTATGTGTGGAATTGTTGGCTATATTGGTAATAAACCTGGGGCAGACATCGTACTGAAAGGCCTAGAAGCCCTAGAGTATCGGGGTTATGATTCAGCGGGTATCGCGGTGGTAGACCAAGACCGTGGCCAAGTTTTTAAGCAGGTCGGGCGAGTTCGGGGACTGATCAAAGACGTTGCAAGCCAAAAACTCCAAGCACAGTTGGTAATCGGCCATACGCGATGGGCAACCCACGGTGGCGTGACCATCCCGAATGCCCATCCGCAAACCAATAATGACCAGACCATCTTTGTCGTGCATAACGGTATTATCGAAAACTTCACAGAGATACGCGAGCAACTGCAAGCCGAAGGCTATCACTTTGATTCGCAAACTGATACAGAGGTCGTCCCGAATCTGATCGATTATTACTTGAAGCAAAAGCTGTCCTTTGAAGACGCTTTCAAGGCCGCCCTGAATGATGTCCGGGGAGCTTATTCTATAGTTGCTATCTCCACTGAGGATCCAGACACGTTATATGCTGCTCGCTTGTCCAGTCCGCTGGTGGTCGGAGTAGGCGAACACGAGAATTTTCTAGCTTCCGACTCGTCAGCTATCATGGAGCACACTAAAAAAGTGATCTATCTGGAGGATTATGATGTAGCCATCCTGACTCGCAACGAAGTCCGGGTCCACAATCTCAAAAAAGAGACCGAGGAACCACCCAAAGTGGAGCTGCTGGATTATGAGAACGAAGAGGCCTTGCTGGGGGACTTCCCAAACTTCATGCTCAAAGAGATTTTTGAGGCCCCGGCAACTATCAAATCAGCCATTCTAGGCCGCACTCTGGCTGGCAAAAATCTAGTTAAGCTGGGCGGTCTGGAAAGTGTATTGGGACAGCTGAAGTACATCGAACGTATCGTGATTGTAGCCTGCGGTACCGCCTACTATGCCGGTTTGGTCGGTGAATACCTGATCGAGGAATTGGCTGGTATCCCCGTCGAGGTCCAACTGGCCAGTGAGTTTAAATACCGGAATGAACCATTCTCGCGCAGTACGGCCTTGCTGGTCATTTCGCAGTCCGGCGAGACAGCGGACACCATTGCGGCACTCAAAAAAGTCGAAGATTACGGGGTGCTGCGGCTAGGCATCGTCAACGCCGTCGGCAGCACCATTGCGCGCATGACCGACGCTGGTGTTTACTGCCATGCCGGCCCGGAAAAAGCCGTCGCCAGTACCAAAGCTTTCATCGCTCAAGTAACCGTATTGGTACAGATCGCTCTGCACCTCAATAATGGCACTACCAAGCAATTCAAGCCGCTCCTCGAGGAACTGGAAGCTTTGCCTGCCAAGGCCCAAGCCGTACTTGACGGCGCTGCTGACATCAAAGCTCTAGCCGAGAAGTACGCCCACTACCGTGATTTCATGTTTATCGGCCGTCACTACTCCTATCCGATGGCCCTCGAAGGTGCCTTGAAACTAAAAGAAACCTCCTATATTCACGCTGAAGGCTGTGCGGCTGGAGAGATCAAGCATGGATCGCTGGCCATGATCGATGACCACTTCCCTACATTTGCCCTAGCTACCGATTCACCCTTGCTTGAGAAAACCTACTCAAGCATTCAAGAAATTCGGGCGCGCGGTGGACCCGTCCTCGCAGTCGCAACTGTCGGCAATGAGTCCATTAAAAAGCTCTGTGACGACATTATCTACCTGCCAGCCACTCTGCCCGAAACCCAGCCTATCCTCCAAGCCATCGCTGTCCAGCTGTTTGCCTACTACATCACCATCAACCGCGGCCTAGATGTCGACCGTCCACGCAACTTGGCAAAGTCAGTTACGGTAGAATAGAAGTATGCAAACTATCTTAGTCACTGGCGGCGCAGGTTTTATCGGTTCGCACACCGTGGTCGAGCTGGCTCATGCTGGTTACCGGCCGGTGATCGTCGATGATTTCAGCAACTCAGAACAGTTTGTGATACAGCGCCTGGAGCAAATTCTAGGCACATCCGTCGCTTGTTACGAGCAGGATTATCGGGATACTACAAAGCTACAGGCTGTCATAGACAAGGAAGCCATCACCGGTATCATTCACTTTGCCGCCCATAAAGCAGTAGGTGAATCTGTTGAGCAGCCGCTCAAGTACTACGCTAACAATGTTGCTGGTCTGATTCAGCTACTCAAGCTATGTCAAAACTCCCCAGTCCAACACTTCGTTTTTTCCTCGTCCTGTACAGTGTACGGCGAACCTGACAAGCTGCCGGTTACCGAAGATAGCCCTCTCAAACCAGCCGCTTCGCCCTACGGCACTACCAAGCAAATGGGCGAGACCATCCTGCATGATGTCGCTGGCACCAGTCAAAATCTCAATGGGCTATCGCTACGCTACTTCAACCCGATCGGTGCTCACGAGTCGGCCTTAATCGGTGAATTGCCCAAGGGTGTACCCGCAAATTTGATACCGCTCGTGACACAAACGGCAGCTGGGTGGCGCGACAAACTCATAGTTCACGGCGAGGATTACCCAACGCCCGACGGCACCTGTATCCGTGACTACCTGCATGTGGTCGACCTCGCCAAAGCCCACGTCAAGGCTCTGGCTTACCTAGAAAAACAACCGGCAGCCTTTCACGACTTTGTAAATGTCGGTACCGGTACTGGTTCAAGCGTGCTCGAGGTCATCAAAACCTTTGAGCAAGTCACCGGCCAGAAACTACCGTACGAGATAGGCCCCCGGCGAGCCGGTGATCTAGTCAGCACCTATGCAGCCGTCGATAAAGCCCAGCAGACCCTGGACTGGGTAGCCGAAAAAACTCTAGCCGATGCCTTGCAAGATGCTTGGCGCTGGCAGCAAGCCCTCAAACCTAATGATAAGGAGACCTCATGAAAGTAAATACCCAATTATTCCGCGGCTACGATTTACGGGGCCTAGTCGGCAAAGATCTCAGCCCAGAACTGGCTCTGCACTTAGGCAAAGCGTACGGCACCTACTTGACCCGCCGCGACATCACTAGTGCTGTGGTCGGCCGCGATTGTCGGGAAACTGGGCCGCTCTATAGCCAGGAGCTGACCAAGGGCTTACGCTGGGCTGGTATAGATGTGACTGATATCGGTATGCAGCTGGTGGGCACGTTTTACTGGTCGCAATACCATTTGCAGGTTCCGGCCGGCGTCTACGTCAGTGCCTCGCACAACCCTCCGGCCTTCAACGGCTTTAAATTTGCCAATGGCTACTCGGAAACTCTAGTGAGCGAGGGCATGGAAGAATTGTGCCGACTGGTCCAGGAAGAAGATTACGACCAGGGTGCTAATGAGGGCGGGCTCAAAACAGTCGACATTCGTCCCTCTTATTACAAAGATATCGTTAGTCGTCTGCCTATACAGCGACACTTTAAGGTAGTGATCGACCCCAGTTGTACGACAGCCGGCGACATCGCCCCAGAACTGCTTAGACAAGCCGGCTGCGAAGTAATCGAATACAACACTACAGTCGACCCGACCTTCCCTATGGGTGTGGCCGACCCCACCGAAACCCAAGTCGTCGAGCGCCTGCGCGACGAAGTCCTAGAGAGTAAGGCTGACATCGGCTTTACCTATGATGCTGACGGCGACCGCATCGGTATCGTCGATGAGGCTGGCAACATCATCTGGAACGACATGCTGGTAGCCTTGTTCGCCATCGATGTGTTGCGTGACCATCCGGGAGCCACAATCATGTACAACACACTGTGCTCCAAGACTGTACCGGAAACGATTGAAAAATACGGCGGCAAGCCCTTCATGTGGCGCACCGGCCACTCTTTCCTCAAAAAGAAAAATCAAGAGGTGGGGGCAGTCTTCATCGGCGAACTCTCCGGCCACTTCTTTTTCTCGGCCGATTTCTATAACCACGACGACGGACTATATTCCACCTTGCGCCTGCTCCAAGGCATTGAGCGCTCTGGCAAAAAACTATCGGAACTGATCGCCGAACTGCCGCAATACGTCTCCAGCCCAGAGATCAAGGTTTACTGCTCAGACGATGAGAAACGAGCCGTCATCGACAAGCTCGACCCCATATTACGAGCAGCCTACCCCGCTGCCGAAGTCATCAGCGATGACCGGGCGGGCGATGGCCTGCGACTGGATCTGCCAGATGCCATGTTTGTCGTACGCTACTCTCAGAATGGCCCCTATCTGACGATCAAGTTTGAGGCCCGTGACCAAGCGGGCTACGAAATCCTAAAAGGTGTCATCCGCGACACGCTACACAAATTTCCCGAGATCGACTGGGCCTCCCCGATCAGTGCAAACGTCGAAGCTCTCGAGCAGTAAACACTGCTAGTCACTTTTCTCTTTCATCCAAGAAGCAACCTCAGACAGCCTATCATCGTCGAAAAGTGTAAACTCATGTCCTTGAATTTTGATAAAAGCTCCTCTGTGAGGTGGATAAAAAAAGGCCCGAATCTTTCTTGAAACTAGCTGTGGGCTATCGCTAGCTTTTACTTCTCGGAGGGAATCCAAGTCTTGCTGGGAGGTATAGATGGCGCCAGCAGGCTCCTGAGGAATACGAGGAGGACTCCCTTGCCTAAAAAGATTCATAGTTTTTACAAAGAGCAAGAAAAGCTCTCGGCTGGCTTGCTGTTCTAGCCCCAAGGCAGTGATTTTCTCCTGATCAATCTTAAATTCTCGGACTCCTATAAGGTCACCGCTGTCGAAGTCTTTGTCTACAAAATGCACAGATACACCGTACTGCTTCTCGTTTTCCAAAATTGCCCGCGAGTAGGGAGCAACACCTCGATACTTCGGGAGAGGCGCTGGATGAAAATTAATACAACCAAGCCTGGGGCTACTAATCAAAGGTTCACTTATTCGTTTGGAATAAAGATAAGACACTGCTAGATCGATTGTTTCCCAAGACTCTCCATGGGCCTGCTCGTGCGTAAACACAGTAATGCCAAGCCCATGAGCAAAATCAGCAAATGTACTGGTGTCTGTCACTAACCCTATAACAGCAAAGTCTGGCTGCTGGTGAAGGTAGTGAAGCGCCCGCCTTGTGGCAGGCTTATCTTTACCAAGAAAGAGAATTTTAAGCATG
>CAYTRU010000024.1:0-1686 GCA_964440265.1 uncultured Candidatus Saccharibacteria bacterium | reverse complement strand
AAGCGCCCGCCTTGTGGCAGGCTTATCTTTACCAAGAAAGAGAATTTTAAGCATGCTGTAAGCTACCTTCCTTTGACATCAGTTGGCAGAGAAGCGTTTACTGACATCACCAACCTTTTGAGCCAGATCCTTGCGAGTAATCAAGATGCCATTTGGCGTGTTCACAATAGCCACATTATCTAAGCCGATCACAGCCACCGGTTTATCTTCCTGATTATGTATGTAAGAATTCTGGACTTCTTCGAGTTCAACCTTGCCCTGGATGTAATTAACTTGGGAATCGCCGCCAATAGCTTTATGCAAATCTCCGAACGAACCTAAGTCCATCCAGTCGAATGAAGCTGGCACCACCAGCAGATCTTTTACTTTCTCAATCAGCGCATAATCGATAGAAATATTCTGGAGGGCCAAGTAGGCTGCTTCATAGTCAGCGCTACTGGCATCTGCCAGTGTTTGATAGCAGGCTAGCATCTCAGGTGCAAAGCGTTCCATGGTCTGTTTAAAGGTGCTAAGCGAGCCAATGAAGTAACTACAGTTCCAGAGGTAATTGCCACTCTTTAAGTAGGCTGTGGCAGTTTCGTGATCTGGCTTTTCCTTGAAGCAAGCTACGTTAAAGATAAAAGCCTGCTCGTCTAGCAGGTCGGCTTTCTCTATGTAGCCAAGTCCGGTGGCTGGATAATCTGGCTCGACACCGACTAGTACGATGCGCCCATGCTGTCGGGAGCTTTCGGTAGCCAGTTTAAAGCTATGGACAAAGCCAGCCACGTCACGCACATAGTGATCAGCTGCCAGGAAAGCAATCGGCTCATCGGCATCATTATCTTTGCCAATCCGCGCCAAGGCCGCCAGTATGCAGCTGGCCGTCCCCCGCCGCGCCGGTTCGACAATAAAGGCATCTTCGGCTAATTCCACCAGCTGCTCGCGTACATGCTCACTATGGCTAGCATCGGATACCACATAGATCTTATCCGTCAGCTGATGGGCCCGGTCATACGTCTGCTGCAGCAGTGATCGATCATTACCGTCGATCTTCAGCAGATGTTTTGGGTAGTCTGGCGTAGACAGCGGCCACAAACGCGTACCTGAGCCACCGGCGATTAAGACGATTATCATCCGTTTATCATACCAGAGCTTGTCGATCTATGTCTTCACGACAGGCATGACTGGTTTTGACTTAAATAATCCAAGAAGAACATATAACTTAGTATGAGGTGAGAAATAAGATACTATGAAAGTCTGGTATTTATGAAGAAAAGACTTGAATATATTGATGCTTTGCGGGGTTTTGCAGTTCTTGGGGTTTTGCTAATCCACAGTACCTTAACCTTGATTCCTCATATTCATAATCATTTCTTGGTTAACTTCTTGAGTAGTGGCGCAAGGGGTGTGCAGTTGTTTTTTGTAATAAGTGCCTTCACGTTGTTTATTTCAATGGAGAATAAGCGTGAAGAAAAAGCTGTTATCAGAAACTTTTTCATTAGGCGCTTCTTTAGAATTGCTCCACTCTTTTATGTAGCAATAATCTATTCGGTTATTATGGGAAGCCGAGGACTAGCACATTTAGGTGTATCGCTATGGGATATTGCTGCTACTTTGCTTTTTGTAAATGGCTGGCATCCGTATTGGATTAATAACATAATGAGCATTAACTGGACGGTGGCAGTAGAAATGAGTTTTTACGTACTT
>CAYTRU010000023.1:0-15335 GCA_964440265.1 uncultured Candidatus Saccharibacteria bacterium | reverse complement strand
GTATATCTATGCCGTATCCTGAGGTGCTCGCTGGACAGGGCTGCTGGGATAGATACTTTATAAGCTTGGCGGAAACCCCTTCGTCACCAGCCAATGGCTGCGAAGGACACCCTTGCGCCCAGTATGAAAGAAGAGGATAAGCGAACTGGTTCGTGCCGTTACCTTCAAACCAGTAGCGAGAATAGTCTGGCATTGTGAGATCAGCGGTTGTTAACGCCTCGGCGTGACGCTCCAGCCAGGCAGGTTCGAAGGATACGATGTCACCGTCAATAAACAGACATGGGGCTTCTGGGTAATGTTTGGTGACGTATTCGAATATGGCCCTGATGTTTCTGCCCTTGCCGCGGCCTTTCGTAATTAGTGATACCTTGGGGTTCGCTGTTAGAACCGAATTAAACTTAGCGGCGGTTCCATCCGGACTGTTATTGTCGGCATTGATAATGACCACGGGAAGTTTAAGTGACGAGGCGGCTTTGTCTATTTGCCCAACAAGCCGGGTGATGTTGACCGCTTCGTTATAGGTAGGTATGCCGATTACTATCATGCGGTATACTGTTTGTTTATGTAATCGACTGCGCTGGCACCATCGGGTGCGAATACTTCAGTGATTCCCACGCTGAAAATGGCGCTGGCAAGCTTGTCCCGGGTTTCCAGGCAGGCAGCTAGTTCAATGGCCGGAAGTGAGCCATAGTAGTTGCCGCTATCATCGAGAAGCGGTGTAGCCTGGCCGCTTATATGCCTGCCTAAACGTTCGTGCATCAGTAGGTTGCGTTGAAGTCCTTCCCAGGGCCGCGTATGAATAGTGTTTTGTGATCTGTCTATCCGGACGTGATACAAGCCTCGGACTGCTACAGGTCCCGGCTCTGTAACGATGCCTAGGGTTTCGGCATCCAGGTTTAGCTTATCGTTCCAGGCAGATTTAGCAGGATTGGGCGTGAAGTCTCTAAAGAGCGAGCCTAAGTAATCGTCGCCAAGGATGGCTGTAGCCCGCACTGTGAAGTCGCTGCTTCCGCCTTGCATTTCAATCCCCTCATGACCTTGACCTAAGAAAATCTGGTCATTGCCAACTAGCCGGTAACCCAGTTCATGACAAAGCCGCAGCGCGATGGTGGTTTTACCGGCGCCTTTTTCACCGAATAGTACCAAGCCTTCATTAGCTGCTTCTAAGGCGACGCCAGCGGCATGTACTAGCATCGTTCCGCCTTTTGAGGCGCGCAGGCACTCAGCTAAATATTGAGCCGCATAGGTAAGGCCAACACCTTTTTCAAAAGCCTGACGCGGGCCGACTACACGAAGATCTTTATCTGATTTTAAGTAACTCACGGCGATTTCTTCAGATTCACGATAGCTAAGCGTGCCGTCGGCTACATCCCGATCAGCAGTTACGGTCATTCCGGCAACCTGGCTAGAAAGGCGTTGGAATGTGTCCGCATGTAATGCTTCACCTCCATCGACGGCTATATTTATGCCGTTAAAGTTCAGGAACCATTGCTGCTCAACAGGGACTACTCTTTCTGTGCGTGTCGCAGCTGCTGAATCTATTGAGTTCACATTAATTCCTAGCGTTAGTTCGCGGAAGGAAGTGGCTGGAGTCAATAATTCTGTCAGTAGTAAGCCTGCCCAATGCTAGGCTGGACTCGACGATGATTTCTATATCCTTTTGATTGACTGGCTGCTCCGTAGATACAATAACAGTCGAAGGATCAAAAAGATCATCGCCCATATTAGCTTGTAGCATTACCTGATTTCTTGACCCTGTCTGTTCAAACACCTGTTGCGCGATTTGGTCTGCCTGGTAACCCAGTACCTTGCCGACGAAATAGGTCGGGTTCTTGCCGTGCGGCGCTTCCATAGTGTTCGGTCTGAAGCTTGATATTATGCCGTGAGTTTTGTTGCCACGTCCCACAGCCCCTTCTTCTCCGAAGTCAGTGCAAGAGCCAGCGGTGACCAAGTAGGGGTGAGGATTCTTACCTTTTGTCTGAGTATTCACACTCACCCTTACATCGTCCGTACCCTCAACGAGAGAGTCGGCGTACGCCTGAAGGTCTATCTCGATTTGCTTCTCGCGGGCATAGTAGGTCTCTTCATCCGGCGTATGCGTAGTTATTTGTGGAACGCATAGCGTGGCCGTGATGAGGCTGCCTTTTCGCACACACATCACCTTGATATCCTGGCCTATGTAGTCAAGTCGGGGGACGGGCATGCCATCCCCATTATTCGAATAAAAGTAGCCCTCCAAATCCAACGCCAGCCTCTCGGTTTCTGTCAGTGGCCAGTAACTTATCATGGTGGCAGTATCGTTGGCTCTGGGGGTGCTGCCAGTATATTCTGGCAGATCATCTACTGAGCGTGGTGAGAACCAATGCGGACGGGTGCTCCTGCTGCTGGTTAGGGATTGCCATGTGTATACCGATGGGTCAGACGTATCGAGGTGTGGCATGACGCGGCTTAAGTAGGCTGTAGTCGCTACGTCCTGGATGTCTTCTAAAGGTATCTCCTGCCCGCCAAAAGAACGGCTGGCCCGTCCCATAAAAAGCATCTTCACTGGAGCCTGGAAATCATCTCCCCCAAAGCGCTGTACACACATACCGCCAAGCATAGAGGCTTTGTCCAGATTGTGGTGTGGTATAACACCGAACTCGTCCCGGCAGTAGCGGGCATAAGCCAGCTCCGTAGCTTCCGCTACTCCGTCCGTCAGCGTGTCTGGGTGCCCCAGCCCTTTACGCTCTACGATTTCATAAGGTAGTTTATCTGGTGTAGTCAGATTGGTGTTTACTTCAATTGCCATGATGTCTCCTTGTTACCGCGGGCTTAATAGAGGAATTCACACTCACAATAATGCCCTCTTTTGATAATTGCTTCAGCTCGGCGCCTTTCTTAATGTTAATAAGAAACTGTGCCAGCTCAAGCGCGTTGTCAGAATTTATCCGGGAAAGGCCCGCTTCAGAATAATTGTCTTTAGATACGTGGTGGAGCAAAAGCAGTAGGTGGTCATCCTCAACTATCGTCTCTTCACCGTCCCCGGTAGGCATGCTTATCTTTGAATAAAAGCGTTCCTCGCCGCTAACCGGATCAAAGGCAATCTCATATATTCCGGCGTCTGTAACAATTCTTGCAGTCCTGACAATAAGGTCGTTAGGGGCCACGCTGCCTTCATTGTCTACACGAAATGAGCCAAGATATGATGCTATCTGAACTTCTATACCAGAGATGCTGCCGGTAACCCTCAGCCCTTCATCGTGCGCCCTAGTACCCATGAAATATTCGGCCGAACCTTTGAAAGCAGCCAGATCCAAACCAAATGACTGAACGATGGCGAGGGCGTGAGGCAGCTCAATGCCAAAGGGCCCCAGGTAGCTATCCACGAAACGGCCCGTAACTACATCTTCAAGTCTGTTCTTAGAAAGTTCAACCTCGATTGAGAGAATCTTCAGCCCATTCTTATCCAGGTGTTGCTTGACGCGTGAAAGAGCAGCCGAAAAGTAGTAAGATTCGTCTACGTAAATAGGTACTTTCTTAGCAGATAAAAGCCTTTTGAAGCCGGCTGCCTCATCCTTGGTGGAAACTAGGGGCTTTTCAACAAGAATCAAGCGGGGTTTTGAAATATGGCTAGCCAGCAGCTCTTTTACTACGGCATAGTGGGTACCAGCCGGTGTCGAGATGTCGCCTATCCAACCATCAGACAGCATCGTATCTTTCTTTACAAGGTTAAAGCCTTCATCAGAAGCCAACCGCTTCTTAGCTTCATCTACATCTTGGATAAATACGTTTTTTCCCAGGGAGCGCCAGAGGAATGATTTCATCCTCCCGATTTTGCCGTAGCCAATCACTATGACATCCACAGGGCGCTCCTAAATTAGACTATATTATAGTATTATACTTAAGAAGATACAACTTTTATGAAATACTCCGCACTAATTGGCAACCCCACGGCTCACAGTGTGTCTCATATCTTATATGAGGAACTTGCCAAGGCTGCTAAGCTCAAGGACTCATATAAGCATCTGAAAGTAGATGTGACCCCAGAGCAGCTTGATATGGCACTTAAGGCTTTTAATACTTTAGGGTTCGTTGGCCTTAATGTGACCTTGCCTTATAAGACAGGCATCATACCGCTACTTGATTCTTGTGATGCCGAATCCCTAGAGATGGGAGCAGTCAACACTATAAAATTAGGTCAGCGGACAAAGGGTTTTAATACGGACTGGAAAGGAATTATTTATTCGTTGGAGCGCTTCTCGCCGCGTCTAGCTGGCAACGCGGTTATTTTTGGCAACGGAGGAGCGGCCAGGGCGGCCATCCATGCCTGCAAGCAGTTAAAGCTGGACAAAATAGACGTCCTTTATCGGACTGATTCAGAAGGTGCCAAACTTGAGGTGCTGCGACGGGACAGTAAAAAGCTGGGAATCAGCCTACACACATACGAGGAAGCTGAGACATTGGTGCGGGATGCCTCCCTGATAATCAACGCTACCTCCGCCGGCATGGCAGGCAAGAATCCGCTATCGTTTGATACGTCGCGGCTGGATCATCTCAGCCTGAAAGACAAGACTTTTCTGGATGCGGTATTTAAACCCTTGGAAACGCCGCTGATTAAGTATTTTAAAAGCCGAGGCGCTTTGACAATCGACGGTCTTTGGATGATGATTTATCAAGGTGTAGGAGCTTATGGGATATGGATGGATAAGCAGCCTGACATACCCCAGAACGCACTTGATAACATCCATGCGTTGCTAGAAAAGGAGCTAAATCGTGGCTGAGCTTGGCATAAACTTTGATGAAATATCCGACGACCTTGATGTGGCTATAGGAGTGATGAAAGACAATGGCGTCCTGAATGGTGAGTTAAGGACAGTTAACGGCAAGAACATAATATTCTGGACAGATAAAGAAGCGCTGGCTATCAAAAGACAGATAGATGAAGCCGGCATAAAACTCATCGCGGCTGCCACTCCCCTTTTCAAATGGTACATTTCACCAGACGACCCGGAGATCCCGCACGATAGTTTTGGGTTCAATCCCAGGCTGAACGAGGTTGAAAAAAAGGCTGCCATACTTAGGATGGTACAGATTGCTAAGCTAATGGGGATACCAAGACTTAGGATATTTTCCGGCCTAGGTGAGGTACCAGATGCTGGTAGTCTTTTTGCAAACGACCCTATGCTTAAATTTGCCCTAGATGAAGCAGATAAGGCAAGCATCGACCTCTACCTTGAGAACGAGCCAGTTTGCCGGGTCTATAAGAAACAGGACATAATTGATCTTCTAGAGCATAACGTCCATCCTAGGCTAAAGTTTTGGCTAGATGTAGCTAATCTTACAGAGGTGGGGGAAACAATTGATAAAGGTTTTATAAACCAAGTTCTGTCTCGACTTGGCTATCTCCATGTAAAAGACTACCGGACGGATAATGGTGGTAAGCGCTATGTGCCAGTTGGTCAGGGCGAAGTAGGCTACGATGAGGTAATGAAACTGATACTCGGAGCCACAGGCGATATCATGGTGACAGTGGAAACGCACGCACGTCCGGGAGATAAGATCGAGTCCTCCGTGGCTTCTATCAAAGCCACCAGAGAGCTTATCGCTAAGTATGAGGCACAAAGATGAGCGAAAGCCTAAACATTCGGGCCATACCCTCGATGCCTAGGATTGAAATAGGTGATGACATAGGCCGCATCATAGCGGAAACAAGTGAACAGGCTGGGATACAGTTTGAAGAAGATGATATCTTGTGTGTCGCTTCCAAGGCTGTGTCTGAGGCTGAAGGTCGCAAAGTAAATCTTGGGGAAGTCGCCGCGTCAGAAAAAGCCAATGAGCTACACGGACTTGTGCCGCGCAAAGATCCTAGGGTGATCGAGCTCATGCTGGAAGCGACTCACGCGGCAGATGGTTCTCGTCTTGAGATAAATGGTAATCATATAGCAGGTTGGCTGCCGAATGGTCTGCGGCTCACAAGTGCGGGTATTGATAAGGTTGATGCTGAAAACGTTATTCTTCTGCCGGAAGATCCTGATGAAAGCGCGAAACGTATCGGTCACACGATACTTGATTCCACTGGCATGAATGTTGGCGTGATAATAACTGATAGTGATGGCAGACCTGACAAGAAGGGGGCCACACAGATAGCCATCGGTACCTACGGCGTACCGCCGCTACGCGTTAGTGATGGTGGTGCCGAAGAGACACTGTGTGACATGCTGTCTGCTTCGGCGGCCCTGCTGATGGGCCAGCGCGGGACGGGCGTACCGGCGGTACTTATTCGCGGAATGCATTATGACTTTGATCCGAACGCTACTATCGCTATCGCATTAAACCCATTGCCTAAAAAACAGGCATAATTTATTCCCAGATAGGGAAGCGTTCGCCATTGGCAATTATTGTAAGGGCTGTCACAACACCGACGCCATAAGTATCAATGTAAAAGCTAGGATCGTAATGTATGTAATCTACCTCTAGCCAGCCGTTGAGAAACAGGCTGTCAGTAACTTTCAGTTCTCCAGGCTGCCTGTCTCGTCGTGATTTGCTATCAGGCAAAGAAGAGGTCAAGCTCACTTGGGCATCTTCTCCTAATTGCCGCAATTCAGGATGATCGCCGGATATATTACTTGTAAGCCATTTAATTGTGTAGCGATCATGTTTTGGACTCCAAATCTTACTTCTGCCATCTCTATCAATGGTGAAAGAGCCAGCTGCCCCATCATCGGCACGGAAAACGCCTATTTCAGCGGCAATGCCAAGCCGTGCTACGTCGCTCAAATATGCTTGACCTATTTTTCGCCATCTGTTTTGCATTGATTCGGGAGTACGACATCCCGCAGGACTATTTCCAACATCGCTCATTGCGGATACTATATACTTTTCTCCCAGTTAAGCAAAGTTTCTAAAAACTGGGATTGTCTATCCGAATAATACTCATTGAGCTAGCTCTTGTGTCCAGTCATAAGGAGGAGGTGGAAGCTCCGGTGCAGGCTCTACTCCTGCAGGTGTAACTCCTGCTTCTGTGTGCTTCCAATAAATTGCGGCGCAAGCGACCCAGCCGACGGCCGCAGCGGAGAAGTCGCGCAGAGTTTCCATGCGGGTGGCGTGGGTTGCTAGGTAATCAATAAAAGCACCGGGTCTGTCATGATAGCTTTGGCCTGTCTCGATTCCTAGATCTATCAGTATAGTGCCGGCTATGCCGCCCGTGACTTCTGCCAGCCGGCTGTGGCGGGCAAAAAGTTTATTGGCCAAATACCCCGCTGTATAGCCGAGGATAGGATGAGCCGAGCTATTTAATATGTGGTCACCTAAATCAGGTCTAGCATTCCGGTAAACAGTTTCACTGCCGCGCTGTAATAAGTTGGACAATGCAGCTGTAGTTAGATAGAGGGGTGTAAAAATTTTTGCTTCAAGGCGTGGTGTATTCTCAAAGCGAGCGAAGTTAATCTTCTTTGGCATCAGGGAATTATATAATTAAACTGCAATAACACAAGAAAATACCACCTGATTTTGGCAGATATTTTCAAATGGTAGAAAAAGTGGGATAATATTCTTATGGCAGATCAATTTCCTTACAATAAACGAGAAGCTCCGCGTAACCCTTCTGAGCTTCAGCAAAGATGGCAAAGAAGAGGTAGGGCTTTCCTTTTTGATATTGGCAAAATAGGAGCTGCAGTAGAGATTGGTGTTACACGGGCAGAGGATGCTACTTCGGGAAAGTTCTCTATCCACCAAGCTGAGGATATACGCGACTTTAACCGACATTTTGATGGTTATAGCCAGAGATGGCTTATAGACGGCATTACTAGTGATCAGCCGGAGCTGCAGCAACTAGAGGACGGCTCAATTATTTATCTGGCTTCAATCTCCCCCGATAGCGAAGCTCATGGCGACGTTACGCCGTTTAAAATCCGCGATAACCTCTACTTGGGCGCTGAGCTAGAAGTAGGGAGACCCAGCTTTGCTCCTTCATTCTCCATCGAAGTTTTTGGTGTAGGTGTGGTTACGGCGTTGGCAATTGTCGCCGATGGCGGACGACTGCCCGTCTGGGGTTAAACTAAAAGACTCGATGGTTATTCAGAGCTGAGAATTATCCGTAATGGACCCTTTGATGGATCATCATCTTCCAGTGCTTTTACGTAAGTCGATTTGCGAGTAGTAACTTTCTTTAGCGCTTGCAGGTCGCTTAAGACCTCTAGGTCTAGGCCTTCATCTTCCAAACAGATTTCCCACTGCTTGTAGGAGTAATTTTGGCCATCTGGCAATAAGCGCAAGTGCGCAATACGCGAGGTCAAGGCGTTCTTTTCATCACTAATGGTGCCCTCGGTAGTTTCTACGGCTTCGTTGCACATGAATGCGCTAAGGAACTCAGCAGCGTAGACATTGAGCCATTTGAGACCTTCTGGCTGGGTTACCTTTTTGTCTCCCAGCTGGAAGCGCAGTTGGCTGTCCATTAGTAGTTTTGCTCGATGTCTTTGACCATCCACAACGGCTTCTACGGTAACTATAAAGTTTTGCGGGTTGCGTGGGTGCTTGTGTATTTGCATTAGTAAACTCTCAACATCTTCATCGTCTTCAACTTCAGAGAAGAACTCAATGCCGCGCTTGTTAAGGAAGCGACGGCGCTCCTCAATTACCATTCGTTGGCACGACTCTAGAGCTTGGTCTGCTGATTCACCTTCGTGGCCTTCAAAATCCAGCCGTAAAATTTCATCAATCGGATGCAGGCCCTTACGGTCTTCTTCGCTTTCGCGTCTTATTAAGAGGGGCAAACTTCCTTTTAGCCCAAGGAACTCATGGCGTCTGGTCGCACCTTGGCGGGTGACTATAGAGTCTTTGACCTGTCCTATTTTTCCGGCGTGTTCTTCAAGCAAGGCTTGCCATTCTTCTATAGTAAAGTCTGGACTATCGGCCAGCAGGTTGGTCTCAATAATAAAGCCATCATCTGTCCGGTAACTTATGGTTTTGGTGTGCTCCTGCATCCATTCACCCATATTCTCAGGAATTTCTTCGTCTTCAGGCTGTTCGTATTCAAGCTGCGGCAGTAACTTCCCTAGCATTTCTTGCAATTCTTCCGCCATGAATGAGTTGAGCCATCTAACATCGCCCGACTTATCGTGTATAAACAGCGGCAGTTCATCCTGAACAGTACACTGGGTGTTTATAAGGCTTCTTAAGAAGTTCTCTTGCTTAGGGAACTCTTTAATAGCCATTTTAATAATTACCATAATGGCTTGAGGGACGGCTTCATAGTTCGAGTCATTATCATTGAGCTGGTGGGACTCCTCAAAGTACTCGCTTTGCAAGTAGCTTCTGTCGCTTATTAGTTCTTGGATCCGCGCAAAAGCGCTAAAGCGTTCCTGGTATTCCTCACGAGCTTCTTTATCGCCGCCTAAGGTCGTGACAGCTTCACTGGCGTGCAAGGCTATAAGCCGTTCCATGCCTGTGCCGTGAGTCATTAGTTTGATGTAGTCACCCTTCTCAAATTTCTTCCAGTCGAAATTGTCCATTGCTGTCGACATAGTGCCAAAAATATTTCCTTCATCTGGTCTATTCAGATCCTCAGACAGTAAATTATTGCCCATGTTCAACCGAAGAATCTGGATTGTTCTTGATATGCCGGTAATACGGGCAAAAAGCTCTGGTCTGTCTAGGCGTATTGCTGGAATGATTGTCAGTGTCTTGTCATATGTTGAATCTTTACCGAGCAGCGGTGTTTTAAAGAGTGCAACGTCTAAAGCACCAGCACAGATTTCTGGTAGGTGGCCGACACGCAATATGCCGCGGATGAAAGATTCATAATTGTCCATTAGAACATCAATTTCACGACTCTCCGCCGCACGAAAGTACGGAGCAATCAAGGCACGTTTCAGTTTTTCTTGGACAAAAGACGGCGTAAAACAGGCAAGCAGCCTTTCTCCAATAACTTCAGGTGAAGTTTGAGCGGCATTCTCACCAACATATTTGCTAACCTCACTAGATATAAAGTTTATTAAAGTACTCTTTACCTGGTCTGAGACGCCTTCCTTACAGGTAATACTATCTAGGACACTCATAAGCCTCAATGGCTGGTTAGCCATCTCTTCTGCTGTCCAACGGTTACGGAACTCCCGCTTGAGGGTTCGCTCTAGTACTGCTTCATCTTTTTTGTTAGGCTTCCTGTTTATCGTTCTTCGCTCAAAGGCATATTTGTCAGCAAAATCGTGTGCGCTGGCAATATCTTCGCGCTGCAGCGCAGCCTTTTCAGCAAGAGTTGGATCATCTTCCAGATCAGCTAGTAGTGCTTCAATGTCATAATTAGTGTTTGGACTATCCTTAGCAATCTCTGCCTCACCGGTTTGTCTCTGTTCTATAAGTTGAGCAAAGGCATTTGCCAAGCGGCCTAGATCACTCTGAGCTTTCTCGGCCTCTTGGTAGACAGGGTCAGTAGCGGCTTCTTGCATAAGCCATTGACGATCTTCAGTAGAAGCTGCGGACAGCATTTCAGAGAGCTCTTGCTGGGCTGCAAGAGCATCTTGAACAGTTAGATTATCTGGTTGACTCATATAAATAAGGCCTTAATAACGTTATTATAACCTAAAACATAAGAATAATCAAGCAATATCTGTTTTTTATATTAGTTCTAACATCTACCGGAGCCAGGACCGCCGACCCTAACGATGTCTGGGGCTATAACTGTAGAAAAGTAGTGCTCTGTTTCATTGGACGAATTGTTTAGTAAAGCAGGCTTTTGAGCGATTTTATGTTCGTCACCAATTAGGCGGAATCTACTAAACATGGCAGAGAATGGGGCATTGCCCGGGTTGCCGTTGCCCATGTCGGCACATGGCGGTGATTCTGAGTAAGTGGAAACCTCGCCAAAAATACGTACCCAGTCTGCGTGATCAAATTTCTTCCGCCATAATTTGTCAGGGAAATAACCAATTTCCTGACCGTTAAACTCAACCTGCCATTTGCCGTCTTTGTGTTTAAAACCATAGCTGTTGGTCTGGTTTGGCTGTAATTCGCTGCCCACAAGAGGCTGCGTACCGGTAGCAACAAAACCGCAGCCGTTATAACAGGATAGGACTCCGTCAACCCAATGGAAAACAAATAAATGAGGCTCTTCGTCGCCAAACTGGCCAGGGTCAACAGTCCAGCCTACCTCAACTACCTGTTTTCCGTCAGCGGAACTAACAGCAAGCTCCATTAAAGAGTGGGAATCGTTCTTGCCAACTTCTGGTTTTTCTTGAGCGATGTCTACAGATACGCCTATGGCATAACGAGGACGTTGGTAGGCTCCGGCATATAAAAAGCGGGGTTGCGACGTTGGGGGTTCGATGCCGCCTCTTCCAGGTCCGCTTTCGCTAGGGTGCAGCGGCTGGAACAATGGGGGCAAAGGTTCGGAGGCAGCTGGCAGGGGCGCGCCTTCCAAAGGAGCGGGGGCGGCAGTTAATACAGGATTTGCCGCAGAGTCCCCAGTAGCGACGACCACTGAAGCAAGTAAAAGTGCCGCGGCAGCGCACGACTCAATCTTAGACCAAGCCTCCTGCAGACGATTTGGCACCACTGATTCCATTGGCTTCATACAGATATATAATATCAGTAAATTAGTAATTTGTCAATGGTCTAACACCTGTACTTATCTATTTATTTTATAATGCCGGTGGTGCGGCAGAGAATGGCGATTAGCAGGATAAAGGCCAGTATGGTGACATCTACTAGTGGGTGAGCCAGGATGGCTTTTTCTCCGCGCTTTAGTTTCTTCAATACTTTTTTGTTACGCCGAAGAACCATAAAGCCGCCGGCTAGCAGGGCTAGAGCGACTGCCGCCGAGGTAGCCCAGGGCATTGAACCGTGAGTAAGGGTTTGGATGGCAGTGATTTTATGCGAGCCAGTAGCCGCTTGCGTAGCTGCGCCAAGAACTGCGGTCGTGCCAGCCGGCGAGGTATAGAGAGCGACAATGACAGTTTCTGGGCCATGGCCTAGATAATCTTCACTCTCGGCTATGCCAAAACCGGCTTCGGTGTACTTTTTATCTAGCAAGTTTTGGCGATGCTCTTGGCTGTTCATCCAGCCTGAGACAGCGTCATCACTGCTGACAAAACCATAAGCCAAGTTCTCGCCAGCGTACTGGTAGGCGTAGCCCGAGGCGCTGATGAAGCTCCACGGTGTTTGGCCGTCCGGCGTAGCGTGTGCCCAGTAGTTGCGCTTAACCATATCGTTGGCTTTATTCTGGGCAGCGCGGGCTAAGGCGTCGTTAACAACTAAGCTTGGGTCATGATTGGCCAGACGCTGTTTGTTAGTGGAAACCAGTAGGGATGAAGGGTTAACGTTGGTTACGGCGCCGAGGACTGAAGTTTTGGGCTTAAGGCTAACTAGGATTGATGCAAAAATCCCTACTAGCAGAATCAGTAGCGGCAAATATGGCAAATAAACCTGTAAATAGGGCTTGGTTTGTTTATGGTGTTTGGGCGCTTCGCCCTTTTTTGTTTTTGTAACCATGGTGGTTTTTGTAAACGTTAATGCTAATTATAATAGATAAGAGAAAACAATGCTATGGCCGATGCCGACGCAACATTGAACGACTCCTTTTGGCCCTTCATGGGTATTTCTAAGACGACATCAGCTAGGGCCAAGACCTCTGGCTCAATGCCTTCAACCTCGCGGCCAACAATCAAAGCCAGCTTGTCGGGTGTTTTATAGTCTGTGAGACCAATTGAGTTTTTGGCTTGTTCTAGGGCGGCCACCGTATAGCCCTCAGCCTTTAACTTATGAATAAGGTCATCAATATCTTCCTGATACTGCCAATCAAGCGTATTTTCCGCTCCAAGGGCAGTTTTGTGAATTTGCGCAGACAATTTGCGTGATAAATGCGGCAAGCGTTTGTCATCTTCCTGCAGAGGGTAGGGCGTATAGCCGGTCAAAAAGACTTTATCTACGCCCAAGCCTTCGGCCGTGCGTAGCAGTGAGCCAACATTGTGGGTGCTGCGGACATTGTGGGCTATTAGAACAATTTTCGTCATCTCCTTAATTCTAGCTTAAGTTACTTCGGTAAAGCGAGCGCTTATGGTTAAATAGAGGGTATGTCACAAGACGCCAGGCTAGATGAAGAGCTGTCCGTACAGCGACGATCCTTAATTTTGAGGATCCCTTATATTGATACGTCTCAGCTGGCCCAAAAAACTCTCTACAAAGAGTTGTTGACACCGCAAGAACTGGAGAATTTGCGGGTTGTGCCGCTGTCGGCCGACAAAAGCAATATTACTTTTGGTATTACCAATACCACCTCCCAAACCACCATGTCAGATTTGCGCCAGCGCTTTTTGGACCAGCGCATTAGCTTTGTGCTGATTTCTGACACTGGCTTTAGTGATTACATGAAGTTGTATAACCCACCAAAAGAGATTCATTACCAGGATATAGAACTAACCAGCGCCGGCTCGCAAGATTTGATTACCAAAGTCTCTGCTACGCTAGAGCAAGTTCGGGCCGATGACATGCTAGCCTACCTAGTCCAGCAAGCGCATAAACTTGGCGCCTCGGACATCCACGTTGAGAATCAAAAACAAGGCGTGCGTATCCGCCTAAGGATTGACGGCGTTCTGCACGCCATAGCCCGCATTAGCCAAGAGAAAAACCGTATGCTGATGTCAGCCATCGCCAGCTCAGCCAATATTTCTACTTCTGATCCCGAGGCTCAACAGGGTCATATTGTCCAGGCTACTAAAATGGCCGACGGCACCAGCGTGGATATTAACCTACGCGTAGAGACTGCTCCAAGTGTAAACGGCATGGACGTGGTAATGCGCTTATTTAACATGGAGCAAAACCGCTACTCCTTAGACAAATTAGGCCTGTCCGAGAAAGAAATGGCAGTAGTTAAAGACATTATTGCCAAACCCAGTGGCCTGGTTATGGCTGTCGGCCCAACTGGTTCCGGTAAAACTACAACCCTATACTCCATTTTGAACTCTCTTAATAATGAAGAGCGCAAGATTGTTACCATTGAGGACCCGGTAGAGTACCAGTTTGATGGTATTACCCAAATTTCTGTAACCTCAAAAACTGCCGAGCAGACCAACTTTGCGGAAAAACTGCGCGCCGTTCTGCGTCTAGATCCAGACGTAATTATGGTTGGGGAAATTAGAGATAACGACACCGCCAAAACGGCCTTGCAAGCCTCGCTAACTGGCCACTTGGTGTTATCAACTTTTCACGCGGCATCGGCCAGTGCCGCGCTAACTCGTCTGCTTGACGCGATTGGCGAAAATCCGTTGTTCCTCTCAGCCATTCGGCTAATTATGGCCCAGCGTTTGGTGCGCCGGCTAGACGACACCACTAAGCAAGCCTACGACCCAGACGAAACTACCAAAAAGCGCCTGCAGGAAATCATAGATAGTCTGCCGGCAGGGGTTGAAAAGCCAAATCTCCAAGCAGTTAAACTCTACAAGCCAGGTAAATCAGAGGAAAATCCCTATGGTTACCGCGAACAACTGGCCATACGCGAGCAGCTGCAAATGACCGACGCCCTGCGCGAACTACTGCAGGCTAAAGGTATGAGAGTCTCGGCCCAGGATATTGAGGTCGAAGCCGTTAAGAATGGTATGGTCACCATGCTCCAAGACGGCATCCTTAAGGTCATCGCTGGTTTAACTACTTTGGAAGAAGTTTACCGCGTAGTTGGTTAAGCTTGCTTATTTAGCTTAATAGTGTTAGAATATGTATAATTATGGGTTTACTAAATTTAACTGAAGCCTTACCTCAAGCTAGCCCCGATTGGCCAGCTTATGTGCCTTGTAAAGGCCAGACTGAATACTTCTTTCCGCCACCCAACGAAACATATCAGGAACTAAACAATAGAGTCGCGGTGGCTCAATCTATTTGTGCTATGTGTGTTGTTGCAGAGCCTTGTTACAACGGCGCAGCAAGTCGGCGTGAAAAAGAAGGCATTTGGGGCGGGGTAGACTTCGTTCTTAACGCTAGACAGCGAGAAAACGATTACCGGCGCCAAAAACGCTTGGAGCTGAAGGCCCAAGCTCTGGATTTAGTCCCCGCGGAATAATTCTCACAGTAGGTTACTCAGAATCTAAGCTTCCCTGGCATCAAGGTATTTCAAGTGTTAGGATGGGAAGATGTTGTTTAGAAGGTCCTCAGAGACTAAATTCTTAATGGTCTGTCCCGAACACAGAGGGGTTAGTGTGGAGGCGGGAAAAATTGTTTTGACTTCATTCGTATACCCCAACGGTAATCATATGGAGCAGTGGAGTTATAGATGCCCCGAAGACGGAGAAATTAACGTAGATCAGAATCTGCCTTCGGAGAGAGTACTGCCACTCAGTCGTAATGCTGTCAAGCTGATAACAGCAAAGCTATTT
>CAYTRU010000022.1:0-15406 GCA_964440265.1 uncultured Candidatus Saccharibacteria bacterium | reverse complement strand
TGTCCATAAACCTGAGCAATAATCGTGTGATCGTCGTCTTGCCGCCACCACTCGGACCGACCAGACCGATTTTCTCGCCAGCTTTGATCTGTAGATTGAAGTCCTGAAAGAGAGTTTCCTGACTATTAGCGTCAGCGTATTGAAAGTTCATATGGCGAAAAGTGATGGCGCCGTCTTCTATATGGGAGCTTTCAGTGATTGGCTGGTCTTGTACGAGCGGCGCTTGCTCCAGCAGCTCGGCCATCTCTTCGGCGTCGCCGGCTACCGCCTCTAATTGCCGGACAATATGATTACTGCGGTATATATTGTCGATAATACGCAAGATATATACCTGGAATAGCAGGAATTGAGCGATCCCTAGGCTTTTATGGGCAATTGCCAAGATGCCGCCGATAAACACCGTCATTTGTAAAACCGCACACAGAGCATTGACGATCCAGATGTTGCGGATCGCCCGCCGCCAGCTCCGGAAAAATAACTGACCCCGTACTACATTGATCTGATGGTAGCGTTTGATTTCGCGGTCTTCGCCGGCAAAGGTTTTGACCGTTAGCGAGTTATTGATAACATCAGCCAGTTCGCCGACCTGCTCACTTTCTTTGGCAACGGCACCTCGACGTAGCGGCAGGCGGCCCAGGGCAAAGCGAACAACCATAAAGATTGACAATAACCATAGCGCCAGCACAGTTAATCCGAGCAGGGGATTGTAATAAATCATAATAGTCACTGCAAATAGCACGGTGCAGAGTTGTGGTACGAGGTCAAAAAAGACCGTATCGTGAAAAACCTCATAGATTTTGGCGAAGCGGCTGGCCTGCGTCACAATTGAACCGCCGAAGCGATCGGTAAAAAAACTGTAATCCTGATGCACTAGATAGAGAAAAGAATCTTCATAAAGGGCATCTTTAACTCGCAAGTGCAGCACGGCACTGCCTTTGGCGTCAAAAGTGTAGCACAAGATGAGTGTTACCAATTGAAGACAGCCAGCAGCTACTAGCAAGGCTACATTTATAGTATGGCTGTGAATCAGTTGTCCTAGTACGAGCGCAACTAGCAAGGGGATGGTCGTGATCTGGATAGCCAAGGTGATGCTAAACAAAAAACTGATCAGCGTAACGCCAGGAAAGCGCTTCCAGTATCGTAAATATAGCTTTAGAGCTTTGAGATTAGGCAGTCGCGACATACTTGTATTGTAGCTTACTCTTCTATGAAGCCGCCGGATTGGTGAGTCCAGAGTTCGGCATATTCACCCTGTTTGGCTAGCAGGGTCTGGTGGGTCCCGTCTTCAATGATCACACCGTTCTTCATGACCAATATGCGGTCCATCTTGCGAATAGTGCTCAAGCGATGGGCAATGACGATGGTAGTGCGGTGTCGCATAAGTTCATTCAGGGCGGTAGTGATAAGTTTCTCGCTCTTGCTGTCTAGAGCGCTGGTAGCCTCATCCAAAATAAGGATGGGTGCTCGACTGAGCATGGCCCGGGCAATGGCAATGCGCTGTTTTTCTCCGCCGGATAGTTTGATGCCGCGTTCACCAACCATGGTGTCGTAGCCCTCCGGAAGGTCCTCGATAAAATCAGCTGCATGAGCTTGTTGAGCTGCTGCATACACCTCTTCGTCACTGGCATCATCGCGGCCGTAACGGATGTTTTCCATCAGTGAGCGGTGAAATAGAATTGGTTCCTGGGGCACGTACGCAATTTGGGAGCGCAAATCGTCTTGGGTGATATGGGCAATATTCTGCCCGTCGATCAGGATTTCACCAGACTGCAGATCGGCGAAGCGTAACATGAGTCGGGTTAGGGTAGATTTACCAGATCCGGAGTGCCCCACCAGTCCAACTTTTTGCCCAGCTTCAATCTGTAAGCTAAAGTCCGACAGCACCTCACTAGCTGTATGATCATAACGAAAACTAACGGCTTTACAGGTAACCAACCCTCGGTTAATGCGTAGTACTTCCGGCTGCGCTGGATCCTTAATCTCAATAGCACGGTCTAAAATCTCGGTCATTTCACTAGCATCGGAAAAGGCCAGCTCCAGCTGCTGGATGGTTTGATTTAGATTAAATAACTGACTGTAAATGGACATGACGTATAATTGGGCAGTCAGAACTACCGCTAAACTAACGCTGCCATCGACAACCAATTTAATTGACAAATAGATAAACAAAAAAAGAAAACCAGCTGCCAATACCCAACGAACATTACGAATATGAGCGTTAAATCGAAAGGAGCGCCAACGTTTTTGATAGCGATCCTGACTAGTGGTCGCAAAGCGCTTTGATTCAAAATCTTTGCGAGCAAAAACTTTGATATTGAGCATATTGGTGATCGCATCGGCTACGTTTGCGGTAACGCGTGAATCGGCCGCCGAAGCTTCACGGGTTATAGGTGACTTTTTGACAGTTAACCAAGTGATAAGCGTGATAAACACTATGCCCCAGATTAGCAAAATAACACCTAAAATTGGTGCAACCACCAATAGAACTGCAACTGAGAATGTCAACGTGACGCCTGCCTGTAAAAGTTCAAACTCGAAAATATCTTCGATAATCTCGTACGAATTTAAAAAGCGATTAAATTGTGTGGTAAGTGAACCGGCAAAAGTATCACTAAAAAATCGGTAGCTATGCTGTTGCAAGCGATTAAATAAGAACTGCTCGATATCGCGCATGGTTTTGGCTTGACGCTTTATATAGGTGTAATCATTGATTCGCCAGAATACGATCTGACCGAGAACCAAAGCTATAATGATGTAAAAGGTATGCCAGATAGCCGAGAGAGGTGTCGTTTGCAGATGAGGCAATTGCGCCCCAAAGAGCTGCCCAATAAAATAACGGAGTCCGATTTCGCCACAAACGATAGCAGCCATCGGCATGATAAGATTGAGCAGCCATATCCATTTATAGCGTCGCATTAGCTTGAAATAATAGTGCAACGTGCGTCTTACTTGAGCCTTCGGTGCTTGCGCGAGTTTAGGTGGTGTGGCTGAGTCCATGGTCCTCATTGTAGCAGTAGAAGCGGTATGCAAGGGTCGTGTCATACTAGTTACGAGACGTTGTTAGTCATCTAGGAAGCCTCCGGATTGATGATTCCATAGACTAGCATACTTGCCTTTACGCTCTAGTAATTGCTGATGCGTGCCTGTCTCAATAATGGTGCCTTTGTCGAGCACAATGATCTTATCCATATGTCTGAGCGTTGACAAGCGATGGGCGATAGCGATCACTGTCTTGTGTCGCCACAATGCTTCTAGTGCTTGCTGAACCAGCATCTCACTTTCACTGTCCAGAGCGCTGGTGGCTTCGTCGAGCACCAAGATCGGCTTGTTGTCTAGGAAGGCCCGGGCAATGGCAATACGCTGGCGCTGACCGGCTGACAATTTAACACCCCGTTCGCCGACCAATGCCTCATAGCCCTCGCTGATTTGCGAGATAAACTCATCGGCATGTGCTTGCTTAGCTGCAGCTATGATTTCATCTCTCGTCACTGCTTCGTCAGCTGCGTAAGCGATATTATCGGCAACGCTCCGGTGAAACAGGCTAGTATCCTGCGGCACATACGAGATTAAGCTAGATAAATCTCTGGTGTCGATTGTTTGCCCGTCTAGTAGGACCTCTCCCTGGTTAATTGGATAGTAGCCTAAAAGCAGCTTTGTAATAGTCGTTTTGCCACTGCCGCTGTGACCAACAATACCGATTTTCTCACCCGTTTTGATCGTTACATTAAGATCCTCGAGTACAGAAACGTCAGGCTTGTCGGGATAGGCAAAGTATACATTATGAAATGATAGGCTTTGCTTGAAGGACTGCGCGTGCGCCGTACGCTTAGTAGCCGAAAAATGCTGCTTGGTAATATTAATCGGTCCGAATAAGTAGGTGTGCGCCTCTTCTATACGAGCAAGCTTTAAATTCAGCTGCGAAAACTGCCATATTATCTCCCAAATCGTCGTGGAAAACAGTAGGACAGCTGATAAAAAAGTCGTCAACTCAGCAATCGAGATCCGGTGGTGCAGGAACAAGTATACATTCAAGGCGATAGTACTAGGCCAGATAAGGTCACGGACTATTATGCCCATGGAACCCCAAAATACCGCACCCCAGATAAATGATCGGCGGGCAGCCTGAACGGTGATTTCCTGCTGTTCTTGCAGTCTAGTTGTTTCGATTGCTTCTTTTTGAAAGGATTTGATGTTAACGAAGTTTGCAATGGCGTCGATAATATTACCGTTTTTCGTAGACTGGATATCAGTTTTTCGTTTTTCGTATTTGGTACTATTACGAATCGTGTACCGTCCGATAATGAACATCAGCAGGATACCGCCTACGAATACCAGTCCAGTCTGCCAGTTTACGATAGTTAATATAATGACTACTGACACCAGGCTTATAATTTGACTGGTGTAGTTAAAGAAAATATCTTCGGTAAAATTACGCAATTCCTGTGAGGTAGTCGTGATATAGGAAGCAATTTTACCAGTAAATTTATCAACAAAATATGGATAGGGTTTCTGGACGATCTGCTGAAAGAGGATAGTCTCATAGTCATAGCTAATACGGTTAAAAAACTTGAGGTACAGGTATTCGCTGAGATGCCACATATGATCATGCCCGACACTACAAAAGATGAGTACCCAGACATAGATAATAGCGTCATGGGCTTGCGGTGGGGTAGCCGCTAAGCTGCCGACTAACTTACCGATAAATAACGGCACGATAGCCAGCAGCACATTTGCAACCACAAAACTGGCAAAGACGGCTATTGCCTGCAATTTATAGCGCCGCAGATAGGTCAAATATGATTCCAGCGAGCGATAGCGCTTAGGCTTGGCCATAGTCATCCTCGTCGTTTATGAAGCCGCCTGACTGATGGGCCCAGAGTTTGGCATAGGTACCATCTTGGCGCAGTAACTCTCTATGAGAGCCTTGCTCGACAATCTTGCCTTCATCAAGCACTATGATGCGATCCATCTTCTGAATAGTGCTCAGGCGGTGGGCAATGACGATGGCGGTTCGACCTTCCATCAGTTTCCATAAGGCGTCTTGGATGAGTATTTCGCTTTCAGAATCGAGTGCCGATGTCGCTTCGTCGAGCACTAAAATAGGCGCATTCTTCAGCATGGCACGAGCAATCGCCACCCGCTGCCGCTGGCCGCCACTGAGCTTGACACCGCGCTCGCCGACTAGCGTCTGGTAACCTTTTGGTAACTGAGCAATGAACTCATGAGCATTGGCCATCTTAGCCACTCCTTCGATTACTTGCTGGTCAGCAGCCTGATCACCGTAGCCAATATTCTCAGCCAAAGTCCGGTGGAATAGGATTGGTTCCTGGGATACATAGGCGATTTTAGATCGCAGATCAGACTGGTTGATAGCAGTAATATTCTGGCCATCGACTTCTATAGTACCGGCCTGGATATCCATGAATCGAAGCAATAGCTTCGTAATCGTGGTTTTACCACCACCACTCGGACCGACTAAACCCACTTTCTCGCCTGGCTTTACCTTGAGGTCCAGGTCTTTAAATAGCGGCGTCGCTTCATTCTCTGGGTAGGCGAAAGTCACGCCGTTAAACCTAACTTCACCGCGTGCTATTCGTATTGTTTCTGCGTGCAGGGGATCTTGGATCTCCGGCTGGATGCCCAGGATCTCTGTCATTTCGGCAGCATCACCAAAACCACGGTTAATATTACGAACCAATCGACTAAATTCCCAGAGTCGAGTGACGATATTCTGAGTGTAACTAAGCGTCAGATAAAGCAGGCTGACATTTGTGCCGTATGTAGTCACAGCTATAAGTCCGGCTAGCAAGGCAATTACCTGGAAACCATTGGTTAGAAACTGACTTAGGGCTTCAGTTTTTAGAGCCTCTTTCAGTAGCTTGTGGTATGCCTGATAGGAAGTATTGGTAACACCCCGAAAACGTTTTGATTCGTACTGTTCACCGGCAAAGGCTCGCACAGTGCCCATATTGGTGATGGTATCGGCTAGGGCTGCTGTCTGCTGACTCTCAGTTTTGGCCTGAGCTACGTTGTAGGGCATCTGCCGGGCAACACGTCGTGACATCACGGCTACATAAAGCCCAATAATTACCACTAAAATCAGCGCGTACTGGTAGGAAATAAAGGCCAGAACTGCTATCGCCACGATGATAGTGGTTAAGCTGGGCAGAATGTTCCAAACGAAATCATCCATCATACGTTCATAAGCGTTTACAAACTTATTGGTCTGCGAAACGATGGCACCCCCAAAGCGATCAGCATGGAAACGCTGGGTTTGTGCTTGCAAATGATCGTAGATATCATTAGCCATATCGCGCCTAATCTTGATTTCATAACGCCAAACGGCATAGCCTTGCAGCCGCCAAAATACCATGCCAGCCAGCATGGCTATTGCAAACCATGTAAAATAACCTGCAAACATCGAAAAATGCAAAGCCTGGTGGTGGGCATAGGCAACCTGCAACTTACTGAAGATACGAGCGACAATATACGGCGGAATCATGGCTTGAGAGATGACAGCCAGCACCGCACCGATTGTACCGACTAAAAATTCCGGCAGGTAACGGCGAGTGTAGTGCCACTGTATCGCAAGTGTCTTTCGGGTGGTGGATGTAGGTTTCAAAGCTTTCATGAGACGCTGCCTCCTGCAGCGCGCGAGATTATTTTAGGTAGAAGAGATTAAAATTTACAATTTAGTAGAGAGTTAGCATACCGGAAAAGCGGTAGCATCAAACTGGATACTGTAAGGAATGTACATTTTTTGGCCGCCTCCGGGTTAATTCATCTGTTGCGAAAATACAACCGATGAAGTTGCTAATATAGTGCTTTCCATCGTATACTAAAGTGTTAATGAATGCAAATAAAACAACGATAAACTTTGCGTACGTGTTATGAACGAAGGACTCTCCTTACTGCCTGCCAGCGAAAATAGCTCCGAAAGTACTAAGACTACCTCGGAGAGTAAAACTAAAAAGGGGGCCAAAGAAGCCAAAGATATCGGCTCGGTAATCGTCAAGCTGAATCCTGAAGGGAAAGCCTCCAAAGCCCCTGATCAAAGTAAGCCTGAGCACGACTGGCACCGTTCACCTCGCATCGAGGCCAAAGCCGCAGTTTCGTCAGATCCGGTATCTGAGAAAATTGATAAACCCGAGCAGCCGCTAGCAAAAACGGAGGCGAGCGAGCGACAACTAATAGTCGAGACAAATATCCCTCCCGCTACCGTCGAGCAGATCACCAAAGACGAGACTCAGGTTGTAGAGAAAACAGTTGCCGAAGCTATGCAACAAGCAACTCCTGAGCGATCCCGTGATGCCGATACTGATCCAGCTGAAGCTTTCCCCGATCAGGCTTCCAAGCAGTTACTAGATAAAATTACCAAAGAAGGCAAGGATTCGACCACTGCTTTTACTGAGACTTTGCAAGCAATGGACGTGGAAAGCGACCGGATTGCCGAACTGGTGCAGGAAACATCGGGGCCACCGAGCCCCGAAACAGCCGAAACAGAAGCTGCAATATCAGCTAAGTCAGATGAAGAGTCGGAACCTGAAACAGGCGCTGATTTGGCCGTTGATCCGGAGGAGGTCGATGAGTCGACCGAGGAAGACCCGGAGAATCCGGATACTGAACCGCTTGAGCCACCCGAACACACAGCTGAAACTCCACCCGATGACGATGAAGTCGACCCTGATGACACCGCTGCTAAGGGAGGCACAGGTGGCGGCAGTACTACGACTACGGGCGGCGGCGGGGGTGCTGGTTCCGGTGGTGGAACGCCCCCCGTTCCTCCGCACGGTCCCGGTGGTGGTCCTCCAGGTGGCGGTCCACCCTGGCATGGCCCGGTACCACCATTCGGTTCGCCCGGCGGTCCAGGAGGTCATCCTAACTTCAATGCGTTCAACCCCACCACGACTGTGCTCGTTGCCGGTTCCGTAACGACTGCTGAACGTAATCCAGCTTATGACGGCGGCAATGCTGCAGGCGCTGCCCTACTGGGAGGGATTGTCGGCTACCTGATCGGCCGACGACGTGGGCGTATAAAAACCGAAGCAAGGCTTTTACCAGTGCAGAAAAAACTGGAAAAACAAGTCACGAACCTGCAGTGGCAATTACAGGAAAAAGAATCCACTATTCGTCGGGTTGCGGCTGACCAAGTGCGCACCAAAGGCGTACTGATGACCGAGCGGTTTAATCGTACTGTCGCCCAGCAAACAAAACGGACTGGTCAAGAAGCTACCTCGAAAGCTAGGCAAGAAAGAATCGTTACCGGCCGACGTCCGGCACCTGAAGCCCACCATTTGCATGGAAGCCAGCAGCAAGCTCCGGAACATATTGGTCATATGTTGATCGCGGCTGAAGCTTTGCCACTCAAGCGAGCCCAAAAATCGGCTCCTGAAATGGTAACATCGCGTGCCACGATGGAAAAAAATAACGAGGTTTCGGTAAAACCGCTGACTGAGAAGCGCATTGAAACGCTTAGCCGAGCAGAATTACTGGAACTCAGTGAGAGGATTGTTATCGACGGTACTAGTCTGCGGCAAATTTACGAGAATAACTTAATTGGCGAACGTGGTTTACGCCGACTACTGACTGAGTATATGCATGGTGGGGACATTAAAAGGGCCTTGAAACATGAGATCTTAGAACGTGAGATAGACTTTGAGCGGGATCCAGTGATGCGTGACCTGGCTCGACAAGGCGGCGGCACGGCTACGGGCGGTGGTAAAGCAACTTTGAATAATCTCATAGAAAAGGCGGCGGCTAATGTGGTCGGTGGTCAGAATGAAACGGCTGTTTTCAAAGAACAATCTGACTATCAGGCAACTCAAGAGCAGCACGAGAAACAACGACGGATAATCGATGTTACCATGACGGTAGTTATAGTCGGCCTGATAGCGGCCGTAGTTATTTTGTATATTACACGTAGTTAACAGGTATACTATAGCTATGCAGAAGACCGTACTCTATTATAAATTCGTGCCGGTCACAGACCCGGAAGCCATCAAACTCTGGCAAAAAACCTTGTGTGACAAGTTGCAGTTGAGAGGCCGTATCCTAATAGCCGAGCATGGTATCAATGGCACCCTAGGCGGTGATATGAAAGACCTTAAAGCCTATATCAAAGAAACCAAAACCTATCATGCGTTTCAGGATATTGATTTCAAATGGAGTGAGGGAGGACGAGATGATTTCCCCAGGCTTCGTGTTAAAGTTCGGTCGGAGATCGTCACTTTTGGGGTGCCGGAAACGATTAAGGTAAACGAGCAGGGTATCATCGGTGGTGGTCGACGTTTAAAACCAAAGCAAGTGCATGAATTGGTCGCGAAACGGGGTGATGAGGTAGTTTTTTTTGATGGCCGGAATGCCTACGAAGCAGCCGTCGGTAAATTCAAGAATGCGGTGGTCGCCGACGTTCAGCACACCCGTGATTTCGCCAAAGAACTAGCTAAGCCAAAGTACGAAGCTTTAAAGAAGAAGCCAGTCGTGACGTACTGTACCGGTGGCATTCGCTGTGAAGTCTTGAGTCTGCTCATGAAGCAAAATGGCTTTCAAGAAGTCTACCAAATCGATGGTGGTATCCAGAAGTACGGTGAGACATACGGCGATGAAGGTCTTTGGGAGGGTTCGCTGTACGTCTTTGATGGCCGGATGAATCACAGATTTTCCGATCAGGCAGTCAACATCGGCAGCTGCAGTCACTGCGGCGCTAAAACGAGTAATTATGAAAATTGTGCTGATAAAACCTGTAATGACCTCATTCTCATCTGCACAGACTGCAAGACCACTTATACATATTGCGTATCTCATGTAAAAAGCGCGGTAACATAAAAGTCAGTGAATAGTGTGCTCGAGTCGAAGTTGCGTGACTTGCCGCGAGAGCCCGGCGTGTACTTCCATAAAGACAAGCAGGGAGATATTATCTATGTCGGTAAAGCAGCCGTGCTACGTAACCGTGTCCGACAGTATTTTCAGGTATCTCGCAGCCGTGATCCTAAAACAGAAGCATTGGTAGGAGAGATCGCTGATCTGGATTGGATGGTAGTAGAAAGTGAGCTGGAGGCACTATTTCTAGAGGCAGAAATGATCCGGCGCTATATGCCGCGCTACAATATCCTACTGCGCGACGATAAGGCACTCAGCTACATTCGCATTGATTACGACAGTGACTATCCGACAGTCACTACTACTCGAAGACCACTAGATGACGGCGCGCGTTATTTTGGACCATATTTTAGCACCCACGCTGTGCGACAATCCTTGAAGTTACTGCGGCGTGCCTTTCCCTTTGCGACTCGTCAACTTGCCGGGCAGAAACGTGCTACCTTGCACTATCACCTGGGGCTCGATCCAGGACTCGAGGAGGGCAAAACTAGTCTGGAGGCCTACCGAGCTAATCTGCGAAAATTGATAGCCATCATCCAGGGGAAACGCAAAACCATCGAGAGTGAACTGGAGCGGGATATGAAACGGGCCGCCAAGGCCAAAGATTTTGAGACTGCGGCTACTCTACGTAATCAGCTTTTTGCCCTTCGTGGCCTCAACAAACAAGTGATTTTTAGCGACAAAGAGTTTTTGGATATCAGTAAAGATCACGCTTTAAATGAAATGGTTAACTTGTTAAGTTTGCCAAAATTCCCCCAACGAATCGAGGGTTATGATATCAGTCACATGCAGGGCACCGATGTGGTGGCTAGTATGGTAGTTTTTACTAATGGTGTGAGTAATAAGGCTGAATATCGCAAGTTTAAGACTAAAATTAACCATAATAATGATTTCTATAACATGCATGAAACTTTGAAGCGGCGATTGAGTGACAAAAATCGCAAAGCCTGGGGCCTACCAAACTTGGTGTTGATCGATGGTGGCAAAGGGCAGCTGGACGCCGCTTTGCAAGCTCGAGACGCCTGTGGTTGCAGCCAGATTCCGTTTATCGGCTTGGCCAAACGTGAAGAGCAGATAGTCATCCACAAAGATAAATCCGGCCTAACGCTTGATGAAGCCACACTACATCAGCTCGGTGGTTTCACCACCAATAGTGACGAGTTTATCCTGGTCAACCTGCCGCATAACACTAATCTCGTCAAACTCCTGCAGCGCATCCGTGACGAATCTCACCGCTTCGCTGTTACTTACCATTCAGTGCTTAAAGTTAAACGTCAGACGGCCAGCATTCTCGACGATATCCCGACCATCGGCCCACATACCCGCAAGAAACTCTTGCGGACGTTCGGCTCTATGCGGGGCATTATGCAAGCCCGCGAATTCGAACTCGAAAAAACCATTGGCCCCAAAAAAGCCACCATCCTCAAACAATACCTCCGCCCACTCAAACGCGACTAAGAAGATTAGTAAAAGTAGTAAAACAAGCAATAAATGAAGGCCAGTCAGCGTCAAGCTGAGCAGCTTAACTTACAGGGGGTTGACATCCTACACTTATTTGAGGATAAAAGTACAACATTGAATGGAGTATGCATCATGATGACAGGCGAATACTTTGATATCGAGAAATATCACAGCAGAACAGGGGATTCTACTGATGATTTGAGGGATACCACACTCCTTTGGCCTGCGGGAAGCTCAGTTGCAATCGCAGTCACAAGAGCCGGTCTAGCTGCCATGCCTAGTGTCACTGAGTTCCCAGTTGCCCAAGTTACTGCTGCTGAGACACTCCAGGTTACTGCGACCGTGGGTTGAGCCTGCCAGTAGCAAATGCCCAAGCTAACTGTAGTATTTCACGTAGTGTAATTTGCTATACTGGGTGAATAATTATGGAATCCAGATTTACAAGTGAGTTTTTCACAGGGAACCGACAAAGACTCAGAGCACTCTTTACCGGTACGGCACCGATCGTCATAGCCGCCAATGGTTTGCTGCAACGCGGGGCAGATAGCACCTATGCTTTCGCTCAAGACGCAAATTTTTGGTACCTAACTGGCATTGATGAGCCGGATATTGTACTGGTCATGGATAAGGACATGGAGTATTTGATCGTACCCGGGCGGTCGGCTGTGCGTGAAGCTTTTGATGGGGTAGTTGCGGCTGAGCCTTTGATACGACGTTCGGGTATCCAAGCGGTCTATGATGATGAAGCGGGCTGGCAGAAGCTGACGAAGCGCTTACACAAGGTGAAGCATGTGGCTACGCTGGCTACACCACCCGCCTATGTGGAGCACTACGGCATGTATACCAATCCGGCTCGGGCGGCATTGGTAGCCCGCCTAAAAACTCACAAGACTAGTTTGGAACTGCTCGATGTACAACCGCATGTGGCGCGCTTGCGTATGATTAAGCAGCCAGTAGAGCTCAAAGCCCTTCAGGCGGCCATTGATATCACAGTTAGTAGCATCAAAGAAGTTACCCGGCCTGCTAAGCTACGAAACTACACATATGAGTATGAGGTGGAAGCTGAGTTGGCCCGAGGTTTCCGCAAACGTGGGGCGGCTGGTCATGCTTTCGAACCAATTGTGGCCAGCGGTAAACGGGCTTGTACGCTACATAATGTTGCCAATGACGGCTTACTAGCAAAGAATGAGCTACTTATCATGGATGTCGGGGCTGAAGTCGAACATTATGCCGCCGACATTACTCGGACTATCAGTCGGGCCGCACCTTCCAGCCGCCAACATGCAGTTTACTCCAGCGTGCTGGAAGTCCAAAAATTTGCCTTTAGTTTGCTGCGACCCGGCGTTGTCATGAAAGATTACGAAAACCAGATCGAACACTTCATGGGGGAAAAACTCCGCGAGCTGGGTCTTATTAAAACTATTAATCACAAAAATGTTCGTAAATTCTATCCTCATTCTACTTCACACTTCCTAGGGCTGAATGTCCATGATATCGGCGAGTATGATCGCCCTCTGGAACCTGGGGTAGTTATCACCGTAGAGCCGGGCATCTACATTCCCAAAGAGGGCATTGGTGTGCGTATCGAGGATGATGTGCTGATCACGCCTCGCGGCATCAAAATCCTCACTCAAAAACTCCCCCGCGTGCTGCACGATCCTGTATAATCACAAGAATGCATTTAAACCGGCCGATATATCGTTTCCTGACTAGGTGGTTGGTTTGTAGTCTAGGGCTATGGATCGCGGCTAACTTTCTGAGTAACAGTATCAGTTACGATAACAAATTCCTGGTAATCATTATGGCTGGGTTGGTGCTAGCCATCATCAATATTGTCCTAAAACCTATCCTGATCATATTTTCGCTACCGGCAATTGTCCTGACACTTGGGCTATTTGTGATTATCATTAATGGCCTGACAGTTTTCATTGCTAGTAAGCTCTATACGTCGCTACATATTACCAATTTTTGGGCGGCCATGTTTGCTGGTATGGTCATCGGACTGGTAAACTATTTAGTAACTGCAATCTTGGAGGATATTAAAGAATGAAGATGAACATATATAACTACCTGACACTCGGCTCGATGGTTCTGATGACCATTCTGATCTTGATCCAGACACGAGGGGCTAGCCTGGGAGCTGGCCTAGGTGGTGCTGGCGAGGTCAATACGACTCGCCGTGGCACCGATAAGACGATTTTCCAGATCACTATTGTCTGCGGATTGGTTTTTGGCCTGTCGCTGATCGCAAGCGCCCTGTAGGGCTAGTAAACATAAGGCCGGTGGGGTAATACTCTCATGCAAACGCAAAGACTTCGAGGATTGCGCTTTCGCCACCGTCTGCGCCTGCGCCAGCATCAGGTTAAGGACTTTGGGTCACAGGTCGAGCAGCAAACCGAGGAACACTTAATCGCTCGTTTTAAGCATTTAGTGCCCGTGCGCCGTTTCGTTATCGGCTGGCTCGGTCTACTACTATTACTAATTGGCGGTGTGATTATTCAGAACTTGCTATTGAGCGGTTATTATCAGACCTTGCAGCCAGTAGCCGGTGGCATATACAACGAAGGATTAGTCGGGCACTTTACAAACGCCAATCCTTTATACGCGGCAAACGAAGCCGATGCTACCGTGTCACGTCTGCTATTTGCTGGTTTACTGACCTCTGATGCGGGAGGAAAACTCGTGGGTGACCTAGCACAAAGTTACAGTGTCGACACTCGAGGTACTACCTACACTGTACATTTAAAGCCACACCTTACCTGGCAGGACGGCCAAGCTCTCACCAGTAGCGATGTATTGTTTACCTATCAGTTGATTCAAAATCCAGATGCTCAATCACCGCTGAGAAGCAGCTGGCAAGGTGTGGCCGTCTCGGCACCTGACGCTCAGACCGTTGTATTTAAACTGCCGGATGCGCTTGCGTCTTTCCCGCATAACCTTACGAATGGCATCGTACCTCGCCACCTGCTCTATAAAGTGCCGATTGTCGACTTACGGTCAGCAGATTTTAATACGCTCCATCCAGTGGGAGCGGGCCCCTTTGCCTGGCAGGCTATACAGGTAATTGGAGATGGTAATCCTCAAAACACCGAGGCCCAGATTGCATTGGTACCTTTTACTCACTACCAGGGTGGCCAGCCAAAGTTGCAGAAGATGGTAATACATATCTTTGCTTCAGTGCCAGAGCTAGTAAAAGCCTTTAAAGCGAATCAGTTAACGGCGCTGGAAAGCTCTTCTGGCGAAGTGCCAGCTGAACTACGGACGAACAAAGATGTAGTCCAATACCATTTACCACTACGTGCAGCCACTATGGTTTTCTTTAAAACATCCAGCGGTATCCTAGCAGAGCAACCAGTGCGTCAAGCCCTCATTCAAGCGGCAAATGTACCGCAAATAGTCAGCCAGCTTGGTTATCCGGCACCTCTGGTGCGTGAACCCTTACTGACGGGGCAGTTAGCCTACGATCCATCACTGACGCAATCGGGCTTTGATCTGAAGGCTGCAAAAACCTTACTGGATAGTGCCGGCTGGACGGTCGGTAAAGATGGTTGGCGTGTCAAGGCAGGACAACCGCTGACCTTTACATTGATGGCAGCCAGTACGGCTGAAGACCGTATGGTTACAGCCCAGTTGCAGCAACAGTGGCGGGCTCTGGGCGTGAAGCTGACTGTCCAGTTGCAAAATACCGATGATTTTCAGAATGTTTTAACGAGTCATGGCTATGACGCCATCTTGAAGGGAATTGCTATAGGGGTGGACCCGGATGTGTTCGTCTATTGGGATAGCTCGCAAGCCGACATTCGGGCCTCCAATCGCCTTAACTTGTCAGAGTACAGTAATCCCCTAGCCGATACGGCTTTAGAGGCAGGCCGTACTCGGCTCGACCCCAGTTTGCGCATCGTCAAATACAAGCCTTTTTTACAGGCTTGGCAGCACGATAGCCCGGCGCTCGGGCTCTACCAGCCCAGTGTTTTGTACCTGACCCACGGGACTGTAACTGGCCTGGAAACGCAAACAATCAATACCGCTACTGACCGGTTTCGTAATGTGCAAAATTGGCAGATCC
>CAYTRU010000021.1:0-15889 GCA_964440265.1 uncultured Candidatus Saccharibacteria bacterium | reverse complement strand
GCCCCGACTGTCCAGTCCGGCAACCTGCTCAAAGTCGGCGTCCTGACTACTGCTGACAGCACCGCCCAATACGCCATCTCCACCGACAACGCCGCCCGCAAGGGCCTAGTCATCCAGGGCGTCTCCAGCCAAACGGCCGACCTGCTGCAGCTGCAGAACTCCGGGGGTACGGTGCTATCGAGCTTCAATCTTGCAGGTCAGTACCGGGTATCGGTTAATACCGGTGCGCCTACCGGCATAGTTATTACGCAGTCGGGCGCTGTCTTGGCGGGTACGGCAAGCCTGGAAATCCAAACTGCCGACGCTGCCCGACAAGGCATTATCGTCCAGGGCTCCGCCTCTCAGACCGCCGATCTGTTCCAGCTCCGAAACTCCAGTGGCGCCATTCTCTCGAAATTTGACGCCACTGGTGTCCTGACGCTCAATAACCTCGGCACCACCGGCACCGGCGTGCTGTGTTCCAACGCGTCGAACCAGATCAGCACCTGCGGCAGCGGGGCCGGCAGCGGCAGTTACATCTACAATTCGACCGGCTTGCAGTCGACAGCCAATTTCAACATCCAGAGCGCCACTACTAGTGGCATCGGTGGGCAAATCCGCGGCGCAGTGGGGCAGACAGCCGATTTGCAGCAGTGGCAGGATTCCAGCGGCGTCAAACTGCTCGGCGTCACCGCCGGCGGCAACCTGGACCTGGCCGCCACCAGCAGCACCGGCGGCCAGATCACGCAGGGTGGGAATCGGTTGATCACCACTGCGAATGGCACGAGTAACTTCTTCGCCGGGACGAATGCCGGCAATCTCACGCTCAGCGGTACTGGCAATGTCGGTACTGGTGCTAATGCCCTCGCTAATCTCACCAGTGGTACCAATAACGTAGCTAACGGTCTAAGCTCATTGGTCGCTACCTCCACTGGTGGCGCCAATGTCGGCGTCGGTGATTTTACCCTTCAAGCGAATACGAGCGGTAGCGGCAATGTTGCTTTGGGGTACGCTACTCTTAATGGTAATACTACCGGTAGTAATAATATTGGGATAGGGGATGGTGCAGGCAGTGTTAGTGGTAATGGTGTAGTAGGTAATGCTAATAGCACTGGCTCTAATAACATTTTCATCGGTTACAGAGCATACCCTGGCACGCTATCGTCGGCTAGTTTGCAGAGCGCTACTGCTCTTGGTGCCTACGCCACGGTCAATAATAACAATGCGCTCTCTCTCGGCTGTGTCTCCGGTGTCAACGGCTGCGCTACCACCACCAACATCGGTATCGGTGTAGCTGATGTCCAGAGCCGTCTGCAAGTCCAGAGTAACGGCACGGCTGGTACCGGTACCATCACCACCGTCGGTACGGCCGTGACTGGTTCTGGCACGGCCTTTACCACCCAAGCTAAAGTCGGCGACACCATCATTGCTGCTGCCCAGGCCCGTCGGATTACTGTCATCACCGATAACACGCACCTAACCATCGACACCGCTCTCACCGCCGACCTCGGCAGCGCCACGACCTTCATCTTTACCACCCCCGTCCAGACCATCAGCAGCTCGGGTGCCGCGCTGTTCCGCAACCAAACCGATTCGGCGACGGCCTTCCAGATTCAAACGGCAGCAGCTGCTACAGCACTTAACTTTGACACTACGAATAATCAGCTGACTTTGTATCGCACGGGTGTACCGGGCCAATACATCCGCCTATCAAATAATGGCGTGCCCACAATCGATACAGCCAGCCAGGCGCTGGTCGTTACCAATGGCATTGATCAGTTGGTAGTCACCAATGGGGGTGGACCAGCTGCTGGCGTAGCACTGAAAGTAAACATCACTCAGGCAGCTACGACGGGAATTTTAGTAAAAGCTGCAGCCAGTCAAACTGGCGACCTACTTCAGTTCCAAAACTCATCTGGTACTGTCCTGTCTAGATTCGATAGTGCCGGCAATCTCGGTCTCGGCATGACCCCTGCTACCAAGCTCGACGTTGCGGGGACTATTCGCTCGACAGCTCAGACAATCCCAACAAGTGGTGCCGGGGTGGAGCTTATTTATGCCGGCCAAGGCTATGTAACAGCCTATGATCGCTCAGCCAGCGCGTACAAGACATTGAACCTCGACGGCAGCACGTTGTTGCTTAACTCCAGCAGCGCCGGTTTCGTCGGCCTCCACACTCTCAGCCCGGCCAACGCTTTGTCCATCAACACCTTCACCACCGCCGACAGCGCCGCACAGATCGCCCTCAGCACCGGCAGCGCTGGCAGCAAAGGCCTGGTCATCCAGGGTGTGGCCTCCCAGACTGGCGACCTCCTCCAGCTGCAGAACTCCAGCGGTACTGTACTGGCTGCAGTGAATGCATCTGGAACAATAAGAACTAGTGCCGCCAATAATTTATTTGGTTATCCCGAAGGAACTGTCATAGGTGGTAGTACATTATTTGTTAGATCTACGGCTACAAATGTCACCGCTTTGTCTGTCGAAGGCTTTAGTGGTCAAACAGCCAATGTCTTTACGGTAGTAGGAAATTCTGCTACTGGCAGACGAGGTTTGGTAGTTGATTTCAATAATAGGGTTGCGGTTGGCGGCAATAATTCAGCACCAGCCGCTACCTTACATGTTACGACAAATGTAAATACTGAAGTGGGAGCTATCATCCAAGGCATAGCTTCTCAGGCTGGTGATCTATTGCAACTCCAAAACTCATCTAGCACGGTTCTCTCGCGCTTCGATGCCTCTGGTAACCTGAATCTTGGTACGATGAATGCCCCGGCTAGTCCGGCTGTGGGTGCGGCCACGGCTGGCGGCAGCCTGACGGCCGGTACGTATTTCTACAAGATCAGCGCTCTCGACGGCAACGGCGGCGAAACGCTGCCCTCCAGCGAAGTCAGTGGTACGACCAGCGGCGGCAACCTGACGCTGCCCGTTAGCTGGACCCTGGTGCAGGGTGCTACCAGCTACCGCATCTATCGCGGTACTAGTGCTGGTGCCGAGAATGTGTATTACACAGTGAGCGTAAACCTTAGCGGGCCTACGGGAACATTTAATGACACCGGGGCTGCTAGTACCGGAGGCAGCCCCGGGGCTACAGCGACAGCCTCTATAAACCGACTTAATGTCGCCAGTGGTGGCACCAGCTACTTCGCTGGCACGCTAAGTAGTCCAGGTACGGGCACTACCAGTGAACACTTTGGTACTGGATCGACTGCTAGCGGCGCTGTGTCTACAGCAATTGGTGCCGGTGCGTCGGCGGCTGGAGCCAGTACCGCACTAGGCCAGGCTGCATCAGCAGGTGGTGCTTCCAGTACCGCACTAGGCCAGGGTGCAAGCAGCGGTGGCTTCCGAGCAACTGCTATCGGTTCGGGTGCCAATAGTGCTTTCCAAGGCTCAATCGCACTTGGCGTTCTTGCGACAACGACGGCTACTAGTCAGCTGGTAATCGGTGCTAGCGGCGTACCGATCCAAAATGTCTACATCGGCAGCGGTGTGACTGACACAGCACCCTCAGCCTTTACCTTGCAAGGCACCGGCTCGGCCACTGCTGGTACAGCTGGGGCGGCTGTTACTGTGACCGGAGGGGTAGGTACGGCCACCGGTACCGGTAGTGCTGGTGGTGGTTTGACTTTGCAGGGCGGCGCAGCTGGCAACGGCAGCACCGCTCGCGTAGGTGGTGATGTGACTATCCAAGGTGGTGCTGCCAACGGTACCGGTAACGCTGTCGGTGGAGCCATCAGCATTCAAGGCGGAAACTCCGTCGGTACCACCACCGGTAGCTCAGTGACCATTAAGGGCGGCACAGCCGTTGGCACCAACCAAGTCGGCGGCACTGTTACCATCCAAGGCGGCGCTCCCACCGGCACCGGCGCCAGCGGCAGCGTGATTGTCAAGGCCAATACTAATGACTCGACGACGGCATTTCAGGTCCAGAACGCGGCGGGGACGGCGCTGCTGGCGGCTGATACGACCAATATGCGGGTGAGCGTGGGCTCTATCGGGACGGCGACCAGCCAGTTGTATGTCAGCGGCCAGCTGCCGAGCGCGGCGCTCAGTAGCATCGCGAGTACGGGGTCCAATGGCGTGGCCGTCCAGGGCCGTTACGCCTATGTCACCAATGGTGGTTCTAGCGTCTTCCAGATATTTGATGTCACCAATCCCGCCAGCCCGGTAGCCAAAGGCAGCGTCAGCACTGGTACCAATCCGACGTCGCCCTATGTCATCGGCCGCTACGCATACGTCGTCAACTACACCAGTAGTACCTTGCAAGCTATCGACATCAGTAATCCAGCCAGCCCCATTACTACGGCCACCGTCGCGACTGGGACCAATCCCATCTTGTCCCGTTTCCAGGGCCGCTACGGCTACGTCGTCAACGGCGGCTCCGATACGCTACAGATCTTCGACCTGGCCAACCCGGCTGTTCCGGTCAGCCTGGGCACCGTTGCTACCGGCACCAACCCCGCCGGCCTGGCCCTCCAAGGCCGCTACGCCTACGTCACCAACCAGACCTCTGGCAGCCTGCAGATCTTCGACCTAGCCAACCCGGCCGCCCCAGTCAGTGTCGGCACTGTCGCTACCGGCACCTCGCCACGCTACGTGGCCGTCCAGGGCCGCTACGCCTACGTAGCCAACTACACCTCCAATACGCTGCAGGTCTTCGACATCTCTAACCCAGCCAGCCCAGCCAGCGTTGCCACCATCGCGGCCGGTAGCGGCACCTGGTCAGTCGCCCTCCAAGGCCGCTACGCCTACGTCACCAATTACGGTGCCGGTACGGTCCAAGTCTTTGACATCAGCAACCCGGCCAGCCCCAGCAGCCTGGGTAGCATTACGACCGGTAGTAACCCCCAGGAGGGGGCTATCCAGGGCCGGTATATGTATGTCCCCGCCAGTGGCGCCAATACGCTGCAGATCTTTGATCTCGGTGGGGCCTACGCCCAGCAGCTCGAGGCCGGTGGTCTCGAGGTCGGTACCTTGAGTGTCGATGGCAACGCCAATTTTGCTAGTAACGCCACTATCCAGGGCAGCCTCCAGGTCGGCCAAAACGTCGGCATTACCGGTACTCTCGGCGTCGCTGGCAGCACCCTGTTCAAAAACACTACTGACTCCACCACGGCCTTCCAAGTCCAGAATGCCGCCGGCACCAGTCTTCTGACCGCCGACACCACCAATGCGATCATTACGGCGGCGGGCAATCTAGTTGTCAATAAATCAGCCGGGACCTGTAATTACTCCACCTACGTCAGTACTATTGGTGGTTTCAGCCCCTCAGCTTATTGGAAGCTTGAAGACACTGGCAGCACGGCCGTAGACAGCTCGGGCAACAGCAATACTGGCACGCTCAACAGCGTCACGACTAATCAATTCTCTGGACCATTTAGCTGTGCCGGGACTAAGCCAGCCATGTCCTTTAACGGCACTACCAGCAATATTTCAACGGCTACATCTTACGTCAACCCGACGACATTTAGTCTAGTTAGTTCGTTTAATACTATCAGCAATGGGCCGTTGATTACGTTTGGTAACGGCAGTAACTATGACCGGATGCTCTATGTCGGCAGCGATGGCAAACTGTACGGCGGTATCTACAACGGTTCAGTGCGCACCATTGTTAGCTCAGCCAGCGTCAATGACGGCAAGTGGCATCATGCTGTCATGACTGAATCAGGTTCCGGACTGTTCCTCTATCTTGACGGTACTTTAGTGGCCTCCAACGCTACCTACAACAACCCGCAAAGCTACACCGCCACCTGGAAAATCGGGAAAGCTGATGGCACGAGCGGTTGGCCTAACTTAAACGCCTTCTATAGCGGTAAGATTGGTCAAGTTGCGGTCTTGCCATCCGCCATTAACTCTACTAATGTTACCACCTTGGCAACCAACGCCGGGGCCGGCTATGTCGTTCCAGAACTGGGTATTGGTACGGCTTCTCCGACCGCGCGGCTAGATATCCAAAACACTACCGGCGAAGTTGGCCTGAACCTCAATACCACCGGCGGTAATAACCTACTGCAGTTACAGAATACTGGCTCCAATGTGGTCAGTGTCTCCAGTACTGGAGCAACGATCTTCAAAAATTCTAGCAACTCAACCGCCGCCTTCCAGATTCAGGATAACTCGGGCAACTCCATACTGAACGTAGATTCAGCAAACTTCTACATAGGTGTCAATAAAGCCGCACCAACGGCCGCCCTCGACGTAGTATCTGCTCCATACATTAATGGTTTTGAAAGTGGTGCACTCTCACCATTTACTACTGACAGCGATGACGGCAATGTAACAATCTGGAGCGCCGTCAATAACAGTGCCCATTCCGGCTCCTATACGGCACAGTCAGTCATCGGTTCAGGCCAGGTCGTTAACTCAAACATGTACCTTACTAAGACGCTAGGTTCGGCCGGCAATGTATCGTTCTGGATGTATTGTAATGGTAGCTTCTTCTCTCATCTATACTTCTACGTTGATGCAACACAGTACGATCCTATCGGCAACTGTAACTCAACAGCTGCAGGCACCAACTTCTCCATAGCAGTGGCTGCCGGGACTCACACTTTCCGCTGGCATGCCGTCCAAAGCCTTGGTTCGTCGGGTGGAACCATGCGCGTAGATGATGTTGTAGTTACCAATGCCGGATCCATAACTGCTCTATTCAATGGCGGCAGTGTTGGTATCGGCACTATAGCCCCAACCCAAACTCTGGATGTCAGTGGTACCGCACGCGTCCAAACGTATGCCAATTCTACCACCGCCTTCCAAATCCAAAACGCTGCCACCGCCAACATCCTAACGGTCGATACCTCTACTACGTCCAACCTTATAACCAATGGTGATATAGAAGGTGCCACCACCACTGGCTGGTCCGCCAAAGGCACAGCCACCCTAACTCAGTCCACGGCCCATCAATGGCAAGGTAATAGCTCTCTATCCGTCGCGGCCTCCACTGGCTCCGATGACGGCGCTAAATATACCTACACCATGACCAATGCCCAGCAATATACACTCAGTCTATATCTCAAAGCTGGCAGCACCCTAACCGATATTAACATTGGCTACAAAAACACTAGTGCTGGCGCAGACAATGACTGCTTGAGTGCCCAGACCGTTACTACCAGCTGGACTCGCTTCAGCTGTACCTTTACGGCCTCCTCGCCTGATGCCACTGGCTACCTATATGTCAATAAGACCAGCGGCTCGTCCGAAACGTTCTTCATTGATGGTATCCAATTGCAAACTGGGGCTAGCGCTACGGCCTTTGACCCCGGTGGCAAGCTTCAGCTGGCCGGCATAGTTAACTCACCAGTAACGTTCCAGAACAAACAAGACTCCACCACCGCCTTCCAGATCCAAAACGCTGCTGCCCGGAGCCTGTTCACGGCCGATACCATCAATCAAAAAGTCGTCAATCAGGGCCGGCTTCAGGTCACTGCTGCTCTCGCAAACCCTGCGACGCCCACGTTGACTACTGCTACGACCGGCACGGGTTCATTGCCAAACACCACGGTTTATCAGTACTGGCTCAGCGCGCTCGTCGGTACGAGTGAGACCCAGGCTATCGCTACCAACCAGCCAAGCGGCGTGACAACCGGATCCGGTCCAAACAATAACAACACCGTTACCTGGTCGGCAGTCACTGGCGCTACTAGCTACAACTTGTATCGCTCAAAGGCCGGCGCCGCAACACAAAAGATCGCTCTCGGCAATGTCCTCACCTATAACGATACTGCGGATGGTAGCTGGTCGGTTAATGCTACCGCTGCTGCATTTAATGGTACCGGCTCGCTTACCGTTGATGCGGGCTCGGCCGTGACGTTTGATGGCCTGTCAACCTCCAATTCCAACGCCTACATACGATATACCGCTTCTGACAGCGGTCTTCAATTCGGTAACTACGGCACCAACGGCTATATGTACTACCAGGCTGACTCCTTCCAATTCCAGAATACCACTGACTTTAGTGTCAACTTCGGTCTGAGTAACACCGGTGCCGCTACCTTTAAAAACCGCAGCAACTCCGCCACGGCTTTCCGGATCCAGGACTCCAGCTCGAACAACCTGTTTGCTGTCGATACCTCCGGTAAGGCCATTACGCTGAGCGGCGGGGTAACTGGTGGTACTTTGACGGCTGACATCGCCGGTACCCTGACCAGTAATGCCGTTTGTCACTCCGGCGGCGCTGGTGCCAACGAAAACGTGGCCATTGTCGCCTGTACTGGTGCTATCGTGGCCGACTACGCCGAAAATTACCCGGTAGCCCCGGGCACGGACTACGGCGACATCGTGGCCATCGGCAGCAACGTGGTTAATACCTACGATACCGACGCCGAGGGCAATGCCGATTGGACCAAGGTCAAAGGCCAAGTTAACCAGTTGGTCAAGACCGGCAGCCCCTACCAGGCCAACAGTATCGGTATCGTCTCCGACAACCATGGCAACTTCAGCTCGGTTGGTTACAATGTCAAGCCGGAAGACAACCCGATGCCGGTAGCCTTGAATGGCCGCGTGCCGGTCAAAGTGGCTGCCAGCTCGGCCGCTATCGCTCCCGGCGACTACCTGACCACCTCCGGCGATTCAGGCAAGGCCATGAAAGCCACCAGTGCCGGCTATGTCATCGGTAAAGCCCTGGCTGCCTGGGATCCAGCCTCAGGCCAGGCGACGGTCATGGTCTTTGTGGAGCCCGGTTATTACCCGGGCCCTGATATGAGCAGTTTCATCCAGAATGGTAGTAATGCCACACTATCCGGCCTGACCGTCTCTGGTACGGCTGATTTTGCCAACCTGAACGCTTCCGGCCTGGCTACCATCGACAGGCTAACCGTCACCGGCATTGCTAGCATCCAGAGCTTACTGGTGGTGGCCGACGCCAGCTTCCAGGGCAACATCACTATTGCTGGGCATATCATCACGGCTGGTGGCCAGCCAGTGGCTAGCGCTTTGACGGCTGCCGGTTCCAGCGCCAACGTTACCATCAGTGGTAGTGACACCACCGGTACGATTAGCATTACTACCGGCAGCGCGCCGACAGCTGGCGATTTGGCTAAGATCATCTTTAGTAAGACCTACGGCGCTAGCCCGCACATCGTCATCAGCCCATCCAACGACGCCGCCTCTGGCTTGCGTTACTTCAAGGGCGCCACCAGTCTGACCGATTTCGTGTTAAATGCCAAGGACATCCCAGCGGCCAACACCACCTACCAATTCGATTACTTCATCGCCCAGTAAAAGCGTGGATGCCTGACGTGATCGCCGAAACATTAAATCTGCTGTAAAAACTGCCCAAAAACATTGCACTCTGCCTGTCACCGACCTATACTAACTATAACGCAGGAACACCGCCTGACTCTTACCACGCTTTGACTCAACTACCAACCTAAAACCAGGAGATCAGCATGTCTGACATCACCAACCAGCAGCTACTCGATGCAATCACCACTCAGCTTGCTACTAAGGACGACCTGAAGCAGTTTGCTACCAAAGCTGACCTCGACGTGCGCTTTGGTAAATTTGAAACTAAGCTCGACCACAAACTCGATGCCCGTTTCAAGAATTTTAAGGAGCAAATCGTCGACGAAGTTAATGACCTCATCAAGCCTATCATCGATACCCTCGACACCGTCATGGTCACCCAGGACAAGATGCAGCAAACCCTCGACGGAATTGTAGAGGTGGCCAGCCTTGGCCGTTTGGCCCACGTCACGACCGAGAACCACGAGGTACGCATCACCCGGCTCGAGCTTCAGGCTCGTCAGGGCTGATCTTACGAAACCTTCATCCCGAACGCTCTCGACAAACTATAACTACCGATTAGACGAGCTTAATTACTGAACCGTAACCACAATACTTTTGGTTCCAGTGTTGCCGGCGGCGTCCGTGGCTTTGACGGTAATGGTGTGAGTGCTGGCGTGAAGTCGCTTTGGGTTGGTATTCCAGGCGGTACTCATGGAGTTCGAGCTGGTGGAAGCATAGAGGCTATTATCGATGTAGATCTGAAGCGAGGCTACTGCTACATTGTCAGTGGCGCTGGCAGAGATAGTGACATTTCCGGAGACAGTCGCGCCATTGGCTGGTTTGGAGATTGTGACGACCGGCAGTGTGGTGTCAGCGGGAGTAGGTGGAACCGTGGTAGAGGCAGGTACCAGAGACACGATATTACTATTTTGGTAGTTACCGGCTGCATCGTAGGCAACTACCCGAAGATTATAGGTAGTGCCGTTTGTTAGACCAGTCACAGTGTAGGAGCGAGCCGTATCGGCTAAGCCGGCAACCCAGGTGCTATCACGCCAGACCGCATACCGGGTGACCCCAACATTATCAGTCGCCGCTGTCCAGCTCAGCGCCACTTGCTGGTCACCAGGGGTAACGGTTAGGACCGGGGCAGACGGTTTCGTCGTATCAGTTGTGGTGCCAGTGCCAGTACTGCCGAACTCGAAAACACCGATATCGGGGGCTGAGCCATACGGCACCGTCGCATTATCCAGATCAGTGGTGTAATTCAGGTTAACTCCGCGGTCAATGGCCGGGCTGCCAGTTTGCAGATGGAAATCAAAGCTGCCGACATTCACAAACTTAGGATCGACCAGTTGTGATGATGGCGCTATGGGTCCATTAACAGAGGTGATGCCGCCGGTTTTCCAGTAGATATTATTTCCCTCGTCGAAGGCAGCGTCAGCGTAGAGCGGTTGACCACCAGTCCAAATAATATTGTTTTTGGCGCTCAGGATAGTACTGCTGCAGCCTTTAAAACAGACAATGCCGCTGCTGCCGGCACCGGTGAAGTAGACGGTGTTATTGTAGGCCTTAGTGCCAGCAACCGGTCCAAAGGAATCCATTGAGCCACGGGTAATCAGAAAGTTTGAGGTCGTGATACTAGAGGTAACTTGGTTGTAGGCGTAGACATTATCAGCCGAGCGTGCGTTACCCAGCTCAGTAAAGGCTTCGTTATCAGCTGCTTTGTTGTGATGGATGTAGTTACGCTGACCGCCATAAACCTCCACAGCCGAACCATCACCATTATAGTCCTCGGAGCAAGCATACTGACCATTAATGGTGTTCCCGGCAATTTCATTATCGTCCCCACCAAGGGCTACACCGAAAGCACCCGCATCATTATTGGGGTTAACACTCTTGGGATCCAGGGGATTCATCATGGTGTTATTTATAAACTGGCTGTTTAGGACATGGTTATGGTCAGAACCTTGCTTAATAAATACACCGGCGTAGTTACCGCTGGCTTTGACATTGCGTAGAATATTATTATTGGATCCTGAGTTTAAACTAAAGCCAACAATATAACCGACGGGGTTATTATTGCAAAAAGCAGCGACTGCCGGGGCCTGACCTTGGGTGAAAATATTCTCAATGATTAGGTATGAGCCGCTAATTGCTACTGTACCGTTATTGGTCGCATTTGCAGTAATAACAGGCATGGGTTGCGTCTGATCACCGTAAGCACCGACGGTTATGGGGCTGGTTGCCGTGCCAACCCAGTTAGCTTTAAGGCTGTCCGTCCAGGTGCATCCGCGCTTCAGTAGCAGCTGGCTCCCTGGGGTGAGCGGGATTGTACTGGCCTTCGCCAAGCTCCTCAACGGCGTATCGACTGAGGTGCCGCTGTTAGTATCTGAGGCTGCACTACTACAATCAACGTAGTAAACACTAGGTGTACTTGCAAAGCTCCTAACAATAAAATAGGTACCGATGCAGGCAAAGATAAATATGAAAGCACCTAGTTGAAAACGAGAGAGGACTCTGTTGCCAATGCGCAGACCAGGCCGATTAGTTTTAGGTGCCCTATCCGGAGCACTAATTACAGGGGTTTCGGTTGATTGTTGCGGCTGCATGGATTTTTCTTCCTTTTGATCATAGTGTCCAGGGATGGAAGGTCATTTTTAATGTTGCTTATGTCAATTGATTTTTATTGTACACCTATGTAAATTGTTGTCAAACCTACTATTGCTACTGAGCAATGCGGTCGCCGCGCCAGGTTTCTTCTCAATTTGGGCTGTGGCCGCAGCAAGCGCATCCGATTATTTGCTTTACCCACCGCAAGCTCGCATTGCCGGCACCTCAGACGTGTATCAGTCAATGGGGCTAACCCAAGTTAAGTGGCAACCAGTCGGTGGACTAAAAGGTGGTACTGAACCCTTACGTTGGGAGTCCACGCCTTTTAACGTCGATCACCAGGCTTCTTTCTCGTAAATGGGTAATTTTCCTAAAACACTACTTGACAAACATCAATCAAAGCCTACAATCAAACAAAAGCACTAAACATAGGTAATTATGCTCTTAAGGACATACAGACCAGTATGACAGCCTCCATCCAAAAATCTACCCTCCTCAGCAGTAGTCAATCATACGGGCAGGCTTTTATAGAGTCAGTCAGTCTCCATTATTACGACCAATTGAAACTAAGAATTAACGACACAAATAATGTCAAAGACTAGAAAGGGACTTATGGAAACAATTAATACTGTTGTTAGTGGCAACTTGCAAGAGAAGTTCTTTAGAAAAAGCAAATATAGCAAGCTTAGTGTCCTTTTATTTGTTGTTATCTTTGCTAGCCTCGGCGCCTACCTAATACTTAACTCGTTCGCGGCCACAGGTGATACTGCGGTAGCGACCATTGAAGCTGAAACATTCACTTTGCCGATCGGCGCTTCGGTCTATCCCGACACTGCGGCCAGCGCCGGTCATGCCGCCTTATTGCCTACCAACGGTACTGCCACTAAAACAGGGGTCACTCCGGCAGCCACTCGCCTTGAAGTATGGGCCAAAGGTGATGCCTGTAAAGGTGCTCCCAAGATGGAGGTCTGGATCGATAACGTCAGAAAAATCTCTAGTACCGTCACCCAATCATGGGCAGGCTACTCCGTTACGCAGAATCTTACCGCCTCCAGCCATACCATTGCAATCAAGTTCACCAATGATACTACGAGCAGTGCTTGTTCCCGGAGCTTACAGCTCGACAAAGTGGTGCTCTACAGCACTGTAACCGATCCTGCTCCCTCTGGTACAAACCTAGCCCTGAATAAGCCGGTCACGAGTAATGCTTCCTATATCGACCCGATCGCCCGGATTAATGACGGGGACATAAACACGGCCAACTACACCAATATTGAAGCCGGCCCCCGCTGGGTCCAGATTGATCTGGGCGCTTCACAGGGTCTCAGCCAAATTAAGCTCTGGCACTACTTCGGTGATGCGCGCAAATATCACGATGTAGTGGTGCAGGTCTCCGATGACCCCAAGTTTCTCTCTAACGTCACCACACTCTTTAATAATGACCAAGATAATACTGCCGGACAGGGTATTGGCAAGGATGCCGAGTATGCCGAGAGCGCCACCGGTGAATCAATCCCGACTACCGCGATCGCCCGTTACGTCCGCCTGTGGAGCAATGGTAGTACTGTCAATGGCTCCAACCACTATGTAGAAGTTCAAGTGTTTGGGAATGCCTCTAGCCCTGCTCCTGCGCCGTCTATCACCTCTTTTACACCCTCTCCGGCTACCGTTGCATCAGGAGCCAGCAGCTCGCTGTCGTGGGCTACCACGAATGCGGATTCATGTAACATGACTGGCGGTGTCTTTAGTGGCAGCCAACCTGCAAATAGCACCGGCACCAGCACCGGTGCCCTCAACGCTACTACTACCTACACCCTGAGTTGCACGAGCAGTGGCGGAACCACTACTAAAAGCACGACGGTGACAGTCGGAGGTGGCGGCATCGCCACTTGTCCAACCACGCCAACTACCCCGCCGACAACTGGCAAATCAGTTATCCGACAACCTGTGGTTGCGTATGATCCGGTGCATCCGGAGGCTTATAGTCCTTCTATTATGAGTGACGCCGAAGCTGCGGCGCATGTCCACAGTGCAGTGGAAACTCGGGGACGTACCAACCAGATCCCTAACCATACTGTTCCCACCAGCGATCAACTGACTCTTTTCCACGCAGATCAAGCTAAAATCGACGCAACTAACATCAACCCTCTTGCCCAGCAAGTAACCGGCTGCTTCACTGGAACCACCGACGAAATCATCCAGTGGGCCTCCTGGAAATGGGGCATTAACGAAGATATCATGCGTGCCGCCGCCGTCAATGAATCATGGTGGAAGCAGGCCGGCAGTATTCATCAGGATGGAACCTACTACAGCTACGGCATCCTTCAGGTCCTCAATAAATGGGTCGATACCTATCCGATGTCAGACCAGTCAACTGCCTTCAACGCCGACTTCTATGGCGCCTCCTACCGATTTGTCTATGACGGCCTGAATAAATACTTTGCTCAACCGCCATATGCAGCTGGCGACGAGTGGGGTAGCGTCGGTGCCTGGTTTTCTGGCGCCTGGTGGGACCCAGGAGCGACTACCTACATCGATCAGGTTAAGACCATTCTGAGTAACCGTACCTGGGAACAGCCGTCCTTTACCTGTAGTACATGCTATTGATTAGTCATATCCAGCGAGCCGCAGCTGCAAATACAATTCGTTTAGTTGGTCGCGCCCACAAAGACTAATTGATCAGCAAGATGCCTAGCGAAACACCCGTGTCCGTAATAATGCCAGACGTAACAGTATCGCTATAGCGTGCAAGGCACCGATCTCTACAATCAGCATTAGTACAGCTTTTCCGATAGATCCTAGCTCAGGCCATCGTTGCACCAGGTGTTGAAATGCCCAGGCCCATTGGGGAAGTAAGACCTGTACAAAGAGGTGGAGATAAAAGAGCAGGACAAGCGTACTCACTAATCTAAACAAGCTGCGTATAAAGAATGCTTTGAGGGGCTGGTTGGGGTCGGCGCCTTTCGGGTAGATATATTTACGTACAGCAAAGTTAGTACTGACTGCGGCCGAGAAGTGGCTGACAAGCCAGAGGAAGGTGTACACTATGACCCCCACGACACCCCAGAATACGCCAACCACTAACGTCGAGGTGCCCTTTTCGCCCAAGAGCTTTCCCAGTTCCTTGTCGAGAAAGTGTACGGTAGTTTGATGGAAGCTAATATCGCTTGACTGGAACAATACATGCTCAATCGCATTAAAGTTGCTAAATAATACAGTCGCCAGGCCGATCAGAAAGTAGGCAATCAATTCCAGCCCCGTGGGCAAGAGCCATCTGATCGAGTCAAGAGTTAGCTTGCTGTTTGGCATAATAGTAAATGACATCTAGGGGATAGCTTTAAGCGTGATTATAGCTAGAGTGTACCACAAATACACAAAAAGCGATGCTGTTATAGGTGCCAAACTGTAGCAAGTTTGACAGCATACAGGGGTTGACCGCCTCTGTTAGGTTTGCTACAATAGATCCTAAGTTACTTGAGTTTAGGTAATGGTTCGTCAGTTGGTCAGCCAGGGCAACAGAGACAAGCAGCCGAAGAGCTAAACGTAAACTCAAGTCTCGAGGATTCAGATGGGCCACTGTAAAGTTGTGCCAGCATCAGATAGAAATCCCCTTGAGTTTCGCAACTTAAAAATTTGGCAGTAAACGGATCATCTTACATTCATTTTTAAGTTGATCCAAGAGATAAGCAATAGAGTAATCCCATGTGCTGTGAAAACACACATGAGATTCACATATGACAAACGGCTATTTGGCATTACTGTGGTAGACATACCCGGTAATCACCAATAACCAGTCAATTGCACTGGTGACAGCCTAAAAACTGTTACCGATAAGTAAAAAGTTACTCAAGCGCGCACAATGAATGCCTTGACGTAAGATACCGATGAAGGACGTGATGAGCTGCGAAAAGCTCCGGGGATCAGCCCAATATGATTTGATCCGGAGATATCCGAATGGGGAAACCCAGCCAGAGTTAAGTCTGGTTGCGCCCGTCTGAATATATAGGATGGTGTCGTGGTAAACAGGGGAACTGAAACATCTTAGTACCCTGAGGAAGAGAAAATAACCAATGATTCC
>CAYTRU010000020.1:0-16497 GCA_964440265.1 uncultured Candidatus Saccharibacteria bacterium | reverse complement strand
TTTACAAAATCTGAAACTACCACAAATCGGCCTAGGGCCGATTTTTTAGTTTTCAGATATACATAAAGGATATAAGGAGTAACTACATGAAACTGCCAGAACAAACTAACAAGATACTAAGCGCTATTGTCGGCAGCTACCCCAAGCCGTCCTATCTCTACGAGACCTCGGCCCGAGAGCTTATTGACAGCACCGGCTTTCTGTTTGATGAACGGCACCGAGAACTTGGTGATAAAAAATTCTATACGCTACTGGACCGTGCTGCTCTTGCAGCCATTCAAGATCAGAACCAAGCCGGAATTGATATCGTAACTGACGGTGAAGAACGCCGCGGCCAGTATGTCATGCATGTCCTGAAGGGCTTACAAGGTATTAATTTTGACGCCTTGGAAAAGATTAGCTATCGAGGCGGCATCTACGAGCGTCAAGTGCCAACCATAACCAGCAAAATAAGCTACAAACAGCCGATCGTCGTCAATGATTTTTTGTTTACTAAGCGACACACAACCGCCATCCCCAAAATCTGTCTACCTGGTCCTTCGACGGTTGTCGACTCGTTGTTTGACAAACATTATAACGGTAGCCTTGAAGGGATCGCTTTTGACTATGCAGCTGCTATTCATCACGAAATCGAAGCCCTTATTAAAGCCGGTTGCCGTATTATTCAGCTCGACGACCCCGTCTTGCTACGCTTTCCCGATCGTGCCAAAACTTGGGGTATACAGGCCCTGGAGCGCTGTTTCGCCGGTCTCGAAGATGAAGCTACTTTTGTAGTCCATATTTGCCGAGGCTACCCCAATAAGCCGCTGGAGAAGCAAGGCATTGACTACAAGGCTAACAAAGATTACTACCGTGACATCCTAGCATGGCTGTCCACTTCCAAGCTTGATGTTGTGTCGATTGAAGGCGCGCAAAGCCATCTGGATCTTTCAATCTTGTCGGCAATCGGTAATAAAACAGTGATGCTTGGCGTACTGGACGTCGGTATTGAAAGAATTGAAACAGTTAAGGAGTTAGTCAAGCGCGGTCAAGAGGCGCTACGGCATGTGCCGAAAGATCAGCTGATCCTGTCACCAGACTGTGGACTACTTGAAATCTCGCGGGATGCGGCCCTCAATAAGCTACGCAATCTGGCCCAAGCTACCACAATTTTAAACGGAGAAGTACTATGAGTTTCCAGCCATTACAAGGAGAGGCACCTCGTCTCGACGCAAACATTGCAGGCGACCGGCAGGGCCTGCCCAATTGGACTACACATTTCGGTGGGCGAGAATTTGCCGAGTCATCTTTGCCGGGAATTATAGGTTACGTTGAAGCAGCATATGCGCCGGGTCCAATTGATGTAGTGTCGATTGCTGGCGGTACAGCACCGCTTGAACGGGTGATCTGTCGTGACCTACAGGAGAGAGGCTATCAACCACAACTAACTGTCCTGGACTTACAACAAGCTTCACTCGATCAAATTCCTCCTGAAACTTTCCCTGTAGTAACCTTCTTAGCTAACGTCGTTGAGCCACTACCACTTTACCCAATCGAACCGCAAAGCGGAGAAGGTGGCGTTGTAGTAAGCGGTCGACTGGCTATTTCTCGGTCATGGGAGCATTATTTGTCCCGGCCCGATCTGACTACAGCCCTGCACAACATTGGCGCTAATCTCAATCCTGGCGAGCTCTACGCCGCACAATTGTCATCGGGTGATCCAGTCACTAATGGCGGTTTATCGGCAGCAGTCCGAGTTTTAGCTGCTAAAGATGACCGCTTTCTCTCGGTTGAGCAATATATTAACATCGTGAACGATGTGCAATACGAAGACGGAACGCCGGTATTTGAAGTACTAGCCCTGGGTGAAGCTGAAGCACAGACTGGCCGCGGCGCACTGGCTCAAGCCAAACGTTACTTAAACCCCAGATTCCTTGAGCTGCACGGCTATAATGAAACAGATGAGTGTCGAGCAGAAGTCACTCACATTCAGGCTCTCAAAACAAGACTGGGGGCTGCTGTACATGCTGGCACGATCTCCAGAGAGGACGCTCTCAGTCAATTAGATGAGGTGATCATTGCTACCAACGTCTTCTCGCTATTTCGAGATGTCTACGTCACAGGAGTGCTTGATTATCTCGGAGCACAGGAAACTGCTCCAGAACGTGGCACCACGATCGTTGATGACGGTCAGGGTGGCGTGGAAGACATCTTGCTAGATATTGAATACCCTATTGTTATTCTTAGAAAACGCCCTTTACCCGACCGCAAAGTTAGCATCGCTCCATCTATCGGTGCTATCAGCTTGCCAGAGACAGTTGTCGGGTAGCTGTATATTCTCTACTATGAAGTCATGCACGTAGTGATTTTTACCGGCGGCGTGTTACGAGACGGCAGATTTGTGCGCCAGGCTCTAACTAAGGCCGACCTAGTCATCGCGGCTGATAGCGGTGCCCAGACAGCGCTGGACTTTCAGACTCTGCCTAAAGTCGTTATTGGCGATTTCGATTCCCTCGACGAAGATACCCAACAGTTACTAAAAAGGAAAGGCTGCGAGCTGATCGTGTGCAATCCAGAAAAGGATGAAACTGACACCGAACTTGCGCTGCAGTACGCGCTAGGAAAAAATGCCAGTCAGATCACCCTACTGGGCGGTATTGAAGGCGACCGGATTGACCACATTCTGGCCAATATATTTTTGCTCGCAGACCAGGCTATACCGCTGCGATGCGTGAACGGATCTACAGCCGTCTGGGCTCAGTCCGGGCCAGCGGCCGTCCAGATCGCAGGCCGCTCAAAAGACATACTGTCGTTACTGCCGCTAACTCCTGAGGTCAGTGGTATTAAAACAAACGGCCTGCAGTATCCTCTCAGCGACGAAACTTTGACCATGGGCATATCTCGGGGAATTAGCAATATACTAATCAAAGATCAGGCCACCGTGAAGTTTACACAAGGCACACTATTGTTCGTCCATACTGGCGAGATCAATTGACAAAGCAGCGGCTAGGCGCTTATCATAAGCATAGATCGGTGAGGGGAGCTCGTACATGACGGGCTGAGAGGATAGACAGCGCTATCGACCCTTGGAACCTGTTCGGATAATGCCGGCGTAGGGAATTCACAGGCAACGAGAGTTGTCACAGTCATTTACCATTGCCGGGCATTATCGCCCGGTTTTTATATTACTAAACTTAGGGAGATCACCTGTAGATGAAAAAAATTATAGCGCTTGGAATGGTCATAATTATAGCGATGGCAGGACTACTAATCTGGCACAACAAGCACGGTAAGACCGGTCAAGCTCAGGCTACCAGCACTAAAGTGACACTGGCTATGGACTGGACCCCCGACACCAATCACACTGGTGTGTACGTCGCTCAGGCCAAAGGCTGGTATAAAGCTCAGGGCATTGATCTGCAGATTCTGCCCTACTCTAGTGCGGTGACTGCCACTAGTCTCGTGTCTAACAACAAAGCAGACATTGGTATCGGTACTATGGAAGATGTTGTCGGTGAAAATGCCAAAAACCAACCAATCGTTTCTATCGGTGCAGTGATACAGCATAATACCTCGGGATTTATCGTACGTGCCGATTCGGGCATCAATAGTCCCAAAGATTTAGACAATAAGGTTTATGGGGGCTACGGCTCGCCCCTTGAAGGCACAGTTGTCAAAGAAGTGATCCAAAAAGATGGTGGCCAAGGTAACTTTCAAAATGTCACCTTAAACGTTGATGCCATGCAAGCCTTAGAAAGCAAAAAGATTGATTTTGTTTGGGCTTTTGAGAGCTGGGAGGTCATTCAGGCCAAGCATGACGGGCTGGCCACGAAGTTCTTTCCCATCACCAATTACAGCATTCCCGATGGCCCTAATCTGGCTTTTATCGCCACCCAGGCGAATGTCAAAACGAAAGCTGACACTCTCCAGCGCTTCATGGCTGCCACTGCTCAGGGCTACGAATACGCCCGGGCTCACCCAAAGGAAGCCGCCCAGCTGCTGATCGATAACACACCGAAAGAAACCTTTCCCGATAAACAGCTAGTCTTTGAAAGCCAAGCTTTTGTCAGCCAGCATTACGCCGACAGTGGTCGTCCGTGGGGCTTACAGGACTTGTCGGCTTGGACTGGCTATCCAAAGTTTATACTGCAATCTGACACTGTCACCGATGAAAAGGGCAAAGTCGTCACCACCCTGCCTTTCGACAAGCTATATACCAACCAATTCTTACCCAAAAAGTGAGCAGCTAGCCCAAGTCCTCTAGCATTAAGTCAAATGCATGCACCAAGTAAAACTCGCCGTTGATCAGCTTTCAAAGACTTTCACCGATAGCCCGCAGCCCCTATCGGTACTTTCTGAGATTACTTTACATGTTAAGCGTGGGGAATTTGTCAGTGTTATTGGTCCTAGTGGCTGCGGTAAGAGCACGTTATTTAATAGTATTGCGGGGATTGACGAGCCAACATCAGGTCAGATTACTATTGATGGTAGCATTGACGATCGACTCGGTAAATCTGGCTATATGCCGCAAAAGCCATTACTTTTGCCGTGGAAAACAGTCCGTCAAAATGTCTTACTAGGCCCCACGCTGCAGCATCAACCACTTAAAAAGTCCGATTCTAAGGCTGATGTACTACTAAAAAAGTTTGGGCTTCATGAATTTGCTGATCAATACCCTCATGTATTATCGGGCGGTATGGCCCAGAAAGTGGCCTTGCTGCGTACCATAATCAATCATCAGGACCTCCTGCTGATGGACGAACCGTTTGGCGCCCTTGATGCCATTACTCGCCTATCGATGCAGTTATGGTTACTGGAGGTCTGGCGTGAGATGCGCTCTACGGCCCTGCTGATCACCCATGATATCCGAGAAGCCATACTACTTTCAGACCGGATATACGTGCTGAGCCACCGACCCGCTACTGTCATCCAGGAGGTGGTAGTGGATCTGCCACGGCCACGCCACAAGCAGTCATTATCTCAGCAAAGTGCTCTACGACTAGAGACGGCACTAGAGAACCTCTTATTACAGCCATGAAGAGCAAACCTTTCAAACTATACCTACCCCCTCTTTTTGCCGCGCTCTTATTGCTAGCAGTCTGGGAGTTAGTCGCCAGATGGGGGCATATCAGCCCCACCATCTTGCCGGCTCCGACTCATATCATCAGCTATACCGGTCCCTATTGGTCAGTATTGCTAGGCCATGCCTGGCAAACTCTCCTAGAAGCTCTGCTCGGCCTATCTGTCGCTATTATCTTAGGCGTCCTCGCCGCCATATTACTTGATTCCTCGGCTATCATACGCAAGGCACTGTACCCCCTATTAATCGCCTCGCAAACCATCCCTATTATCGCCCTAGCACCGCTACTATTGGTCTTGATCGGCTACGGCTTGCTGCCCAAAGTCATCATCGTCACCCTTTACTGCTTCTTTCCTATTACCATCGCCATGGCAAGTGGCTTCGCCAGCGTCGATACTGAGCAAATCAATCTATTTCGCACTATGCAGGCTTCTTATGGGCAAACTTTGAAGCTTTTAAAAATTCCTTCGGCTCTACCAGCCTTTTTTGCAGGGCTCAAGATTGCCGTCGCGTACGCCATGACCGGTGCCATCGTCGGTGAGTATGTGGGCGCCTACAAAGGTCTGGGTATTTTCATCCAAACCAGTGCAAACACCCATGCTACCCCCTTAGTTTTTGCTGCTATCTTTGTAACTGCTCTGATTAGCCTCCTACTTTTCGGTTTGGTCATCCTGCTAGAACACTTGCTCATGCCTTGGCGACGTCGCAGCTAATGAGCTGAACTTTGTGATATAAGATGATGAGTCATATCTTATCTAGCTATGCTAGCAAGAAGCTACTATAATAGAGATTCCCAGGGAACTTAGGTAGGAGTACAGCATGAAGACAACTAAGAGCACATTCGCAGTCAAAAGTGGGCTGGCCAAGATGCTCAAAGGCGGCGTGATTATGGACGTGGTGACGCCTGAGCAAGCCAGGATTGCCGAAGACGCCGGTGCCGTGGCCGTCATGGCTCTAGAACGAGTACCAGCGGATATCCGGGCAGACGGCGGCATCGCCCGCATGAGTGACCCAAAGATCATTACTGAAATCATGCAAGCTGTTACCATACCAGTCATGGCTAAGGTGCGAATCGGCCATTTCGTGGAAGCCCAGATCTTAGAGTACTTAGGCATTGACTACATCGATGAGAGCGAGGTGCTTACGCCGGCTGACAACAGCCGCCATGTCGATAAAAGCCCTTTTCATGTGCCATTTGTCTGCGGAGCAAGGAACTTAGGCGAGGCCCTGAGACGCATTCAGGAAGGTGCCGCTATGATCCGGACCAAGGGCGAAGCCGGGACTGGCAATATCGTGGAAGCGGTTCACCACGCTCGGACTGTCAATGCCGAAATTATTGCACTGCAAAAATCCAGCGCCGCGAAACGTAAAGCTTACGCTGAAATTGAAAAAGTTTCATTAGATCTTATAGCGCAAGTAGTAAAACTAGGCCGCTTGCCCGTAGTGAACTTTGCAGCCGGTGGTATCGCCACACCAGCCGACGCCGCGCTCATGATGCAATTGGGCATGGACGGTGTGTTTGTCGGTTCAGGCATATTTAAAAGCAACAATCCCGAGAAACGTGCCGAGGCTATCGTACTGGCTACTACTCACTATAATGATCCTCGCGTGCTAGCAGAGGTCAGCAAAGACATTGGCGAACCGATGGTCGGCATTAACCTTGAGATGGCGGCTGACAATATCCGCTTTGCACCTCGAGGTATCTAGGTGTCATCTCGGTTGGTGGGTATTTTGGCGCTCCAGGGAGATTTTCAAGAGCACGCTGCTGCCATTCATCGATGTGGTAGTCGCTCACTGCTGGTGAAACACGCAGACGACCTGCAAAACATCGATAGCTTGATACTGCCTGGTGGCGAAAGTACGACCATGGGTATAATTGCTAGTCGAGATAGCATGATTGAACCGCTACGGCAATACCTCCAAACTGGTAAACCTGTATGGGGGACCTGCGCAGGCATGATACTGCTAGCAAATCAGATAGAAGGCCAAAAAAATGCCGGTCAAAGCGCAATCGGCGGTCTCGATATAGCCGTCAAGCGCAATTTTTTCGGCAGCCAGAAACAAAGCTTTGAAATCCAGCTTTCCATGCCCGTCGTAACCGACGTAGCTCTGGAAGCTTTATTTATCAGAGCCCCTGGTATCATAAAAACCGGCCGACAAGTCACTACCTTGGCAAGCATCTCTCATGAAGGTAAGCAGCTGCCGGTAGCGGTCAGGCAGCAACATATCTTAGCTACCTCTTTCCACACCGAGACTACCGGACAAAATCAATTACATCGCTATTTTCTAGCTATGGCTCAGGGCTAAAAGACACTATCCAGGTAAAGGGTAGGTGCTTGTGAAGACCCACGAGTTCGATCGTTGCAGTAGGCAGGAAACGTGTAATCTCATCGGCAGAATGCGTGTAGACCTTTAAGCCTGACAAGTGCGACGCAGCAACATATAACAGTGGTAAAATGCCCTTGGCCTTTAGGGTTACCACGACCTTCTTCCGAGCCAGTTGATTGCATTTCGTTAAAAAGCCCTGCCAGTCCTCTACATAATCCAAGACACCAACAGCCACTACCACATCAAACTTTTTCGACGTTTCATATGCTAGGAAGTCTATAGTATGGAGCTCTAAGTTAGGTGGTAAAGGGTCGATTGCCTTCCTCAGTTCGGTCATCATGGCCAGAGATGGCTCCAGGGCTGTAACCTCTTTGGCGGCTGCACATAAGGCCGCAGTATCTTTACCCGTCCCGGCACCAATCTCTAGGACTTTATCGGTGGCCACAATACCCTCTAAGTCTTTGGCTAATGCTCGGCATTCACGTTTATACAATGTCCTAATAATGGGTAAGCGCAGCGAATCGTTGTATTTTGCTGCCACCAACTTATCATCGTAACCCTTATACATAGTGTAGTCCGAGTGTAGCATAGTACGTAAAATTAAAGGCCGCATATCAATCTTGGTGAAAAGCCCCTATAATTATCAGCACTATTATGTCCAATCAGTACTCTTCTTTGAATGAATTGCTCCAGCAGCAACTCTTGGTCGCTCGAGAGCTAGACCACCAAACTCTAGCGGCCAGCATGGCCGGCGTCATGATGGAAGTACCAGATACAGGCAAAGCCTTATCAAGCGCCTATGAGCAGCTTCGGAACGCTGCTGAGCATGCCGAGGAACACCTTCTATTACAGCGAGCTATCAAACGCTTTTATAAGCGTAATCTATTCTTGGCTAAACGTCGGTCCCGCGCTTTGGGTGCCGAACTGATCGTCGAACTAATACATGCCGGCTACCTCAGGAGCGGTGGGTTCAGCACAGCCACAGCCGAGCAACTGGATCAGTTAGTCGAGGAATACCTCACAGCTTTCGGCCATTTACGCCAGGCGCACGTGGAGCGCAATACTGCGATGAATTGGGTGTTGGCCCTTATCTCGAGCAAGGCAGAAAATATGCTGAGCTCCCATCATGCCCAGCAGGCTACCGTATTTTTTGCCTACCACTATTTTATGAGAACAATTGGGAAAGACCAATTTGTTGACCTACCAGAGAGTGCCAACTATGAGTTCTGCCTATACATTGCCGTACATCAAGCCTTACTGAAATCCGATATTGATATCGTCCGTTACGAGCTACTCGTTCTGTACAAGCAGTCACCCTTAGACATTGCCGGCTTTCAGCACCTCAATGAGCAGATAGACCAGCTCTTTAACAGCCCGTTGACTATTCAACTAAAACGAGTCATTGGCCGCTATGGTGCTCCATTCCGGATACTGAAAAGCTTAGTTGATGATCGCTCCGACATAGCAGACATCCTACCCCATCAGCAGTTATTCATGGATGCCTACGACCGACAGATTGCCCACGAATATAAACAAGTCCGTCAACGCCTCAACCGCCGCCTGATCAAAAGTATCGCTTTTATCTTTATCACTAAAGTACTCGTGGGCCTGGCTATTGAAGTGCCCTACGATATAGTCATGCACGGTCATATAGCGTTTATACCACTCGGGGTTAACCTCCTGTTCCCTCCCCTCTACATGGCTAGTCTTAAATTGAGCTTGCGACCACCCTCCTCCGCCAATGCCCAGACTGTCCGCAGCTACATTGAAAAATTATTATATGACGATGGTGACTCACTAATCCAAATGCCTGCCAGACGCACTTCGTCGATTATCGCAAAGTTTATCTACTGCCTGCTATTCATGGTGCCGATCGCTATCACTGTATTCATCCTCTGGAAGATCGGCTTCAATGTCGTCCAGTTGGGAATCTTCTTCGTCTTCTTCTCCACCGCCAGCTTCTTAGCCTTCCGCCTGACTACGCTAGTACGTGAATTGGAGTTGACCACTCGGCCGGTCGGGCTACTGGCCTCCTTGCGTGACCTGTTTTATCTGCCCTTTATACTAGTCGGGCAATGGTTGTCCCGGAAGTACAGCAAAGTTAACGCCGTCGGGCACTTCCTAGATGTCGGCATTGAATTGCCGCTCAAAACCGTGCTGCGACTGTTGCGACAGTGGATCCGTTTCCTTAACGAAAAACACGAAGAATTATATTAGCTTCACTGACGCATTATGCCTCTAAGCAGTCAGGCTGCACTTAGTCACCGTGGTATAGGCATTATAACAAATATGTTATGTATAACAGATTGAGCCATAACATATTTGCTATAATCCCTGACTGACCATCAGATACATGAATAGTATGCGACGTGTATGCTGACTGGGTTTCGAGTCACGCTGTAGACTAGTATTGCTTAAACATGAGGATTATGCTATAATCCTTACTTAATGGCAGAAAATATATTGACAGCACCCTCACCAGCGGAGGCTTCGTCTGCTCAATTACGTCTTGAGCATGTGACTCCCGAAGTGGCAGCTGACCCCATGCTCATTGCTTAAGTTGCGTGGTCGACACTTGATGACGAACAACAGGCTGCTATAAAGCGTTACGCCCAGAGGCAGGACTGCTGGATATAGATAATACTATTTCTGATGCCAAGTTAGGAAAATCAGGTTTACGTCAAGAAGATCGCGTAATTCGGCCAGCCTTTGGCATAGCCGTACATAAGCTGGGGGAGGAGCTAGGCGATAGGCTGAGGACGGGCTTCTTGACGCTGATACCTGAGCGAGAACTCACAGGGCCAGACGAAGCTTTAGTCCATGCGTTACCGGAAATTGCTGAGGTCCAGGAGTACGTCGACTATGATCTGATCAGAAGTTCACGCACCAATGACGACCCAGCCCTTCACGAACTTATGTGGGGCGATAACACGACGCCTGAAACCCAACTGGCACGAGTGGAAGCTATTATTGATCCTGAAGTTATCGAAGCTACAAGATCAGGAGGACTCATTATCAATAGTTGGCTCTCTCCTAAATTGGTCATTATCGCCGACCTGCTTACAGAGTATCCGGATCAGGCTTTCGTTTTTGTAGATGACGGGCCAGAGGCGGCAATACTCCGCACTGATCACCCCCGATTGATAGGTGTCAACGTAGCCCATGAGATGCAAAACACTATAATGCACGTTCCTGCACTAGTTGCCGAACGAGTTCCTGTACTCGCCTAAACCTCGATAAACGACTTAATTTCACCTTCAGTCATGGTGAACTTGGCTACAAAATCATGCGGGTTAACTTGTGTTTTCATGAGCATGCCTAAGTCAGTATTGGCAAAGTATGCCTGGATCGCATTTATCGGTCCATCGTGGCTAGTAAGTAGAATTGTCTGGTCTGGATATTCTTGGCTCAAATCACTCAGGCAAGCCACTATTCGTTGCTGCATTTGGGCGAGCGATTCACCACCCAGTGAAACAAAGTTCGTATCATTGAGAAAGTTGAGATTATGGGGATCTACATCTGTCCATCGCATATTTGCATAGTCGCCGTAATTGACTTCTCTGAGTCTCTTCTGGCGATGGATTTCAGCAGTATAACCGACGCTCCTGGTGATCAAGTAGGCAGTTATAAAAGCTCGACCAAGGTCGCTTGAGTGTACGCTATCAAACTGAATCCCCTGTAGTTTGGCTATAGTACACTGGACGTTACGCACACCTTCGTCGGTGAGCGGCGTATCTACCCAGCCCGAGAGCCGCACTTTTTTATTATTTTCGGTTTCGCCGTGCCGACAGATGTAGAAAGTTGTCATTCTGTAATCATAACAAAAAGGCTGACTTTATTTATTTTTCAAATACGTCAGGGCTTGGCGCATATTGGTCTCCGGGCTATTAATAGCATCGATTGTAAGTCGTGCTTCATCCCAGGCAATGTACTCAGACTTTCGCTTCTGCACATCATCCCAGGTAACCTCGTGCATGCCATAGATGCCCCTTACTCTGGCTTCTACACGTTTCTTGTGAATACTTGCATCAGAACAAACGCACTCAATTATAGCCAAGTGGGCTTGGTACTTAGCGGCTAACTCACGCCACATCTGCTTTGCTTTCGGTATCGCACTCACGGCATCGATGATAACGGAGTGGCCTAGCTTTAGCTGCTCGTCGGCCAAAGTTTCTATGATAAGGTAGGCTGCTAAGCCCGTCTCGAAGCTTCGCTCAATTCCGCTCCGCAGTATGGCTGACTCTATAGGGTCTACCGAAAAAACAAGCAGCCTGAGCCGAGCCGATATGCTCGCAGCCAGCGTGCTTTTACCACAGCCTGGTAATCCGCACACTACATAACCCACACGGAAGTGCTAGCGATTATCGCTATCAGCATCGTAGTGCGGCGGGAGAACGCTTCTACCTCCGAGACGTTCTGTGTGCAAATAGGAGCCTGTATCAAACACTGTTTTTCCCCTGCCGCTAAAATCGTAACCACCCGTATCGACGGTTATAAAAGGCTGTTGCCCAGGATCAAGCAATCGCACACCAACCCTACCCGGATCTACCGTAGTAGCTTTTTCATTAACTATAGCCGGGATTTGTACAGGTTCGACTTCCGGTTCAGTTTCTGACATAATTGTTATTATACTTATACAGGTTTACTATGGCAATACTGTCGAGGAACTACACGGAACTTACATGTCAGAGGGTAGTTCAAACCTTTCGTTTTTTTGGACTTTGATAAACCGTACACCCAGATTATCAGCAAACGTTTCGTCTGTATCTCTGTCGCCAAACATATACGAGTGTGCAAAATCTATGTTGCCCTGATTGGCCTCCAGGAATGGTGTTAATCCACCTGTCTTCGGCTTGCGACAATCGCAATTCTCATCAGGCCCATGAGGGCAGGCCATTATGAAATCAAAGCTAACGCCTTGGCTGGCCAGCTCATCCTTTATTCTCATCATCACCTGGTCAAACATTTCCCGAGGATGCTTCGGTGTACCTAAGAAAGTTTGATTAGTGACCATAACCAGCTTGTATCCGTGATCGACCAATTGCTTGAGACCCTCTATGGCTCCGTCCATAAACCGGAACTCGTCCATCGACTTTAAGGGAAAGGTTTCACGAGGGTCTACACCCTCAGGACACGCCGGTTCCCATATAAATGTTCCGTCTCGATCAAGGAAAGCATACTTTTGCATAACGTTATCATAGCAAAACCAGGTCAAAAGATCTTTCTTTGTGTGCGCTACTTGCTCCAAACCCTTCTACTGTGTGAGGAAGTGGTAGCTGCCACCATCAAGGCCCTGCCAGACAATTTGCCCCTTGTCGCCTTGCTTTACTTCAAATAGCGTATACAGCTCAAGTATCTGAGCTGTCCCGTCGATAGGTAGGCTGTCGCTTTCGGTTGAAACTTTGCCAGCTATCTGCACCTTTTTGGTTGGCATTGTACTAAACGTCAATGGGCTAATTGGTGAGGTACTGTCTACTGGCGTAAATTCTATGTTACCTATTTTTTTCCCAGCAGGAATGCTTGAGGGTAAAAATTGCATGTTAAATGCATAGTTATTTCGATTCGCTACAGAAGTTACTGAGAAATCTGCTTCTATGTATTCTGTACCAGGATCAGGCAGATCACCAATCACCGTTGGAGTTGGGATAACGCGTAAAAGCTTAACCTGAAATGTGCCATCAGCAGCAGTCGAGCCGAAAGCTATATTTTTCTCACTTGAGCTACTGGAAGCTGCAGAAGTGTTTGGTGAAGGTTGCTTATTTTGGACTACTGCATGTGTCGCAATTTTAGCAGCCTTATCGTTGTGTGTTATTAAAAGGTATGCACCTGCCGCTAGTACGCAGATGACAATTATAGCAATTACTATAAACTCAACTGGGCTTCTACGCCCGCCTCCGACTTGGCCAGAAGGCTGAGCGCCGCTTACGTGTAGATCCGATACAAATACTGTAGGGCTGGATTGTGCCGGAGTACTAGAAGTTATACTGTTTAGTTCTTGAGGTGAAGGTTCTTGATTATCTTGGTTTTGGGGGCGAAATGTCGGTTGGTTTTCCATATTCTTCTAAGCATAAGTAAGTAATAACATTTATGCAAGTGTAGCCCCGATCGTCAACAAATGAGCCACACTGCACATCGCCTAAATACTTATACTATCGGAAGTTTTGTTATGAGAAGTCAGGAACGGATAATGGGTGCTACCAGCTCACTGTATCCCGAAAGACTCCAGTTTGGGCATTGTAGAATTTGTGAACCGTAAAGTACCTGTAGTTCCACGTAACGATAGTGTAGTAGTTAGGGTCACCATTGGTGTTTCCCAGACATCCAGCTGAGGCGGCGCCGCCATCTCCTGACACTGCTGTAGCTGCCCATCGGGCCTCATTACAGCTTGTCTGCATAATACCTCCTCTTAAAACTTACATGTACCTCACTAAGTTGTATGGTACAGGAGACACTACTAGCACCGTCAACCTGATTATTTTGATGGCAACAGTAAGGAAAATTGATGGTTATGTATTATTTATCTATAACTATAGAGGCAATCATCTTCATACTTAACATGGCAAGTGAGAAAAGTTTCACCGATTAAGGTTCTAAAAAGTTGCCAGATTGATGGCTCCATAGCTCGGCATATTCCCCCTGCCTTTCTAATAGTTCGTCGTGGGTTCCATCTTCGATAATTTTACCGCTCCTGAGAACGATTATGCGATCCAGCTTCCGAATGGTACTGAGCCTATGGGCGATCACGATGGTCGTCCGGTCTTTCATGAGTTCGTCCAGTGAGCTGGCAATCAGTTTTTCGCTTTTGCTGTCGAGTGCTGAGGTGGCTTCATCGAGTATTAAGAGTGGGCAGTCCGTCAGCATCGCTCTGGCAATGGCCACGCGTTGCTTCTCGCCGCCGCTCAGCTTTACACCCCGCTCGCCCACCAGTGTATCGTACGTTGCGGGCAGTTGTCCGATGAATTCATCAGCATACGCTAGTCGGGCGGCTTCCTGTATTTCTTGATCGGTCGCACCTTCTCGGCCATAGCTAATATTCTGTTTTAAAGTTCTATGAAATAGCAGCGGCTCTTTCAGAACATGGACGACGAAATTAAGGCCTTACTCGTCTATTGAAGCACCACGTTATCAAGCTTGGCCTTTGCGCCTTTGAGTAGTGCATAGGTGATTTTGTCCATCTTGGCGCCGTCAAAAATAGTGTGCTTCGCATCGGAATGATGGAACGACACCTCTTGTAGCGTGGCATTTTTGAAGCTCGTATTTTTGAGCGATGTGCTGTCAAAATTTACGCCCATCAGTGTCTGGTTTTCAAACGAGACATCGCGCAGGTCAGAGTGGCTGAAATTGGTGTTGGTTAGCATGGCTTGCTGGAAGGTCGCGCCTTTGAGGTCGGTAGCTTTGAATTTGGTGCCAGTTAGGTTGGCTTTGTCAAAGCACGTATCACTCAGGTCGCTACCGGCAAAGCTGGCGCCGCTCAAATTTGTTCCCGCAAACGAAGCTTTTTTAAGGGCAGATCCGCGAAACTTAGCGCCCGTCAATTCAGCCTTGTCAAAGTTACTTTCGGCCAGCGAGCTGAAGCTAAAATCAGCCTCAGTCAGATCCGTCCCGCTCAGGTCGCTTTGCTTGAGTTCCGACGACGAAAACTTCGAGCGGCTCTTTTTCGCCGACCGAAAGGTGTCCTTCAAAATTTTACCGATTGAGCGTTCTTCCTGGCTGTTTTCCTCGCTGTTTTTCTGAGGCGCGTATTGCACCTGCTCCATGATCTCGGTCACGTCACCAAACGAATCAATGGTGGCCTGATAGGCTTCAGCTTCACTTTTACCGCTGGCCTTTAAGTCATTGTACTTTTCCAGCAAATTGGCCAGCAGCTCCTGCTGCACATCCCGGCGTGCCGGGAAGTTGCCGTAGGGTTTAAATGCCTCGTCCAAAAATGCTTTTAGTTTCTTATCCATTGCTAGTCCTCCTTATATTAATTTACCTAGGATTTGCTTGGCGTTATCCCAGTTATGCTTATTGTCTTTATACACTTCCCGGCCGCTGTCGGTAATGTGATAGTACTTGCGCCGGCCGCCCTGCGTTTCGTCACCCCAGTATGAAGTGATGTGCCCGTCATTCTCTAGCCGCTTCAAACTCGAATACATGGTCGCTTCCTTCAGCTCATACAGCTGGTCCGAATGCTCAAACACCAGCTTGGTAATTTCGTAGCCATACTTATCGCTGGCCTTCAAAAGCTTGAGGATGATAGTATCCGTGTGCCCGCGAAGTAAATCCGATGATAGTTTTTTGTCAATCATGAGTACAGTGTATATCACATTACTATGACTGTCAAGGTAATTTATACGACTGACTACAAAGCGTCCAGAAACCTTTCCTATATAATTCACTGTATGTTTAACGATCTAACTGGACGCATTGATACGCTACTGGCTCAAAAACCCCACATAATTGTGGGTGTATCTGGTTTTGCGGGATCTGGCAAAACGTACCTTGCAGATAAGCTGACTCAGCATTATCAAATTACAGATAGTCAGGTAATCCACTTGGATAATTTGTACGCCCCAATGCCCCGCGGAACGGGACTATTTGACGATTATGACTGGGATTTGCTAATTCAGATTCTTGAAAACTCTTTAGAGCAGAAGGATTTGAATTATCAAGGCACGGGGTTCGATGGGAATTCATACAAATGGCAGTTCCGACAAAAATTGCCTAGAGTATTGATCGTAGAGGGTATTCGTCTTTTCCGTCCAGAATACATGCACTACTTTGACCTGAGTGTGTGGGTGGACTGCCCTCCTGAGCTTGCCTTGAAGCGTGCAAAAGCCAGAGACCTAAGTCAGGGACACGATGCACAGTATATGCAGCGCTGGGATGCTGAATGGATGCCATTAAATATGAAGTACTTTACCACCTACCGTCCGACCGAATTAGCTAATTTTCTCTATAAGGATTTTGGCTCATAGACTGTAACCATTACTGACTCGACTCGACCCGGTTGAAACCGACCACTTGATCAATAACATTTATTCTTTCCGCAAAATTTTCTCCATGGCTTTTCCCTTGGCTAACTCATCGATCAGCTTATCGAGGTAGCGAATTTCGCGCATGGTTGG
>CAYTRU010000019.1:0-17654 GCA_964440265.1 uncultured Candidatus Saccharibacteria bacterium | reverse complement strand
GTTTTGCCCCGGTAGCTCAGCTGGATAGAGCAGAGGACTTCTAAGCCTAAGGTCGTAGGTTCAAATCCTACCCGGGGCACCATACTACACCTTTACTGACGCACCAGAAACTCTCTGGCATAAATTAGCAACTTGACCTTTACTAGGTAACTATGCATAATATGCTCCATGCTTGGACCAAAGGCCGTACGTATCGAACAGGACAGAGCTGCTCAGTTATTTGTAAAAATGACTCAGCAGAGGCTTCACGATAGAGATAGTCTTGGACTTAGGCTGGTCGATGGCTTACGACTTGGGCGTTTTATCAACCGAGGAGATGCATTGCTAGAAGACCAAAAAAGCCGGTTGTCAGCGGCAGTTGGAGCCATAGCTACGCGATTTGACCCTGCAACCCCTGAGCTTCTCACTCATCCGCGTATTCGCGTATCTGATGGTCGCATCAGCCACACAAAGGCTGAAATCTCAATCAGACATACCAAAGATAATATCTCCCTTCATGGCCAAGGCCTGCCAAATGTTTCGGTAGAAAGGCGTGTGCCTGATGGCCGTGCAGTTGTAAAGCTACACTATCTGACGCCCGGAAGCCGGCGCTCCGTGTTTGGTATGGCGGAACTGAAACCGGAACCAACACAACCAGCGGTACACTTTCACCAAGCAGCAGCAGATCAACCATACGATTTATACGCTCGAGGTCTAGCCAGTATACCGGCCGGGCAACGTGAAGGCTTGGTGCAGGCAGTCGTTGACGTTTCGGCGGCACTACTAGCCATCGCTAACAAAGTCGAAGTAGTACCAATAGTTGCTTGTCCGGAACTCGTACCAAGTGCGTAAGATTTCTGCGCTAGTGCACGGCTTCGGCCCTACTCTGCCACACGCAGCTTCGATCGCTGATTTTCAAGATTCTTATGCTTGTGTGCTATGATCTAAAGTGATTATGGATCCTCAGAATCAGCCCCAGCCTTTTCCGCCGGACCAACCACTTGCTGCTGAGCTGCCTACACCTCCAATCGATAATGCTATATCGCCACCTGCGCCCGTTTCTCCACCGGATTCCCAGCCTCCCAGTCCCGCACCACCAGCCGAAAACTTATCGCCAACGGCTAGCTCTGTCATCCAGCCCGACCAAAACTCTCTGGAGCCGCCATCGTTACCTGGGCCCGTGCCAATTCCGATTATTGCCTCGTCGACCTCCGGCTTTAGTCAAGCAGATGCCTTAGCACTCGAGAGAAAAGCGCAATTCAAAAAACGGATTTTCATAAGCATCGGCGTGGTCGTGATCTTGGTCGGCCTCCTTATCGGTGTGCTAGCATCCGGCCTCTTAAGCAGCTGGAAGACAATTACCTATGATAATGGTAAGGGCTCAAAATATACTTTGAGCTTTTATTCCCGTTATGAGGTAAAAAATCTGCTAGATACCGATAAAACCACCGCTGACTTTACAAGCTCAACTTCACCCTCCAAAAAATTAGTGTCTAAAGTATCAAAAGACAAAAAATACCCGCTAACTCTCTATATCACCTCGGTATCGTTCGACAGGGGTGGTGAAGTTGCGTACAGGCGCTTCCAGACCTGTCCGCACACAGCACCCAAGGCCTTTTCGGTACACAATGATTATGCCAACAGCGATGTTAACCTCTGTGCCATTAACCAGGATGGTAAGGATATCATATATATCGGGGTGTTTAAGGATAAGACGGATGTGTACCTTGTCATGGCTTTGCAGGACATCGATTATAGCAAAGCCCTTACTGACCCTAAAAGTGCCCAAAAACTGCTGGACAAGTTAGATCTAAAGGTCTATCAGTCAGACTTAGAGAAGATCATCGGTTCTATCAAGCCGGCAGATTGACGCTTTCCCAGTAACTGTAGTTGTAGGAAGCTAGGTTTTGAGCTATAATCACCTCTGTTCTGGAATCAAAAATACGTGGTGCCTGTAGCTCAGTTGGTTAGAGCGTCGGGTTGTGGTTCCGAAGGCCGTGGGTTCAAGTCCCATCAGGCACCCCAAATTCCAGTGATGACGGTTATCTAATAAGTACGCTTAACATTATGAAGCCTATGGTAAGCCCACGCCGCCCGCTCTTATCAAAGCCAAAACGCAATCGATGATCAAAGCAATTATTACCGATGTCGATGGCGTCATGGTGGGCAAGCAGCCGGGCATAAACTTTCCGCTTCCCCATTCAGATATCATTGCAGCTTTGGCGCAAGTTCGGCGGCACGGCATGCCGATCGTACTATGCAGCGCTAAATATTGGTCGGCGATTGAGGGAATTATTAGCCAAGCCAAGCTTGCTAATCCACATATTACAGATAGTGGGGCGCTAATTATCGACCCCTCAGGCAAGCCACAAATCATTGAGCAGCACGTGATTCACCCAGCAACCGTTCGTAATTATTTAGCTCATGACACTGCTTACACCGAAGTTTATACACCCACAACTTACTATGTTCGCCAAGGTCTAGAGCCAGCATTTACCAGGCGGCGGTCTGAACTATTGATGCTGGAACCTACTGTTGTTGATTCTTTGGCAGAAACAGTTCAAGCGCTTGATGTGATAAAAATCATTAGCTTTGCGAATGATGAATCGGACATGCCGCGGATTGAGAGCCAAGTGAAACGGCTAGGTACAGCTGTCCATTACATCTGGTCGCACCATCCACGTATCATGCCCAAGAGGCCTTGTGTTATCACGGCACCTGGTATCTCCAAAGCGCGAGCTGCTCGGCAAGTGGCCACCCGATTAGAGGTTGGCTTGGAAGAGGTGCTGGGCATCGGCGATTCGCCAGCTGACTGGAATTTCATGGAACTATGTGGTTATGCAGCCACCGTTGGTCCAAATGAGACATTGCGGCGGCTGGCCACCCAAAAAGGCCCAAACCATTATTTTCACGCTTCGACTGTCAATGACCATGGTCTATTAGAGATTTTTGCCTACTTCGGCATCCGGTAAGCCTCAGGCTTCTTTAACCTGAATGACAACTTTACCGCGAGGATGGCCGGTTTTTAGGTATTCGAGAGCTTCGGGAGCTTGATCGAGGGGAAAAATTTTATCGATATGGACAGTAAGCGTGCCGGCCTCAACTAGGGCAGTAATTTTCTCCAGGCGGTCGGTGTTAACTTGCGTGAACTGAGAAGTGTACTGTACACCATGCTGTTGCACTAGTTCGTCGTTCGGCGGTTCTACCATCGAGACCAGAGCGCCACCAGCTTTGAGTACGGTGTAAGACTTAGTATTGATGTCACCACCGACGTTATCAAAGACAGCGTCGTAATCTTTCAGGATAGTTGAGAAGTCCTGATTCTGGTAATCAATTACTTCATCAGCCCCCAAACCTTTTACGAAATCCACCTCTTTACTGCTCACCGTAGTAGCTACATAAGCACCAAGGTGTTTGGCCAGCTGAATAGCCATAGAGCCGATACCGCCTGCCCCACCGTGGATGAGGATTTTTTGGTCAGCCTGTAATCGCATATGATCAACCAGGGCTTGGTAGGCACTGACACTTACCAGCGGTAAGGCGGCGGCAGTTGTGAAGTCGACAGTTGTCGGTTTCAGTGCCAATTGGCTGGCTTTAACAGGAGCATACTCAGCGAACGATCCTTGCCCGCTAAGTGCTCCGGCGCTACCGTACACGGCCTGACCAGGCGTAAACCCCTGTACATCATTGCCAACTTCAGCGACTATACCAGCAACATCACCACCCAGTGTAGCCGGAAAGTTAAGCTCAGCCATCTGGCGTACCATGCCCTCGCGCACCTTCCAGTCAAAGGGGTTAGCTGCGGCGGCCTGCACTTCTACCAGCACTTGATCAGGTGCCAGCCCTGGTTTTGGTGCGTCCATTACTACTTCTACCACGTCTTGACCACCATAAGCGGTTGCTTGTGCTGCTTTCATAAAACCCTCCTTTACACAGTAATTTCAATACTATACATAGTATAGCAGGTAAGTGTATATTTTTTAGCCAGCCTTGCTATACTTTAGATACAATAAATCTAGGAAATACGTCATGACCAGCTCTTCCCACCCCACCTTTTTGCCCAATGCGTACTTGCGCGGCTCCGTTCTGCCGTTTGGCGAGGCAAATGTCTCGATCGCGACACACGCCCTACACTACGGCACCGCCGTCTTCGCTGGCCAACGGGTCGAACCAGATGCCAAGAAACCAGGCTACGTGACACTGTTTCGTCCCGAAATCCATGCCAAACGTCTTAGTGATAGTGCCCGCCTGCTCGGCCATACGTTATCATCGACAGATATAACAGCTGCCATTACTAAATTTATCGCTAGCAACCCTGGTGATAGGCCTTACTATTTACGCCCGCTTGTCTATGTCAGCGACCTAGGAGTTTCGCCGCGCCTGCATGATGTAGAATACGACTTCCTAATATATGGGCTAGAAATGGGTGAGTACCTGCCTGGTAGTGGTATTAGTTGCTGCTTTAGCTCTTGGGTACGCGGCGATGATTATAGTGTGCCCTTACGTGGTAAGATCAGCGGTACGTATGTAACCTCGGCACTAGCTAAGTCAGAGGCTGTAGCACGTGGCTATGATGAGGCCATTTTACTTAACAGCGGCGGTAAAGTGGCCGAGGGTAGCGCGATGAACATCTTTATGGTCAAGGATGATGTACTGGTCACGCCGGGGGTTACCGAAGCCATCCTAGAAGGCATTACTCGCCGCAGCATTCTAAAGCTCGCTCAAGACCTAGGCCTTAAAACTCAGGAGCGACCCGTCGATAAATCTGAACTGCTGCTCGCCGAAGAGGTCTTCCTAACCGGCACAGCGGCCCGGATCACACCAGTTACCCGCATCGAAAGTTATGATATGCCCACTGAGCACCCGATAACCGCTAGACTACAGGCGGCGCTCCAAGCCATCGTTCGTCAGGAATCTACCGAGTACGCTACTTGGATCAGCTCGTTTCCAAGCAATCAAACCCCGTGATACAATACAGAGATGGATGGAGTAAGCCCTTACGCAGTGACTCGCTATGATTCATTTCGGATCATACTCGAAGAATGCCCCCGAGTAGGTGAGCTATTGGCCGAGTATGGTTTGCACTGCGCCAACTGTTTTATGAATGAAGCCGATACAATTGAAACCGGTGCACAGCTGCATGGCATGAGCGAAGCTTCTATGTTAGAAATGATCGACGAGATCAATACCGAGCTGGAAAAGGAATGGCGAGAACAGCAAGCAGCTTCAGATCAAAAATCATCTGGGGTGACCGGCGGAGTTATGTTGTCGCGGAGCCTCTGAAGTGGCAAAAAGTAGTAATTTACAGATCGATAACCTCCAAGTAAGCACGCGTGAGGGTAAGGCGATCCTACATGGGGTCTCCCTGACCGTGAACCAGGGAGAACGGCACGTTATTATGGGCCCTAATGGCGGCGGCAAGTCTACGTTGGCGCAAATTCTGATGGGTCATCCGGCTTATACAGTAACTGCTGGTACTATCAGTCTAGATAGTCAAGATATCACGAAACTACCCCCTGACGAACGTGCCAAACTCGGCTTGTTTTTAGGCTTTCAGTACCCTATGGAAGTTGCTGGCGTAAATTTTGCCCACTTTTTGCGGATGGCAGTAAATGAAAACAAGTCGGCAGATGAAAAGCAAGTTTCGCCGATTGCGTTTCGCAATCAGCTGGAACCACTTGCCAAGACCCTTGGTTTTTCCAAAGAACTAGCCAAGCGCTCACTAAATCACGGCTTCTCTGGCGGTGAAAAAAAGAAAGCTGAAATCTTGCAGCTAGCTATGCTGCGACCCCGCTTTGCCATTTTGGACGAGCCAGACTCTGGCCTGGATGTCGATGGTTTACGCTACATCGCCAAAAGTATTCAGGCACTGGACTATCCGCTCGGCTTGCTACTCATTACGCATTATCAGCGCATCCTAAATTATATAAAACCCGATTTCGTGCACGTCATGGTTGGTGGTCGGATCGTGAAGTCGGGTACCGCCTCACTAGCTCACGAAATTGAAAAAACTGGTTACGAACGTTTGGGTTAGGCTATTACCATGAAACCAAAACCAGCTGCTCAGACTATCAAAACTGATTACCCGATGGGCTTCCATAAACCGGAGGCTGCAGTTTTCAAGACGCCTCGGGGACTGAGCCGTGAGGTCGTCGAATCGATTTCACGTTTTAAGAATGAGCCAGCTTGGATGCTGCAAATTCGCCTGCAAGCTTTGCAGCTGTTTGAGCAAAAAATGCTGCCTACCTGGGGTGCTGATTTGTCCGGTATCGATTTTGATGCCATGTATTACTATGTCAGTCCCTCCGAGAAAAAATTTAGCCAATGGGCCGACGTGCCGGCCGACATTAAAGATACCTATGATAAGATTGGCATCCCGCAAGCTGAGCAGGAATTTCTAGCGGGTGTCGGGGCCCAGTATGATTCGGAAGTAATCTATCATAACCTAAAGCAAAAATGGGAAGACCAAGGTGTCATTTTCACCGATACTGATACGGCATTGCAAAAATACCCAGAACTGCTGCGCGAATATTTCGGCACAGTGATTCCTGTGTCGGACAACAAATTCGCGGCGCTGAATACGGCTGTTTGGAGTGGCGGTAGTTTTGTCTATGTGCCAAAGGGTGTCCATGTCGATATTCCACTGCAAGCTTACTTCCGGATCAATGCCGCCAACATGGGCCAGTTTGAGCGCACACTCATCATCGCCGACGAGGGCAGTTATGTGCATTACGTGGAAGGCTGTACGGCCCCCATTTATACAACTGATTCCCTGCACGCTGCCGTTGTTGAAATCGTCGTTAAAAAGGGGGCTCGCTGCCGTTACACTACCATTCAAAACTGGTCGAACAATGTCTATAATCTCGTGACGAAGCGTATGCTCGTCGAGGAAAATGGCTTTGGCGAGTGGATCGATGCCAATCTCGGTGCCAAAGTCACTATGAAATATCCTTCAGTTATCCTCAATGGCCGGGGGGCCAAAGGCGAGGTTTTATCGCTGGCTTTAGCCGGTGCAGGTCAGCATCAGGATGCCGGGGCGAAAGCTATCCACCTGGCACCAGACACCACCAGCACGATTACTTCCAAATCGGTCAGCCTAGGTGGTGGCCGGGCTAGCTACCGGGGCATGGTGAAGATCATCAAGGGTGCGAAAGGCAGCAAATCGTTTGTACGCTGCGATGCCCTACTACTCGATGAGCTGTCCCGTTCCGATACCTACCCGACAAACATCGTCAATGAGCAAGATGTTACGCTCGGGCACGAAGCGTCAGTCAGCAAAATCGGCGAAGAGCAGCTCTTTTACTTAATGTGCCGCGGACTATCGGAGGCCCAAGCAACGTCATTGATTGTCAACGGCTTCATCGAGCCGATTGTCAAAGAATTACCCCTGGAATACGCTGTAGAGCTGAACCGCTTAATCAGCTTATCGATGGAGGGTTCGGTTGGCTAAAACACAGCGTATCACCGTCGGCAGTAATGAGCAGCGAATTATCTCGCTACTATGGACTGGTGCCCAGACTGAATTGGCCTACGAAGTAACTCTAGCGAAACCTGGCGCCCAAGTGCAATTCCTGGGTTTGCTAATCGGCCAGCAAGCCCAAAACCTAGCGCTGAACATCAGGGTTATCCATGCCGCACCGCAAACCACCAGCGAGATAGTTGTTAAAGCCGCCTTGCGCGATAGTGCCCGAGTCGATATAGACGGTATGCTGCGTATCTTGCCCGGGGCCAAAGGCACCACTGCTTGGCTGGGTGCCCATGTCCTGCTTTCTGAAGATGCCAAGGGCCAAGCTATACCTGGTTTGGAAATTCTGGAGAACGATGTCAAGGCCGGGCATGCCACGACCGTTGGCCGCATCAATGATCTGGAAGTCTTTTATTTAATGTGTCGCGGATTACCCGAAGCAACGGCCCGACAGCTAGTAGTGAGTGGCTTCTTGCAAGATATGATAAACCGCTTACCAAGCAATCTAGCAGCTCAGGCTAAAAAAGCACTGATAGTATGAAAAAACCGCCATTGGAACACCTAAAATCTGACTTCCCACTACTGAATAATCAGCCAGATTTAGTCTACCTAGACAGCGCTGCCACCAGCCAAAAGCCCCAAGCAGTTATTGACGCGGTAACCAGTTTTTATACGAACTCGAATGCCAATATAGACCGCGGCATATATGACCTTAGCCAAATAGCTACGGAGCTTTTTGAGAAGACTCGCGCCAGTGTCTCGCAGTTTATCGGTGCCAGCTCACCTGGTCAGATCATCTTTACGCACAACACGACCGAAGCTATCAATTTGGTGGCTTACGGCTGGGCCAGCAAGAATCTCCAGCGTGACGATATCATCGTGGTGTCCCAGATGGAACATCACTCGAATCTCGTTCCTTGGCAGCGAGTATGTGACAGAGTGGGCTGCCGACTATTCTTTTTGCCTTTGACGGATGATTACCGGCTAGACTATCGAGCGATCGGCGACCTCGATGTTGCAAAGGTTAAACTCATTGCGCTCCCGCATGCTTCCAATGTACTAGGTACCATTAATCCTCTTGCTGAAATCGCCGCATTTTTTAAGCAGCAAGGAGCGGAAGCTAAGTTACTAGTTGACGCCGCTCAGACAGCGCCACATGTACCAGTAAATGTGCAGGCATTAGGTGCCGATTTTTTGGCCTTTTCGGCACATAAAATGCTCGGTCCTTCTGGAGTTGGTGTGCTATATGCCAAGCCAGAACTACTTGAGGCAATGGAGCCACTTCTCGTAGGGAGTCATATGATTAGCTCTGTCACTGAGCAGACGGCGGTCTGGGCTAAGTCGCCAGCTAAATTTGAACCAGGCACCAGAAACCTCGAGGGTGTAGCTGGCCTCGGTGCCGCGATTGACTACCTGCGTCAGGTCGGCTTGCCAGCGGTCACCCAGCATGACCATGAACTTACCGCTTACGCGCTGGATCTCTTGAAAGCTCAAGCCAATATTACGCTGTTCGGCCCTCCGGACGCTATCAATCGGCTGGCGATTTTTTCTTTTGCGGTAGCAGGTGCACACCCGCACGATGTTGCTGAAATATTAAACCGCGCCTCTATCGCGGTGCGGGCGGGCCACCACTGTGCTCAGCCACTGATGCGTTACTTAGGTGTAGCTGGTACTGTGCGGGCATCCTTTTACCTTTACAATAACCAGGCAGATGTCGATGCCTTGATCAGTGGTCTGGAGCAAGTAAAACAGGTACTACGGATATAGTTATGGAAGATCCCCTCTACCGCGAAATTATTTTGGAGCATTGGCAGCATCCGCATAATTACGGCACAGTGGCACGGCCCGACATCGATGAAACTGGTTTCAACCCGCTATGTGGCGATGAAATTCATCTGACTGCCACGACCAGCAATAAACAGTTGGTCGATATCGCCTTTACAGCTCAGGGCTGCGCCATCGCCAAAGCGGCAGCCTCATTATTAACTGACGGCGTGAAAGGATCAGCAGTGGCGACCATCTCGGCCATGACTGCCGAGGACATGCTAGGACTACTAGGCTTGACCCTTACACCAGCTCGCACGAAATGTGCTTTGCTGGCCTACCAAACACTTCAAAGGGGCCTTGCCTAGTAATACTGACCGTGCCGGTAGTCGAAATTATCGTAGAGTTCGCTGAGTTCGTGCATGATGTAGTCCAGGCCCAAACCTTTGCGAATAACAGTGGGCAACTTAGTAAGAGCACCGCTCTCATCAACCATCGACACCATGACGCCCTGTTCGTAGCGAGTATCGGTGTCTTTATCTGGCTGCTGGTTTTTGACATATGCATCAGCCTCAATTAGCAGATCAGCGCCCTCAAATATGCGCGTACCGACACCGGTCAGTTGGCCGCGATTGCCCTGGCCTGAAGGGTTCGCCGACGAGGCAAAGACCAGACGGCGATCTTTTTCCCATAAGTTCCGGGCGATCTTTTCGGATAGTTCGCCGTAGCGGATAACGAAGCAGCTAGTCTGGCGTGTGTCATGGATCATAGCGGCAGCGTCCGGACTAACATAATCTTTAATGGCAGTCGGTCGCCAGGGTAGGATGCAGCCTAGTAAACTATCTTGCCGATAACAACGTTTGTACAGCTCGTCTATGGCAGCGTCCGTCTGCGCCAGCTCTTGTAGTTGCTCTATAGAAGCGCATAAGACAACAGCTGGTTTACGTTTGGCACGGTTTTTGAGTTCAAATTTACGCTCCAGCCCAGCACTATCGCTAGTGGCAATAATGTAGCCGACCTTGGTAGGCGTCACGACCACTTGGCCACTGGCTAGAAGCGCGTCACTAGCAACTGCTATTATTTCATCGGTATTATCGGTCCAATGGATGGTTTTACTCACTTCGTGCCTCCTTAGCGTAGTGCATTAATTATCTTCTGGCCTAGTTCAGCGGTAGAAATAATCTGTGGTGCTTTAAGATCTTCAGTCCCAAAACCTTCTGCCAAAACTTGTTCAACTGCCTGATAGATAGCCTGGCTTTCTCTCTGTAAACCAAAACTGTAGTCAAGCAGCATGGCGGCCGAGAGGATGCTACCGATCGGGTTGGCAATTCCCTTGCCGGTTGCCTGAGGATAGGAGCCATGAATGGGCTCATAGAGAGCAACCTGGCCGCCAAGTGAAGCCGAAGGCAGCAAGCCCAAACTGCCGACGATGACCGAAGCTTCGTCTGTCAAGATATCACCGAACATGTTTTCCGTTACCAGCACGTCAAATATCCTAGGATTACGGATAAGTTGCATAGCCGCGTTATCGACAAACATATAGTCAACCTCAACATCCGCATACTCAGATTGCATGCTTTGTACTGTTTCGCGCCATAGCCGAGATGTTTCCAGTACGTTAGCTTTGTCGACGACAGTCAATTTGCCACGACGCTGCTGAGCTAGTTCAAAGGCAAAGGCCGCCACCCGCTGTATTTCATCGACAGAGTATTCGATGGTGTCAAAGGCGGCAGTACCGGCTGGGTTACGGCCGCGTTTGCCAAAATAGGCACCGCCGATAAGTTCTCGCACTACCACAAAGTCAACCCCTTTGATGATTTCAGGCAGTAGTGGCGACTGTCCAGATAAACCTTTGAGTTGGGCGATTGGTCGCACATTGGCGTACAGGCCAAGTGCCTGACGCATCGCGAGCAAGCCTTGCTCGGGCCGGACTTTGGCGGTTGGGTCATTGTCGTACTTCGGGTCGCCGATGGCACCGAACAGGATGGCATCTGATGCCTGGCAAAGTTCCTTGGTCGCCGCCGGGAAAGGGTCACCGGTTTGATCAATGGCGGCGGCGCCGATTAGGCCCTCGATAAAAGTAAAGCTATGACTATACCGCTCAGCAATCTGACGCAGCATGGCTACAGCCTCGTTAGTAACCTCGGGGCCAATACCATCACCAGGCAAGATTGCAATTTTCTTCTTCATACTAGTGAGTAGTCGTCCGTCCGCGTCTGCTCAAAGGCTTCGGTTTTGGCCTGCATACTAACTAGATAGTCGATATCGTCGTAGCCATTCATAATGCAGATTTTTTTGTAAGCATTGATATCAAAACCTTCAGCGATACCTGCAGTTGGCACACTAATAGTTTGAGTTGCTAGGTCAACTTCTACGATCGTGCGATGGTCGGCGTGGACAAGGTCAAACAGTTGGCGCAGAAAGGGTTCACTGACTTGTACGGGCAAGAGGCTATTGTTCAGGGCATTATTTTTAAAAATGTCGGCAAAAAAGCTGGAAACTACGACACGAAAGCCGTAGTCGGCCAGCGCCCAAGCGGCATGTTCGCGGCTAGAGCCAGAGCCAAAGTTACGGCCGGCGATCAAGATCTCGCCCCGGTAATCAGGATGATTCAAGATAAAATGCTGGTAGGGTTTGCCCTCGAGATCAAAACGCCAGTCACGAAACAGATTTTCCGCGAAGCTTTCGCGAGTAGTGGCTTTTAAGAAACGGGCTGGCAGAATTTGGTCGGTATCGACATTCTCCTTGTCCAAAGGAATGACCGTCGACACGACTTTCGTAAATTTTTTCTTCGTAGTTTTCATGTGTATCATAGGAACTCCCGTACATCACTTACCCGTCCCGTGATGGCAGCCGCAGCCGCAGTGATAGGGCTAGCTAGGAAGGTACGAGCACCGGGCCCTTGGCGGCCCTGGAAATTGCGGTTCGAGGTGGATATGCAGTACTTACCGGCCGGAATTTTATCGTCGTTCATGCCCAGGCAAGCCGAGCAGCCAGCGCCGCGCAGATCGAAACCGGCCGCTAGAAAGATTTTATCTAGGCCTTCGACTTTGAGCTGTTCAGATACTTGCGCCGAGCCAGGCACTACGAAAACATGGATATTATCTGGCCGTTTTTTGCCCTTCACGATATCGGCGATCTTACGATAATCCTCGATACGCGAATTAGTACAACTACCCAAGAAAACGTAGTCAACAGGATGGCCAAGCAATGGTTTACCCTCGTTTTCGATCAGACCCATATACTCCATCGAGGCGCGAAAATTATCGCGCTGACTGCCGATGTCAAAGCTGCTTTCCTCGGGGATGGAGTCAGTGATACCCATGCCCATGCCCGGATTAGTACCGTAGGTGATCATTGGGCTGATGTCCTCGGCTTTGATGTGTAGCTCCTGGTCATACTTCGCACCCTTGTCGGCCTTAAGCGTCTTCCAATAGGCCATGGCCTTGTCCCATGCCTTGCCCTTAGGTGCAAATGTACGACCTTGCATGTAAGTAAAAGTGGTGTCGTCGGGCGCAATCAAGCCGCCACGGGCACCCATTTCAATACTCATATTACAGATAGTCATCCGCGCTTCCATGGACAACGCCTCGATAGCACTGCCGGAATATTCCACGAAGTACCCAGTACCGCCAGAAGCTGTGATCTGAGCAATTATGTACAGAATTATATCTTTCGATGAAACACCCTTCCCTAACTTACCATCGATGTGAATATTCATGGTCTTGGGCTTGTACTGCAAGATGGTTTGGGTAGCCAGGACTTGCTCAACCTCGCTACTGCCAATGCCGAAAGCAATGTTACCAAACGCTCCGTGTGTCGAAGTGTGACTGTCGCCGCAAACAATAGTCATACCTGGCTTGGTGATACCAAGCTCTGGGCCAATGATATGCACAATTCCCTGAAACGGATGGCCTAAGCCGTACAAACGAACACCGAAGTCCTCGCAGTTTTTAGCCAATAGCTCTACTTGCTTCCGTGACAGCGGTTCCTGAATGGGCTTGTCCTGGTCCTTGGTCGGCACGTTATGATCCATCGTGGCCCAAGTACGCTCAGTGCGAAAGACCGGCAAATCCCGAGCCCGTAAACCGTCAAATGCTTGGGGCGTGGTGACCTCATGAATCAAGTGAGCATCAATATACAGGACGGCCGGGTAGCCCTCCTCTTCATACACAACGTGTTTGTCCCAAATCTTTTCAAATAATGTTTTCGGCTTAGCGTTCATCAGCGATATCCAAAAGTGGCAGATTAAAAATTTCGGGGTCTTCCCGGCGTATCAGGTTAACCCCGTTGATCTCTACAATAACGACCTCGGTTACTAGTACTATTTCGCCAGACACCAGGTGTCCAGTTAGGCTTTTATTTTCGGTTCGCCCGGCACTCAGGTGCACGTGTAATGATGGCTGACCATTATGCTGGGCAATCGTCCCAACGCCAAAATATTCCATGGGTTCGGTATAGTCCCTTTCGATTTGGACTGGTGAGTCAGCCGACTCACCCGGTTTCATGGAAATAAGTCGGAGTTGTTTAAAGCCGCCTGCAATAACCGGCATATAGCCAGCTTTGATATTCTTATCAGTCAGAATTTGGGTGATACCTACTACTATATCCTGCCCTGGTTTGAGCCGAGCAATAATGGTTCGGCCTGGTGTTCCTTCAGCGGCGATATAGTTTTTCTTCATTAGTTTTATCCTGCTTTGTTTAAAGCGTCCAGATACGCTTTTACTGAGGCGACTATGATATCAGTGTCGGCTCCGAAGCCATGATAAACCTGATCATCATAGCTAATCTCGACATGCACCTTGCCGGTATCATCGCTACCGCCAGTTACTGCCTGGACGAGGTACTCTTCCAATTGGATCTGCTTTTTGGCAATGGTGTTTATGGCCTTATAGGCTGCATCTACAGGACCGTCACCTTCTTTGGTAACTGTGACTGCTGTTTTCTGGCCGGTCTGTAAAGTGACGGTAGCTTTTGGTGTACTGGTGGTACCAGTAATTATCTCTAGCGACTCTAAGCGCAAATCAGCCTCCTGAGCCTGATCACCCATCAAGATACGCAAGTCATCGTCCACGACATCCTTTTTCTTGTCAGCCAGTGCCAGGAACTTTTGATAAACCTCATCCAGCTGTTCACTGGAAACCACATACTCTAGACGCTCTAAATGATGCTTTAAGGCCGCCCGGCCGCTACGCGCTGTTAACGCTAATGCAGAATCTTTGATACCGACATCTTCTGGTCTAATAATTTCATAGGTCAGCCGATTTTTCAGAATACCGTTTTGGTGAATGCCGGACGAATGCGCAAAAGCGTTGCGCCCAACAATAGCCTTGTTGGCCTGCACAGGCATCCGCATCAAGCGTGAGACAAGCCGACTAGTAGGGTAAATTTGGGTAGTGTCGAGATTAGTTACAGCATTCAGATCAGCACGAGTTTTTAGAATCATACCGACTTCTTCCAGTGAAGTATTACCGGCCCGTTCGCCAATACCGTTCATGGTAACTTGGACTTGTCGGGCACCATTTTGAATACCAGCTATGGTGTTGGCTGTCGCCATGCCTAAGTCGTTATGACAGTGCACTGAAATGATGGCTTTATCAATGTTACTGACATGCTCGCAAAGATAGCGGATCTTGGCACCAAATTCATCAGGCAAGCAGTAACCAGTCGTGTCGGGAATGTTTACAAAACTAGCACCGGCGGTGATAACCGCTTCAATCATCTGGGCTAGGAAAGCGTTATCGGCGCGTCCGGCATCTTCAGCATAGAACTCAACCTCTTCGACAAATTTTCGGGCATACTGTACAGCAGCTACACCCTGCTCCAAAATTTTCTCCCGAGTAGATTTAAATTTATGCTGGATATGGATGTCGGAACTGCCGATGCCGGTATGAATACGACGGTGTTTGGCAAATTTGAGAGCCTCCACGGCAGCATCAATGTCCTTGGGCACCGCCCGGGTTAGTGCACAAATAACCGGCCGAGTGACAGCTTTGGAAACTTCCACTACTGACTGAAAATCACCAGGACTGGAAATGGGGAAGCCAGCCTCGATGACGTCGACACCCAGAGCTTCGAGCATCCGGGCAATCTCGATTTTCTCGACGGTGTTGAGCTGGCAGCCTGGTGCCTGTTCGCCGTCGCGTAGCGTCGTGTCAAAAATCATAATTTGCTGCTGTTTCATACGGCCATCCCCGCTCCTTCCAGTGCTGGGCGAGCAACAGCCCGCATGCGTGACAGCAGACGATTTGTTACCTGTGGAGCTGCGGGGTGCAAACCATCGTGTTTTTGTACAGCTGCCTGCCAAACTTTTTGGCGCTTGGCCTGTACCTTTGGATCGGCTAACTGTACACAGTCCAGGCTATTTTTCGTGATATCGACAATAATAGTATCGCCGTCTTCTACTAAGGCTATCGGACCACCCAAATAGGCTTCCGGACCGACATGACCAATGACCAGACCAACAGACCCGCCGGAAAACCGGCCATCGGTCATCAGTGCGATTACGATGTTTTTCTCGCGGCATAGCGCCGTAATTCGAGACGTCGGATCGAGTAATTCTGGCATGCCGGGACCACCACGCGGACCAAGATAGCGGATAACCACCATGTCTCGATCGGCAAAGATATCGGGGGTGTTTTGGAGAGCATCAATCAAGCTCTGTTCGCCGTTAAAGACCCGGGCCGATCCAGTAAAGACATTGTTCTCCAGTCCTCCTTCTACGCCGGCTATCTTGATAACTGCACCACCCTGTGGGGCTAAATTACCCTGTAGCAAGCGTAGGCCACCAGTCTTTTTAAACGGCTTTGCCACCGAGTAAAAGACCTCGTGATCCGGCTGCGGCGGCTTCAAACGAGTTAGCTGCTCAGCTAAAGTCTCACCTGTGCAGGTTAGGCAGCTGCCATCCAACAACCCAGCCTCCAGCAGTTCTTTGACGACTACCTGTAAGCCACCTTTTGCATCCAGATCGACCATCGAATACTTGCCAAAGGGCCGAGCATTAATTAATACCGGTACATGCTTCGACAAATCATTGAATGCTTGTTGACTAATAACATCCTGCCACAAATCAAGACCGGCAGCCCGGGCAATCTCCACACTATGCAGCACCACATTTGTCGAACCGCCAAGTGCGATGGCTACGGTAAGGGCATTTTTTAATGATGCCGCTGTGACGATGTCGCGAGGTTTGATATGCCGCTCAGTCATAGTTAGTACACAGTCGATCAGCCGGTCGGGAAATTCCTGTAAGCGCCGTTCGTCATCCGAGGCCGGAGCAACCATATCCAGTGGTTCCATACCTACGACAGCGATGAACGATTGCATGGTGTTATAGGTAAACATACCGCCACAACTCCCCTGCCCACAGCAAGCATGCAAAGCCACTCGATTTTTCTTGGCCTGATCTGACTCGCCAGCCACCTGGAAGGCACTGACGATATCTATCTGTTCACCTGTCAGCGGATCGGTACCAGGGTGAATCGAGCCGTCGGAGTAGATAACAGCTGGCTGGTTGTGCTCTAGCATTGCAGCCAGGGTACCGACCGGTGGCTTATCGCAGGCTACTACAGAGATACAACCTTTGACATCACTGGCGCTGAGATGGAGACTGATACCGTCGTGGGTGACTTCACGACCGATTAGCGAAAACCGCATCTGTTCCGTACCGTTCAGCTGGCCATCAGATACACCGATAGTGTATGCCGGATGAATTAACCGGACCGGTAAGTCATGCTGCCGAATTCGTGCCGCTAAAGCAGCCTGCACGGCCCGGACTTTTTGCGTCACTCCTAAATAGCACTGGCTGTCCCCCAGACTACCAGTAACTGCCCAAACTGGGTGGTGAATGTTGGCTGGATCTTGCCCTAAAAACCGCGCTGTCCCGACTCGTTGCACATCGCGACCAGGATTGGCCGAGACAAATTCAGCCTGCTTATGGCTGCCATGGTCTCCCTCGCACTGACAATTCTGGCAGCTATCCATGCTCAGGCCACGTCTTCCTTTTGTGGTACTGGCTTTTGTCGTTCAGGACGCAAACTGCGGACGGTTTTACCAGCTTGCCACATTTCACTTTGGCTAATTGTGTCTAGCTCAGCTTGTAGTTTTTCACGGTAATCGGGTTCGCTGTTTTTGGTAATCGTGCGGGCAGCTTCTTTGCCGCTGGCGACACTCTCGTATAAATCGTCAAAAACCGGAGCCACTGCATCGCGAAACTTGCCTTTCCAATCCAGCGCACCGCGCTGGGCGGTAGTTGAACAGTTGGCAAACATCCAATCCATACCCTGTTCGCCAATCAGCGGAATCAGGCTTTGGGTAGCTTCCTCAACAGTTTCATTGAATGCCTCTGAGGGCGAGTGACCGTGTCGCCTCAGCAAATCATACTGCGCTTCCATTAAGCCAGCGATAGCACCCATCAAAACGCCCCGCTCACCAGTCAAATCGCTGC
>CAYTRU010000018.1:0-18006 GCA_964440265.1 uncultured Candidatus Saccharibacteria bacterium | reverse complement strand
AATCAGGCTGCAAACCAACAGAGCTAGCATGTATGATAATATCCATGGCCTTGATTGCCTCTAGCTGTTGAAGCGAGCCAGCTTCACCCCCAAAGTCTAAGGCCAGCTGCTTAGCTTTATCAGCACTACGATTATAGACAGTTAGCTTAGCACCTCGGCTCGTAACTCCGTAGGCAATGGCCCGCGCTGCGCCACCGGCGCCAAACAAGGCCACCTTTTTGTCCTTCAGCGGCGTGATTTGTTCTAGCGGATCGACTACTCCTTGCCAGTCGGTATTGTAGCCCGTCAGGATTCCATCTTGATTAACAATGGTATTGACTGCACCAATCTGCTGGGCAACCTCGTCTATTTTGTCCAAGTAGCGCATCACCGACACCTTATGAGGAATGGTGCAGCTCACCCCTAAGATCTGCATAGCTCGCATGCCACGTATGAAATCACCGATGGCCGGGGCTTGCACCTGACAAGCAACATATACGTAGGCACTTTCTAGACCCAGATGCCGATATGCAGCGTTATGCATAGCTGGTCCAGCCGAGTGCTCAACAGGATCACCGATAACCATACACAGCTTGGTTTTCGCAGAAATAGTCATGTGGCAGGCTCCTTGATAAGGTCAAGGATGCGCTTGACTGCTTGGCCCGGTTTTAAGGCATCAGTATCGATGATTGCATCGGCGGCGGCTTCGTATAGTTTTTGGCGCTCTTGCATGACTTGCTTGATTTCGGCATAAAGAGTTTTTTGCGCCGTTAGTCTCGGCCTGTCGGTTAAATCTCCAAGCCGCTTGGCTAGGGCGTCTGCTGACGCTTGTAGTAAAATCACGTAGCCATTGGCTTTCAAGGCAGCAATGTTGTTTGGCCTTAATATAATGCCGCCTCCGGTGGATATCACTTTACGCTTCATGCTGGCAGTTTCCTGGGCGATAGCTGATTCCTCGTTTCTAAAATATTCCCAGCCGTATTGCTCCACCAGGGCTGCGGTAGCTAGCCCAGTTTTTTTGATCATTATGTCATCGAGATCTATGTGCTCACGGCTAAGTTTTTGAGCTAGTATCCGCGCCGTAGTGGTCTTGCCACTGCCTCGCATGCCGATCAAGACTATGTTACGTTCACTGGCCGCTAGGCAATTTAGTGAGGCTAGTTTTTGCCAAAAATTTGGAAAAGTCTTGGTTACTACATCTGGATCCTGAATCTCCATGCCTGCAAGTTTGGTACTAGCTACTGCAAACGACATAGCCATGCGATGATCACCGTAAGTAGCTATGCTGGCTGGACGGGGCTTACCACCATGTATGACTAGGGTGTCTGGAGTAGAGGCTGTCTGAATGTTCATTTTCTTGAGCTCTTGCTCTAAGGCTTGAATCCGTTCGGTTTCTTTGATGCGTAGTGACTGAATGCCCGAGATAGTAGTCTTGCCATGTGCAAACGCTGCCAGAACTGCCAGCGTCTGTGCTTGATCAGGGCAATCTTGCATATTAACAGTTACCGGGCGTGCACCCGTTCCTGTTACAGTAATACTACTTGGGCTGTAACTTACTTTAGAACCCATTTGTTCTAGTATTTTGAGAAAGCCCATATCAGCTTGTAGAGATTCTGGGTTTAGCCCGGTAACTGTTATAGTTAACTTGTTAAGTGTAGCTATGGCAAAGAAATAACAGGCGCCAGAAACATCGCCTTCGACCAGATATGCGGTGCCTGCGTAATGCTGACGGGCGGCGATAGAATAACTTTTACCGCTCATGACAGTGTTCACACCGAACTGCTGCATGGTGTCTATAGTCATCTCTACAAACGGCCGAGAAACGAGCGTACCGGAAATTGTAATGGTGAGGTCTCCTACTAGCGGAGCCACCATAAGTAAAGCTGACAGATACTGGCTGCTCTGCCCACCAGCTAGTCTAACTGTACCTGGTAACAGTGTCGACGAGGTAACTCGTAGCGGTGGGTAACCCTCTCGCTCAAGATACTCTATCTTGGCACCAAGCTTTACCAGAGTGGTTACCAGCGGGCCGATCGGACGTGCTTGAAGTCCTGGTCCACCCCGCAAAGTCTGCACACCGGGTACCACGGCTGCTAGGGCCAGCAAAAAACGTAAGGTGGTACCTGATAAGTTTACGTCAAGTTCATAATCACGTGGGGTGATTGCTCGGATATCGCCATGTACCACAATGTAACCGTGTTTAACGACTATTTCGATGCCCAGTATTTGCAGGCAGGCAATCATGGCTTGGGTATCGTCAGATAAGAGAGGATTGCGAAGCCTCACCGGTCCAGGTGTCATAGCAGCAATGAGCAGCGCTCTGTTGGTGTAACTTTTTGAGCCTGTAATAGTAACTTCCGCTTTGATATCCGGTGGCAATGGTGAGATTTTTAAGCTCTTCATGGGTGGGTACTCTGCAGCTTATGTAAAATTTCGATCACGGTTTGTTCAGGCACTGCTTGATTGTAGCGAGCCTTACCGATTGCTTCTAGAAGCGTGAAGTTTACTTGTCTGGCTTCGTTTTTCTTATCTGAACGCATCTTGCGCAGGATAGCTGGGTGATCAAAATTCGGTACTGTGGTAGGTAAGTTAGCTTTACTCACGGCGTGCTCGATTAATTCTAAGTCAGCTAGCGGCAAGAGCCCTAAAGCATGCGAAATGTAGCTTTCCGCAACTATACCGATACCGACTGCTTCGCCATGCAGCAAGGGCTGAGCTGTTTCGTGGCTCAGAGCCTCAATTGCGTGGCCAATAGTGTGGCCGAAATTTACTATTTTTCTGACACCACCTTCAGTTTCATCGTTCTCGACAATGGCCAGTTTGATCCTACAAGATTGTGTGATAATAGCTTCTAATTCTTCAGGGCTAAATTGCCTGGGCTGTTTGGTCGATACCTGTGCGAAGTAGTCCGCATCAGCGACCAAGCCATGTTTCAAAATCTCTCCAAAGCCGGATGAAAACTCACGCTCTGGTAAAGTAGCTAAGAGCTGCGGGTCGATCAGGATACCAATTGGTTGGCTAAAACTGCCGATCAGGTTTTTAACGCCGGCGAAGTTACAGCCGGTCTTGCCACCAACGCTAGCATCCACCTGGGCCAGCAAGGTTGTCGGTATATTCAGGAAATCGAGACCACGCATGTAGGTAGCAGCTGCAAAACCGCCTATATCGCTGATCACACCCCCACCCAGATTGATGATTAGCGATTTTCGGTCGCAATCAGCTTCATGCATGGCTTGCCATAGTCGCTGCACATGCTTAGTATCTTTGTAGTGTTCGCCTGCCGGTAGGGCAAGTGAAGCTACCTCTAGAGGAAGCATGTTTGTGAGTCCTTTCAGTAGCAAAGGCTCCACAACTTGGTCAGTAACTACAAAGGCCTTAGAATACGAGCTAAAATCATAGAGCGAAGCTAGCTCCTTGAAAGCATCGACGCCAATGCATATGGTGCAATTTTTGGCCGGCCGATTCGACAGATTAAGCGTGATTTTTTGCATATACTTACACGATACAGTAAAACCTCGGTTATAATAAAGAACAAGACTATGAGTAAACCTGTAATTTTGACTGGCTTGCGAGCAAACAACGACCTGCACATTGGTAACTACCTAGGCGGTTTGTTGCCCTTAGTCGATATGGCTACGCACAAGGCCGACGAGTACCAGGTCAATATTTTTGTGCCCGATCTCCATAGCTTTACAACACCGATTGACCATAGCCAACTACAAAATCAGATAATGAACAATCTGCGGCTCTACGCAGCTGCTGGCTTGCCACTAGATCACCCCGATGTCCACATTTATCGTCAAAGCTACGTGCCGGCCCATAGCGAACTAACCTGGATCCTGGACTGCTTTACCGGCATGGGTGAGCTGAGTCGGATGACGCAGTTCAAGGACAAGTCGACCCAGCTTAGCGAAGACCGCATCAGCGTCGGTTTGTTCAATTACCCGGTGCTGATGGCCTGTGATATCTTGCTTTACGGCGCTTGTTATGTACCGGTTGGTGATGACCAGTCGCAGCACATCGAATTTACCCGAGACATCGCTGAGCGAATAAACATGCGCTTTGGTGCCAGTTTATTTGAGCTGCCAAAGTCGGTTGCAGAGCAGCACAAGTTTTTTGGCAAAGACCAGGGTGTGCGCATCAAGGATCTGAGTGATCCTACAAAAAAAATGAGCAAGAGTGACGAGAGCGGCAAGGGTGTCATCTTTTTAGGCGATTCCCCGGAGATGGCCCGTAAAAAGATCATGAGCGCCACTACTGATAGCCTGGGTCGGATCAATCACGACTATACAGTGCAACCCGGGATTAGCAATTTGTTAGATATTTTAGCGTTGTTCACTGGGCAGACGATCCAGGCTGTCTGCCAAAAGTTTGTCGGTCAAGAACAATACGGCCCCTTGAAGACGGCGGTAGCTGATGCGCTGGTGGTATTTTTGCAAGATTTTCAGCATAAACTTGACCAAGTCGATGATGCTCAGCTAGTAGCTAAACTAGAAACTTCTGAAGCAGCTATGCGCGAACAAGCCAATAAAACCTTGCTACGAGTGCAGCGGGCAGTAGGGCTGCGCCCCAAACGAGCCTCAGGCGATAAAAAACGGGCCAGCGGGGTAGCCAAGCCTGCCACCGTTGATTTTGGTGACTTTGCCAAGCTGGACATTCGCATGGGAACTATTTTACAAGCCCATGCCGTCGAGGGTAGTGACAAGCTAATCAAACTGACGATCGACCTGGGTAATGAGCAACGCACAGTAGTCACCGGCATGCGTGAATTTTACACACCAGCTGAGTTTGTCGGTAAGCAATTGCCTATCATTGCCAACCTGAAATCTCAAACTTTGCGTGGCATAGAAAGTCATGGCATGTTGATGGCCATAGAGGGGCAAACAGGCCCTGTCTTGTTGCTACCTGAACATTCGGTGCCGGCTGGAAGTCCGCTAGAATAACCATGAGTAATCTCGAAATCTCTCGAGCAGAGCGGCTCGACCAATACGTGGTGGGACAGCACCCGGCCTTCAGCCGAAGTTTTGCAGTGCGCTTAATTGAGGAAGGGAAGGTGCTGGTCAATGGTGCTGTACAGGCTAAAGCTGGGTATAAATTGCGGCCCGCAGACACTATCCAGATTCAGTATGATGAAGCGGCGCAGCAGTTAATCCCGACAATCAAGCTACCCGTGCTGTATGAAGATGATGATTGCGTGGTCATTAATAAGCCAGTTGGTTTGTTGACGCACAGTAAGGGCAGTTTTAATCCTGAGGCCACTGTTTCTACTTGGTTGCGTGGTCGACTTAGGGCCATGAGCGGAGAGCGGGCTGGCATTGTACACCGCTTAGATAGAGCGACTAGCGGTGTTATGATTTGTGCCAAAACTCCAGAGGCATTAGGCTGGTTACAAAAGCAATTCTCGCAGCGGAAAGTCAAAAAGACGTATGTGGCCATTGTGGCGGGAACTATGAAAGAAGCGACAGCCGTAATCGACATGCCCATCGAGCGCAATCCCAAAAAACCACAGACTTTTCGGGTGGGTGCCAACGGCAAGGCTGCAGTTACCGCTTACTCGGTGCTACAAGCGACCAACCAGTACAGCTTATTGGAACTCAAGCCCACGACTGGCCGAACGCATCAGTTACGAGTGCATCTGGTGCAACTTGGCCATCCCATTGTGGGCGATAGTTTTTATGGTGGTCAACCAGCCCCGCGCTTATTCCTGCATGCACGAAGCCTAGAGATTACGTTACTGAACCGCGAGCGAAAAGTCTTTGAGGTACCCATGCCACCAGAGTTCCAGGAGTTAATCTCAACATGAAAAACTTACTGCTCCATACTACTACAAGAGGGCAGGTGGAGCGTTTCAGCGCGAGGCCTACGCATGCGCTCATGCTGGTAGGACCGACAGGTAGCGGCAAGCAGGCGCTGGCTCTCAGGATGGCTGAAACCATCCTGAAGCTGCCAAGTGGCGGCTTTACGGAGTACCCTTATGGCCTGCAGATAGCCCCGGAGGCGGGCAAAGCCATCGGTATCGCAGCCGTCCGGCAATTAGAACAATTCTTAAGCCTGAAAGTGCCAGGCACCAAAATCTATAACCGGATAATCATTATAGAAAGCGCACACTCTATGACAATCGAAGCCCAAAATGCTTTGCTAAAATCTCTGGAAGAGCCGCCGCAAGGCACTATACTCATCCTGACACTCAACCATCAGGCAGCGGTCTTGCCTACAATCCGCTCACGAGCTCAGACCATCTTAGTGAATCGGCTAGAACGTGCTGCGGTGGAGTCTCATTTTCAGGCACAGAATTTTGATGCAAAGCAAGTAGCACAAGCTTACGCCATCAGCGGTGGTCTCCCTGGCCTGATGCGCGCTCTACTCTACGATACCGATCACCCTCTCCTGGCTGCCACTGAACAGGCCCGTCGGTTGCTAAGCCAGTCTAGTTATGAACGACTCTTAGCGATCGACGAATTAGTCAAGCAAAAAGCGCTGGCACTGGACACTATTTTCATCATGCAGCAGATGGCCCACGTCAGCCTACAAACCGCTAGTGGTCCAGCAACAAAAAAATGGCACCGCGTACTCCAGGCTACTTATGAGGCTGCCGAAGCCTTGCACAACAGCGGACAGCCTAAACTAGTGCTGACCAACCTTATGCTCCATCTGTAAAGCAACACCTCTAGCCAAGGTATTGACAAAAGGTGTATATATAGCATGGCAGTCAAGTGGACATTAGGCCCCTGCCACTCATGCTACAATTAAGGGATACCATGTATGAGTTACTGATCGTAGCACTCTTCGGCCTTCTCGCGTATCATTATGCAAGTATTCATGATGATGAATTTGCGAATGCTTCTCGCCGGGTCGGCGATCGCCTGGGTAAGCTGTGGGATATCGCGCACCAGGGCATGCGCGAAAACCGTTTCTTGCGTGCCGAGAAGGCTCTACTGACCATCCTCAAGATTGATGAAAAGAACGCTGCGGCTTATAACAGACTTGGTATTCTGTATGCCAAGCAAAAAGAGTATCGTGACGCCATTGACTGTTTTGAAATTGCTTCTAGTATCGAGGCTACATCATCTAGTCTACATAACCTTGGGCTGATTTATTACGAAACTGAAAACTACGAAAAGGCAGCCATTGCTTTTGAGCAAGCCCTGAAGCTTGAGGACAATCTGGCGGCTCGTCACGTGGCCTATGCCAAAGTCCAGGAGAAGCTTGGCAATGACAAAATGATGTTTCAAGAGCTGGAGCGGGCTGCCGAGCTGGAACCAAACCGCGAGACCTACACGCTGCTCTTTAAAGCCTACACCAGCCATGGTCGAGCCGCTGAAGCGGATTTGATAGCTGACCACATAAAAAAGCTGGTGGTGCCGGCTGGCCGGCCCAAACGTATGTTCCGTCCTCGACGCGTAGTGGTATAGTCTAAATTTGACTGTTAACCATATTTATATTATTGTTAAACTATGATGTGTGAAGCGGATTTAGGTGAAGTAGCAGCTAGCGGAGCCGAGCTGACGGCTCTTACCTTACTCAGTAAGACTTGGTTAGAACAGAACGGTACGATAGAGGTCGGAGCCCAGCAGACCATCGACGGTCTTCATGAAGGCCTTCCAGTCAGTGATGACATGATTTGGGTGCAGTACAAAGCTTCGGCTGAAGCTGTGCAGGCAGTTGATCCTCAGGCAGCAGCTGACTTGCAGCTGGATGGTCCATTAGGCTTAGCTTATTCTTTGCCTCGCTTTGCGCCTACGAAAGGTGGTGGCCAGGAGTATAAAAGCCTCGAATTAGCAGTTACGATTACTAAAAGACCAGTTAGCAAGCCCGGCGATCAAAATGAGACTATTTTCATAAGATACGACGATGCGGACGAAGAGGTTACTAGTGATCGTATAGGGGATAGAGGCCTACCAGTAGAGATAGGGGCCGAAGAGCTTGCACTCATGGATGAAAGTGAGGCTATGCTGGCGGCCTTACGGCTGCGTGAGCTAGAGACAGAAACAGGAGGAAATTTAATGACTCAGCGTGAATGCAAGGCGTTAATACGCATAGCCAAGAGACTTGACGAGATAAAAGCTTACGACGACCGTTAGGTCTTTAAGCTTTTACGAGGTAGCTTTTTTGCTTCTTGTCTGGCCGCTACGGCCTGGGCATCTTTGGAAATCAGGTATATGGCGCCAGTCAAAACAAGAGCACCGACGGCCTGGGTGGCAGTCAAGCCCTTGTGCTGAAAGAGATAGCCAATAACTACGGCTGAAAGCGGCCAGGTCAATTCCAGCAAGGCAGCCCGGGAGGCTAAAACTCGTTTAAGGCCGAAGTAGTAGATCAACAGAGCCAACATACCGGTAGAGATGGTGATCAGCGCGATGTATTTAAACTCGTCGAAAGTGATAGCACTCAGTGAGGCAGTGTTGCCAGCTAGTAGCACGAATATCATGGCAAAAATCGGGGTGATACCGAAACGAGCGGCAGTGATATGCAGTGTCGAAGTACCTTTTAGGGCGTACTTAGAAAAGGCTGTCGATGTGCCCCAGGCCGCCGCTGCGCCGACTGCTAGCAGGCCTGCCCGCAGCGTGCCACTGCCAGTCGACAGATTGACACCGAGATGCGGAAAAGTCACCACATAGGCTGCCGCCAGGGCTAGAGCTGCTAGGGCAAAGAATCTTTTTGTCAAAGGCTCTCGGAGCAACAGGGCTGAAGCACAGATTGCAAAGACCGGGTTCAGCTGCTGGAGTAACACAACGACTGAGAAATCAATAAAATTTATCTTAGCTAACGCCGCAGTGTACAGAATCGTCCCAACAGCCCCAGATAGGAAGGCGACGCCAGTTATAGCCAGCCACTGCTTACGTGTCAGCTGCCTGAAGGCTTTCAGTGAGGCTAAGATAAACGGTACTAAGACAATAAACCCAAACAGGTGTTCGTAAAACACAATCACCGGCGCTGGCAGGGCATACAAATGCTGCCGCAATAACCCATCGACACTAAATAATAAGGCAGCTACGACTAGCGCTGGCGCGCCCCACTTCACATACTTCAAGGAACCATCCCCCTTTCTGTTGCTGTTTCTGGCAGCAACACTCACCCTTACTATAGAGCGAGTCCCGACTATACGGTCGGCCCATGAATTGCACATGGTCATCCATGATGTTTGACGATCACGGTCGACGGCTATACGTCCGATTGGCGAATTACACGCCACCCCAGGAAATTAATTTATTAGTACATTTATCATATACTATACGGCTCGATCGATACAACTACTTGTGCTTTGCGAGATTATTTGTCTAGTTTGGTACACTATAGTGCATAGCATGCAGCAGTCTGACAAGACCACAAAACTTATTCTGCGATTAGCAGCGGTAGCGACAGGCGCGTTAGGCCTCACTATACTTTTAGTGCCCCAGTTGGTTATTCACTGGTTTGATGGCTACAGCCTACATAATAATTACCATTTTGTACGGTTTGTGGGTGCCGCACTGGTAGGTTTTGGGGTTATGAACTGGGTTGCTAGTAAATCACGGTATCTACCAGATGTGCTGCCAATTATGTACGGAAACCTGACAAGTTTAACTTTAGCAATCATCATCGATGTTATTGGTTTGGCGACTCACATGCTATCGTCGCCTACTTGGCTGATTTTAGGTTTGCATATCGTGTTCGCTGCTGCCTTCACCTACGGTATCTGCCTCATGAAAAATTGTCTGAAGCAGGCCGATGCCTGAGCGACGTGGGCGTCAACAGGACATTGTTGGCGTGGTTTTGTCTGCCATCTTCTGTTCTGTGTGGGTAATAGATAGTGCCCTGTGCGGCAAGTAAGTCTAGGCTACTTACAAAATCTCTGACGTCAACTAATGTACGTGCCCAAGGGGGCACTCGCAACCGTGCCCTGAGCCTAGGTACACTATAGGAGATAGTCGGATCCTCTTGTGCAAGTTCGTGCACGGTCTCCAGAATAATTTCTGCTAGACCACCTCGTAAAATCTCGGCTTCCGTTGCTGTTTCCTGCCCACCTTTGTACTTGCTAGCTACTAGTTTCTTGAGTGCTTGTTTGTCCCTTTCGAGTTGCAAGATGCGGGCCAGCTCTTCTTCTTGTTTTCGGCGCTTTAGTAGCTCTTCAGCGTTAGGGTTGATTTTGCCTCGATCGGCTTGACGATTACTGCTGAGCCGAAGTTGTCCTGCTAGCGCTAAATCTTCCAAATTGTTGAGGCCTCTAGCTTCTCTTTTACGAGCTTCGCGCTCCGTTGTCCACAGTGCTCTACCAGCAGCTTTGTATCTGTGAGGCTGTTCGCCGGAAATACCGTGGCGTAGCTCTACAGCTCTACGTTCTTTCCAGGTGAGTCTCTCTAGGGCTTCGATCAGATACTCTGACTCGATTAGTTCCTCGACTATTTCTTCCGGTAATGGTTCAACAGGATCTGCGACATCTACATCACGTGCATCTAGGCTTAGTAGCTGTTCGTAGGTTACAGTGCTTTGCCATTTTGCAATTTTTTCTACTCGGCCGATAGTTAAGCCTGTTTCTTCAGCAATTGCTGCTATTTGCTCAGTGGTTAGGTCCGGCTCTGCGATAATTTCTGTCTGAACTGTTGCTTGAGTAGCCGTAAGGCCAAGCTTCTTCTTTGCGTTGCCAATTTTAGTCATGTGTTCGGCTACGTCAAACGGCAGATAGATTAGTCTATAGGCAGCCATTTCTCGTTGCATTGCTTGTAATGTATGAGAAGTAATATGGTCTTCTAAGGACACAGCACCCTCGGGTTTAAAACTGTGCACTGCTTTATATATGCCGGTGATAGCATGCTGAAAGTGATCTTCGACAGTTAATTCGTTGGAGCCGATTCTTTTACTAAAAGTTTTAGCCTCTCCATAGGCGTAACGCAAACGGCGCATTACCAGTTCTTGCTTTGCCTGCTCATCGCCAGCTGTAATGCGTTTTGTGTAATGGCTCCATTCACCAGGCATGAAGCGTTGCGGCAGCAATTTTTCGACCCCAAGCATTGCCATAAGTTCGGCTTCTTCCGCATCCCATTTTTTTAGTCGTGTGCCTTCCCCTGATCGGGATAGAGCAAGCCCAGTAGCTAAAGTATTAGCGGGGTCAGTCTGGTGAGGAGCTAATGCTTCGACTTGACCGGCAGGTGGCACACTAGGGCTGCTTTGGGCGTCATCACCATTAGTTTCGAAGTCCGCTGCCATATTATAAGTTTATTATATCATAAAACTGAAATATCGAAAAGAAACATAGCAACTGAAGCTGCTAGATTCGTCTATAGGGACTGTCTGCTAGATCCTAAAATTGTAATTCCACTGAATTGTTTGAGCCTGGCGATTATCGTCAATGCTATTGGCCTGGCAAACCATACGTTAGCACGGCCAGCCTGGTTGATTTTGGGGTTACACGTGGCATTTGCTGCTGCTTTTGGGTATTGTGTCGTGCTGATTAAGCAGCTGAAGCCGTAGCGTGACTAGCCAGCAGGCTGCTGTACTACCAGACGCGTGACTCAAATAATTACATGAGCGATGGTCATACTGACTAGGCCCAGAGGGTTACTGATTATCAATAGAGGCACTACTAACTTCAGGCAGCGTCTGTATTTTCTCAAGCCATTTTGCCGAGTCGTCGCGGGGGACGTACACGTAGCCCACCCCAATATCCATGACCGAATCACAAGGTATTGCCAGGGTTAACTGCTTGAACAAACTTTTCCACTTCTGACAGCTGTACTGGCCAGCATTAGAATTTTCTAAAACGATATCAATAGACTCACAAAAGCCCGGAACCTCGCTATACTCAATATTGTCTTTCAGGCTTTGACAAGTATTGAATTGGTCAGAAATCTCGTGGCTGCTAACGGCCCTTTTTTCTAAGGTAATTTCACTGCTCTCAAAATCACCCCATACTGCTTTTAAGGTGTTTTTCCCAGTTTTTAACTTGGAGCCTGACAGCTTAGTTTCAAAAGACTCCTGGCCGTGGGCTTTAATGCTTTTAGGAGTAATGGTTTGATTACATCCGGTACCTAAACTTAAATCTTGTTTATTCAAGAGTATGGACGGATCAGTAGCTGTACACGAAAATACTTCGGTAACAGCCTTGCTGGTCCTATTTATGATAGTTGTGGTCAGTGTTACTTCATCCGAGGAAGAAACTTTGGAGTCTGAAGCAGAGAGACACATAGAGACACCGTCTTTATCATGGCAAGATTTTGGCGTAGGGGTGCTCGTGTGCGAGCTAGTGCTATTGCTGTACACCATGTACCCCACGCCAGTAATAACGACGGCAGCGCCAAATACTAGCAGTAGCTCAATTATGCTAAAACCCTTTTGGTTAAATGCCACATAGTAAAGATAGATAAAAAACTTTAATTTAGCAATGTTTTCAGCCTAGCCTTATTACGGTAAGCTTGAGCATGTAGCCTCGTCAATCAATTTGTAATATGTTATAAATAGTTAATGTCTCGACAAACTATTGTTCGATCACCTGAGGAATTTCTCAATGCGCGTAATCCTGACCTACAGATGAGTCCAGAGGTTGTGTTAGCTGTACAAGAAACGCAACGTGTCCTGCTGCGAGAGGGCGTAACGCAGCAGGAGGCACGTATTCCAAACGAACCCACCGCTAGGATCAATGCGTATATCGGCATGCTGTCTACCCACAGTTTCCTATGGGCCATGCATCCAGCAGAAGATGAAGAACGACAACAAGCGCGTCACGAAAAGCGAGCGGAAATCATTAACCGATACGTGATAGACGCGGATGAGGTACCTGAGGACTACTGGGACACACAAAGACAGCTTGCTCGGGACTCGGGACGTGCATTTGAAAGTGAGATTCCGCAGGCTCTTAAGGATAAGAACATACACATATTGCAAACAGACCAGCGCCAGCAACTGACAGAGTGGGCCGACTACTTACGCAATGAAACAAGTTATGATAGCTGGTACAAGCACTGGGTGTTCGATAGTATAACGCACCTGAAGGCGCTGGACCCGGACACGAGGAAATTTAAGCCCCGCAGTAGTGGCACCGTAGGACTCTTCCCAGAACTTGACACCCAATCCCTTTCACTGATCCATACTAGCCTCAATAGGTCCTTTCGAGGTGAGCCGCTTGACCCCGAATATAGCGGCCTAGCCAGAATTATCTATAATGGTGGCAGCTTTGCAAAATTGTACGCTGAAGCAATTACCTATGGGTACGAGATCGGCGAAGAGTTACGACAGCATACAGCAGGGATCTGGAAGAAGTATGACCAAACGAGTGATTCAGCGGCGGCTGACCTGCTTGCAAATGACGTAAAAGCCTATCGTACGGGATGGTGCATTGGGGGCAGCGAAACAGCTCGGGCTTACTTGGAGCAAGGCGACTTCTATGTTTATTACACGAGCGGCACCAAAGAACGACCGCTGGTGCCACGGGTAGCCATTCGCATACAAGAGGGAGAGGTCCAAGAAGTAAGAGGTATAGTCGGTGGTCGTCGCCAAGAACTGGAGCCGCTTTTAGTAGATATCACAGGTGAAAAATTAGAGACGCTAAGAGGTGGTAGCAGATACTATGACCGCGTGCGCGACATGCGCTGGGTAACAAGTATAGATCGGGCAACTCGTGCAGGCGAGCCACTTTCACAAGACGATATTAGGTTTATATATGAGCTTGATCGACCAGTGCAGCAATTTGGATTTACTAGAGACATACGTATTGATGAGATAAAAGCAAGTCGTGATATCGGCGCAGACATGGCTATTTTGTATGATTGTGAGCGGGCACAGATAGCCATAGAGATGTCTGAAGCGACTGAGGCAACCATCGTACTCCTCGGCAATCTTAACACCAAGTCTAGAGACCTATCTGTGCAAACTTTACCCAACCTTAAAACTGTCATGGGCGAGGTGGTGCTAGGCGGTGATGTTATGCTGCCCGGCAGTTTTGCAGAAATACTGGCGGCAAAGGCTGGTGGAGACGGTCTGCAGCAATTACTGAAACACATTAATCAATTTGAGGGTATAGACCATGCTGTTTTAGTAGATCAAGTTATCACAATTGGAAAAGGTAGGCTTGTAGCTAAATTTTTGCTGAACTTTGGAGGTATTAGTCACCAAGATGTTGCTGATATGCTGATCGAGGCAGACCAGGGTGAGGTTGTGCTGGAGTACCTACAAAATTTTGATGAGATAGATCAAGCTTCTCTAGTACAAGCTATGCTAAGAGATGGCAAAATTCGCGAGGTGTTGAGCAGCATCGAAAAACTCCCGAAGATTTCACACGATGCAGTAGTGTTGCCCTTGGTAGCAGAGGGCAAGGTAGGCTTGGTAGGGGTCTTTTTGCCAAAGCTACGCTTAAGTGTTAGCGCTGCGAAAGGACTGATTTTAGCTGGTGAGCTAAAGCTGGTGTCGGATAACACCAGCAGTTTTCCGGACCTCACACCAGACATGCTAAAAGCCATTAGACTTGCTGCAGGCGCTGCATAATATAAACGCAGTGGTTCAAAGTGATGCAGTTAATCTCTAAAGCGTTCGCAATTTTTGGAGTGCTTGGTGGTTACGATACAGTGCCAATGGATTCCATACAATAGAAAAGATACTCCACCAGCCAAGCAGCAGATTGTGCATCAAGGTATTTTTATATACCACTTCCAGCTGGTCTTTTGTACCTGTGTATACCTTAGTACTGTTCTGGGCAATAATGAGTAGCCCTGTTACCTTTGAGAGTCTTAGATGGTACTGTGGCTCCATAGTGTGTCTCCTTAAGCGACCATAGTATAGCATAATATCGCTATGATCGTTGCCAAATCACGAACTTGCGATTGGTCGTATAATTTCTCTCTCAAGCTCCTCCGCACAGGTGTGCATCAGGGCTACCGGCCCATTTTTCTTTGGTTCTGAGGTTTTCTGTAGTATAGTTTCTGCCACGGTCATCCCCTGGCGGACAATCGGCCGGATCTGGTACGGTGGCGAGGCAGAAATTAATTGGGTCTCCTACTTGCGCATGCACAATTTCTGGAACTGTATCGTAGTACACTTGGCGACCAGCATTTTGGTATGTAATCTGGCTGCCGCTATCGGGCGAGTTTGTAAATCTGGTGCCTATCGATGCCACAGTCGTTCGCTGGCACTGACCAACCTCAATGGGGAAGAAGTCTACTTGGGTTGTTTGCCACGTCGAAAGTGGCTGAAACTGGATGGTGTCCAGCGTTTGTCGCAAAGCAGTTAAGGCTTTCTCGTGGTCAAACTTCAGTGGTGCACTGGTCGACCCAATACCAACTGAAAGTTTTACCTGGTAGCACAGATTGTCTTGGATGGTATTGTATGTTTCGACATAATTTTGCTGAGAATCCTTATCGATAGGCTCGGTCACCACCGATTTTGAGAACTGAAAACTATGTATAGTTACCAAGGTGTCGTTTTTAGTTCTAGGAAGACTAGAGCATTGACTAATTTTCATAACGAGTTTGCCGTCATTGAACTTTGTGCCAGAAGAGTAAACGGAAGTTAGGCTTATCGATGTATAGTTTGCTGGCGCAGAAATCTCAAGATTTCGGTAGGGGTAAGAGGCAGAGCCTCCTAGCTCATGCGGATAGCTTATGCTAACGGGAAAAACTGGGTTCGTAAAGGTTGCCCGAGTAGGCGTAGTAGTCGGTTCAGTTTGAGTTGGCTTGATCGGTTGTGTTGATCTAGTTGGCTGTGTCGGGGTTGCTATGGTTGGTTTGGATTGCCTCACGACAAAATAGGCTACGCCGATGGCTATAACAACTATGACCATAGCAATAACTAGTATGGGCAATGTTCTTTTACCGTGCATAGATTTCAAGCGTCGGTGAGAGTAGTTTTTCATAGGTTAGTAGATAAAATCACCTTTAGTGTACTCAGAAGATGCCGAAAAAGATACCCAATAACGCCTATTTGGGCGTTGCGACGATAAGCTTGTATTGCACAAGCTTATGCTCAAGTGTGTATGGCATTAGGTAGCCCGAAATGGCGTTTGCACTAAAGGCCATGGGCAGCAGTCTGATTACTATCCGAGCTAGTTTGGGGTGGCGAAAGAATTTTGCCGCTATTTTTTCCATCCTGCGAGCTGTCGGCAGTGTTTGCTTGCTTAGATCTTCCGCTTTAAGGACTTTAAAACCGCTCTTTTTAAAGAGTGGTTCAGACTCAGATATGTCAAAGTCGCCAATCTCACCGATCATACCCTTCCACATGAGTTTTACGGCGGTAAGTTCCTGCTCACTATAATCTGAAATGGCCCTGGCGTTGTAGCCGTCAAATACGATGAACATGCCCCCCGGCTTGAGTACCCGTTTTACTTCATGGAGTACCCGAGATTTGTCCGAAGAATAACAGAGCGATTCAACGACAAACACGACATCCATGGACTGTGACGCATAACGAGAAAGATCGTGGTAATCGCCATATTCTACCTCGGCGTTGGGGGTATCAGCAAAGCGGTCAGCCTTGAGTTGTCCATCAGGCAGGTCAAGACCATAAAAAGAAACTGCCGGGTATTTGGCAGTTAGGAAGCGCATGTTGGCCCCTTTGCCCACGGCTAGCTCAAGCACTTGGGCTGCCTTATATTTTTTGATATACGAAGATACAAGCTTGGCCGGAGCCTCAAGGTCTTTCTGGTTATAGACGTTACTGCTACTGAGGCCAACGTGCATGAAGCCTTCGCGACTATGAAAAAACCAGTAAGCAAGTCGGTTGGTTCGATAATATTTTTTGATGGTTTCTGTGGTCGTAGGCCGGGCAATGATCTCGTTAATATCAAAAATACGGCCAACGGCGGTCAGTCTCGTTTGCAATTCGGTATGTGCTTGGCTCATATATAGAAAGTTTAGATATTATGTTGGTGCAGGGTGATAATCAGTGCTATAACCCTGCTATGAGAACAGTATAGTCCTAGAACAGGGGTGAAGTAAAGTATCGCGCCTTGACATAATTTATTGCGAAGCATAAGCTTTAAATACAAGAATGATATTAAGTGACGGAGGTATGAGTGTGCACATACTATCAAAACTAAGCTTTCTAACTACTGGAGTGGTAGCGGCTAGCGTAATGGGAGTTGTTGCTGTGGCTGCTGCGCCAAATTCACACGCAAAGGCAGAAGCAGCCTCTCAAACTGCTAGTCAATCGACAGACCAAGGCTCAAAAGGAGCTACTAAGTTAGCAGACGCCAAGCTCAAGGCTTGTCAGAACCGCGAAAAAGCTATTAACAATATCCTCAGTCGTATTAGCGACCGCGGACAGAAGCAATTAGATTTATTTACCTCTATCGCTACCAAGACAGAGACGTTCTACACCGACAAAGGTAAATCACTCAGTAACTATGATGCTCTCGTAGCTGACGTTACTACTAAGAAAGCTGCTGCTCAAATTGAAGTAGATGCAGTTAAAGCAGATAGCGTTACCTTCAAGTGTGATGGCACTGACCCTAAGGGTGCAGCTTCAAGTTTCAAGGCTGCCCTCAAGAGCGAAATCCAAGCTCTCAAGGACTACAAAACATCAGTCAAAAATCTAATCGTAGGCGTGAAGTCTGTACAAGGTACGACCGCATCAACCGACAATAAGACCACAGGAAGTGACCAGTAATGCGTATTCATACCAATCAATCAGGTTTTTCCGTCATTGAATTAGCTATCGTGGTAGTTGTCGTAGCCGTACTTGGTTTCGTAGGCTATAGCGTTTATAACCGTCAGAACACCAAGACAGCTGATAGCAGCCCCACTACTAGTACTAGTCAAACAGCGAGCTCAAGCTCAGCAAAGGCCAATGATCTTGCTGCTGTGCCTAACGTCAGCTCTACTAGTGACCTAGACAAGGCTTCGGCAACTCTTGATCAGACTGACCCAGGCGGTAGTAACAATATCGACGCTAGCCAGCTTGACACTCAGCTAGCTAATTTCTAAACTAAAGCTAATACAAAAATAAAGGCGCCTCATTAGCGGGGCGCCTTTTAAGTTACATTCTGATGGTGCAGGGTGTAGGATTCGAACCTACGAACTCGAAAGAGGGCAGATTTACAGTCTGCTGTGTTTGACCGCTTCACTAACC
>CAYTRU010000017.1:0-19142 GCA_964440265.1 uncultured Candidatus Saccharibacteria bacterium | reverse complement strand
ATTGAACTTTTTCACATACGTACTTTTGGCCAGCTCTGTTATAGAATCACCCATGATATATATGGGGCCAGGGCTGACTGTACCAGCCACGTCAGCGATAGTTGTAGTATCACTGCTACTACTAGCTACTGTCGGATCGCCACCGCAAACACCGACCCAGTTCGGGTAATCGTCTAGGGCCGTGATCTCACTGTCAGGTAAGGGATCGGCGTGGACATAAGCAGGCAGCAGCACATTGGTACCTATAAAGCCCAGAACTATACATGCAAGTAGCATGCTCCTCACCATGTGGATTAGTCGGATTTTAGGGGGTACATACTTCATATTACATACACCTTAATTCCCCGTCGGCGACCAGTGCCAGTATTCAGCATCATACGGCTTGAAGCCAAACTGGCCAGCGTTCTTGTCCAGCCATTCCCAGACCTTATCGCCGGGTGCTGAACAGCGCCCTTTCACATTGATGCACGAACTTCGGCTATTTGGAAATTTCGATGGATCGGCCATCGTAAAATCAATGGCTACACCCATCTGGTGGTTAGATCTACCCGGCAAAGCGATGCCTACTCCATCGCAGGGGCAAAGAGCTTCTTGATGAGCCATGGTTCGAAAGGCGCTGGTGCTACTCAGTGTGAGCCCATCTTTTTTAGCGGCCTCAGTCAGGGCATACGCAGCTCCCGAAACCCGGGAATTCACAATCGTTTTGCCGTCGGCACCGGTTACGCCGTAGCCGCCCTTGCTTTCGTCGCCAAAGCCCGGTAGGTTTGATACGGCACAGATCTTAATCGGCACCTTTCGGCCTTCAGTATAGCCGTCTTGTTTACCAAGGTCTTTGGTGTTTGGTGCGCAAGCGACGCTGGTCGAATCAGCATACAAAGTTTTTAGGTCAATGTCAGTGCCGATGGTAGCAGTATCATCGCTAGCTGACGCATCAACACCGGCCGGGCTGATGATGCTCTGTTCGTCCGCGCTCAGCAGGCTAGTGTCAAACAACGCACCGGCGGAGGCACTGACGCTCTTGATCAGCAGGCACGGCTCCACGTCATTGTGGATAGGCATCCCGGAGTGGTCATCGGTGGGTGCGTTACTGCTATCAGTCGCCTGAGCCTGCCATTTATAGATCGGACCGTTTTCGCTGGCATCACCGCAGTTGTGTTGGTCCCAGTAGGTTTCGAAGTCATCGGGCATTTTATCTGCGGGGAAGGCATCGAGTCCTAGATTGAAGGGATTCACGTCATCCGCTGTCAGGGCAGCGGCTCGTCCAGAGGAGAAGACAGATCCGAAGCTATTTGTAAGTGACCCCAGCGGATTACTAAGCAGGCTAGCAAAGCCATTTTGCAGCGAGGACTGCATATCGAACGGCACCGCGATGGCCATTTGCGATATCAGCGAGTCAGGACTGTCGGTGCTAAATAAACGTGCCATGAGCGGCTGCTGCGAAAACTCTGTCCGAGCATTGGCATACTGTTGATTAATTAGTCCGCTGGCCGCCGCAGGGCTTACTTTTTGACAGCCTATTAACTCACAGGCTTGTTGTGCCACACCGGCTCCCCCCAGGGCTGCTAGCTGAAATACTCGGGCTCCTCCCATGTTGGTACCAAAAGGATTCGAGAACAGCACATTACTAACAGCTTCAACGATTTTAGGGGCCTGCTCTTTAATTGTATCTCTGAGTCCGCAGTAATTAGTGATGGGCGAAGGGGGAATACTTGAGGGCTGGAGCTCGGGAGGCACGAACGGCACGCTACAGCCAAGATCAAGGCCGGCTTGGGCCACCTTCAGCACATCCTGGAGCAATGCACCCCCCAGGTCACTGAAAAATTTCAATATCGTGCCGATAGTACCCCGCCACACCTGAGCCACTAGTACGAGTGGTTTATTGACAGGCTCATCCAGAAAGCTGGTTACAGCGTTCGCGATAGCCAGACCTCCACCCTGCTCCTCCGGGCAAGCTAGCTCACTATTGTCTAGTGACTTGCCGTTATTGCACAAGTAGAGGGGAGAATTAGACTTTGTACTAGTTCCGGTCATCACTTGACCATACAAGGGCGCGTCTTCAGCGGCGGCGGTGCCGCCAACCAACGGATCATTCGGGTCTTCGGTGCCCGAACCGAGCATGTCAGTCATGGATCCCACCTGGTTTCCGTCTACCTGGCCGGTATGCACCTCGTCGGCATAGGTGTTTAGGCCCTCGTATAGCTGGATTGCTCCCCCAGCAAGCACAACTGCAATAGCCAGCTTTTTAATCTTTGGCCCGGCCTCATGAGCAGCATTGATAACTTCGGCCAGCAGATTGATCCAGCCGATAACCGGTATAGCATCAGTTGCTCTTTGGATACCGGCGTCACTGACAACCTTACCAAAAACTTTTCCCAGTACCTGATCAGTCATATATTTCTGAAAGCCCCGTTTGGACATATCGTCGAATATCTTTTTCACCTCCACCGGGTCGGTGTTAAACTTATTGGCTAACGCCTCCAGTTTAGCCCGTTGATCCTTATCAAATGAGGATTGGCCCGGATCCGGCACGCAGTTCGGGTCATTCGGATCACACAGATTCGGTTCAAGCTGGTCCGGATGACAATCTTCATCCAGCATACAGACCACGGCCACAAGGGTTGATGACTCATGGACGTTTAGCACCCGTTCCGTCAGGAATATCTTAGCCGATTGCTTGAGATCCTCGACCGCTTCGTCCCGCCTATTGCGTAACCCGTCAAAGAAAATATAGCGTTTCACCTCATCAAGCCGCTGGACTTGACCGCCCACTCGGTAGCGCAGCCAGATCTGACCTATTTTGGTGGTCTTGCCTATGGCTTCTGCGACTTCTGTAACTGATTTTTCTATGTCGGCTCGGTTTATCTGATGAAAGAGCGTGTCAAGCTTTTCGCCATTCGGGCCGATGTTGTAGCCTTTGCCATTCACGCCACTTGTTTTCCAATACCAGGTCTGGCTGCCGGTGTCAAACTTAAACTCTATACCGTACTTCACCGCGAGAGTATTTTCAATCTTGACTTTTGACCAAGCATTGAAGAGGTTCGAGACTGGATTATGCTCGCCACCGACAATTCTCACCCGGCAATTTTTGTCTATGGTCGTACCGCAGCTTTTGTAATTCGGTATCACGTGTTTCGTGACGTATTCTGAGAATAACTTCAGGCTCCCCTCCTGAATGGCTATGTCTGGCAGGGAAAAGAAACGGTCATGTAGTTTTTTCATCATATTCTCGATTTTGAGCGGTATCAGGGAAAGTATGGCGACCATAATGGTGACTAATATGCCGCCAAAGCCAATGCTGCCGAGCATCATTTTGCCCCGGTTTTTAGTCACAAAGGCCATGAAGCGCCCGCGGCGTGATTTTTTCGGGTCCGGATTATAGCCGCCGCCGACCTGATCGTCGGCGTCAGAGGTCTGTGTTTCTGCGGTGCGCAAGTCGTCGGCACTATCGGCACCGGCCGTCTTGCCGGTAGTGGGCTCATCGGGAACCGCTCGGAGATGATTTGGCCGTCCGCCCGTTCGCCCTGGTGTGTCACCCTGCGGGTTGTATAAGTTATCATCGTAGGGCCTATTGGGCACTGACTGAGGACCAGAATAGCCGGCCGGTGCTGCGCCTCCTTCTCCGCCTCCTTCCATAGCCCGCAAGTCAGGTCGGGTTATCGGCCGCCCGTAAGCGTCGGTATCTTGAGGGTCTATTGGTCTTGCTGGTTGTCCCATAATGCTTCGCTTATAGTATACAGTTTCTTGTCAGGCTCGCTATCACTTTTCAGGAGAGGACTCCCTTGGATTGGGCGCCTAAAATCCCTGCTTGATTGCTCAAGCTATACGCTACCAGTGCTACCAGGGTATAATCGGTTTCCCAAATCGATAGTCCCTTGTGGCTGGCTAAAGTCACCGGACTCTCCAGCCGCCATGGCGTTTATCTGGGCTACTTGTTCCGGGTTGGTAGTAATCAGGCTGGTCTCGGTGGGGCTGGCTACCACTTGGATGTGCACATGATTTTGGCCGGCAAAAAACAGGCCTTGTCCGACCGGGAATTGACTGAGACGTTTGCGTTCCTCATCAGTCAGCTTAAAGACATCGCTCAGTACGTCTACTGCCGAGGATGATTGCTTCAGCAGGAACTGCATGGAAGCGTTGGCCACAATCGCTCGACCCATGCGCGATCCCATAAAGTCTTCCACGTCCTGGGTAATTGTCGTGATGCCCAGATTATATTTGCGTGCTCGCTTCGCTAAGCTAAACAAAAAGTTCGCCGAATCCTCGTATTTCATCAGTTGCCAGGCCTCGTCGACGATCAAAATCCGTCGCTTCTGATCAGTCTTCGTCTTATTCCAGATGTAGTTCAGGACAATGTACATAGCGACTGGCCGCAGCTCGTCTTCCAGGTCGCGCAAGTTGAAGACCACCAAAGGATTGTCAATGTTGATATTGCTCTGCTGGCTGAAAATGCCGGCAAAAGTGCCGGTAGTGTACTTGCGCAAGCGCTGTGCCAGTTGCGGCCCGGTGCCGCCCATGTGGAGCAAGGTGTCATAAAGATCGACAATGGCTGGCGGCTGGCCATTATGCGTCAAGGGGTCATTGGTGATGCCAGCCCGGGCGTACGTCTCGATAAGAGCGGCGTCCAGATCAGCCTCTTCGGACGGCGAAAGCGCCGGAGCCATCATAGCGCCAGCTCCCTGCATCTGCACTTGCGCGCCGCCCATCATCAGACGCAATAAACCATGTAGAGTAATCAGGTTGGACCGCAGGGCATTATCAGCTTCTTCGGTATCGACGACTTTTGGCAGATCGAAAGGATTGATACGGGTCACAGAGTTCAGACTGAGACGGACATAAGCACCACCGACTGCTTCGCACATGCGCTGATATTCGTTTTCTGGATCGATGATAAAGATCTCAGTGCCAAACATCATACTACGCAGGGCTTCCAGTTTGACCGTGAAGCTCTTGCCGGCACCAGATTTGGCGAATACTACCGAGTTACCATTCTCCAGGGAAAAACGATCGAAGATAACCAGGCCGGAGTTATGCATGTTGATACCATACAAGATGCCGGTATCCATACTGAGGTCGGCGCTGGTAAACGGGAAGCTAGTACTGAGAGCGCCGGTACTCATATTGCGCCTGACCTGCAATTGGTCGACTAGCTGCGGCACCGAACTGGTCAAGCCCTGTTCCTGTTGCGAGGTAGCCGGCTTGCTATAGACTAGCTGTTGCCCGAGCATCGATTCGATCTTGTGGGCGACGAATTCCAGCTCATCCATACTGCCGGTATATACGGTGAAATACAGACCGAACCGGAAAAAGCGTTCCTCACCCACCTGCAGCTTGTCGCGAATTTCCTCGGCATCGAGGATGGCAGCTTGCTTACCCGGGTCGCGGACCCGTCCCTTATCGTTGTCGATCTGGATGCCAGCTTCCAGTTGCGTCACTTTTTTGCGTAAATTCTCTAGCACGATCTGACTCTCTACCGGGTAGATATACATACTCATATCAATGACCTCATCGAGGTTTACCATACTGCTGAGCCAGCCGGTGTACAGCTGTCGGGGGTAGCCATAGACGTAATATGTCCGGGCATAACGAGTGCCGATCTGGAAGTGCGTGCTGGAAAATTCCAGAGAACTAGGAGCTATAAAGTCTCGCAGGGCGGTGATGCCCTTTTGGAAGGCGGCTTGGACCTCTTGCTCTTCACGGGCGCGTTGGGCCTGAGCGATCGCTACCGGATCAAGTGGCTGCTGTTTCTTTCTACCAAATGCCATCAGTTATTACCTCTTCTCGGGGGTCGTGTTGCCCATGTCCCGACGAGCATTATCGTTTCGGTCGATAGTGCCCGAACTGTTTGTTCGGGCACGAATGATTGGCGGAACATGGTCAACATGGTCCCGCGCCTCTTGACAGTCGGGTGTATTAGCACCGTCGTCAAGAGGCTCATAACATCTCTCGTTTCAGATGGGCTTGCGGTGCCGCACCAGCGCCCTTGGTAATGATGTCCGCCGTCATGCTGCCAAAATCCTTTAGTTTTTGGCGGGTGGCCGTGTCGGGGTTGTAGGTGTCGTAGTAGAGTTCGATCAACTCTTGGGTATCCAGCGGCAGTCCTTGGATACCAGCTTGGAGCAGCCCCGACAGTACTGACTGTACCCGATTGCGCAGCTCCGTCTTGGCATTCTCCAGATCGGCCTCGTGAATGACCACATGCTGGTCACCTTTTTTAAATAAACCACCCAAACCTCCCAGAAAGTTTTTGCTCTCTGTCAGGGCCTTTTTGACCTCCAAAACGGGGAAAAATGGGATGACTACGTAGAAATTTTTATCCATGATGTTTGTCTGCCGACTCAGATTGTCTATGTAGCCGATGTAATCTTCCATCAGGAGTGCCAGTAGCATGTTGTCATGTTCGGTACGGATCTTGTCCAATTTCTCGATATAGGGCCGGAGGTCAACCTTGCGGGAGCGGAGGAAGATTTGAATCGGAAAGTAGAGAGAGTTTAAAAATGACTGATAGCTATACTCAACCGCCTCTTGCTCCTGGCGGCTCATCAAGTCAAAGTTTATACTTTTGACCATAACGACTGATCGGAAAGAACCGTCATTCATGATCACTATACCGTCGCGAATTTCAGCGATCTGCAAGGTGTTTTGAGTACTGTTTGGGTGTGCCTTGGGGGGCGGAGGTGGTGGCGGTGTGCCAGGCGCCGAGCTAGGGGCTGGGCCAGCTGCTGGTGTCGCAGCCGTAGGAGCCGGCGACGGTACAGCAGGTTGTTGAGTGACTGGGGGCCCTGGTGGTGGTGCGGGGTAGGCTACCGCGGGCGGCGGCATGGGGGCCTGCGCTGTTGGGTACGCAGTTGGTTGATTTGGTGCTGAAGGATTCATGCTACGGTGCCCACCTTTGTTTGTAATCAATCGCGCTTGAACCGTGCCCGATTAATCAATGCAGTGAAATTACGACTTCGTCTTGTGCCACCTGGTTTTCCTCAGTCCTTACTTTGTTAGCCTCGCGGGCCAAGGTAGCGACATTCAGATCGTTGTTCTTTGCTAGAGATAGTATAGCAGGGTCGGTCGGGGCTGTCACCGCTTGCGCACTAGTGCTGGGGAGAGTTGGCGGTGTCACGGCTGGGGAGGTACTAGGGGTTGGGTTAGCCGTCGGCGGCGGCACCGCTTGTACTGGGGGACCAGAGGGATGCAAAGTCCGCAGATTATCATAAAATCCATGTGTTGAAGCGGCCTGAGCTTTGAGCTGGCTACTCAGGGCGGCTTCGGCTGCTTGATTGGCATCGATGACGGCTTGAGATTGCGCCGGGCTTTGGGCTGTCGGCTGATGCAAGGATACCGGCTGACTGGGGCTGAGAAACCATGGTTCCGGAGCTGCTGTCGCTTGTGGGACAGCTACTGGTACCGGCGCGGTCTTTAACTGCTCCATTAATTGTTGTCGATGCTGTTGGCTGGCTTGATTGATGAGGGTGTCAAACTTCTGAGCGATCGGATTGTTGACCTCATCGAGCATGTCATCGGCGGCGGCCACTTGGTAGGTCGGTACGTCTTGCGGCAAATTACTCATCTCGATCAAACGGTCGGAATTTTGAGAGTTAAATGGCAGCGCGGTATAGGTATTGACGTTGACATTCTTGATGGCCCAACCACGGCTGTCGATAGTGCTGGCCAAGGCTTGTAAACGACTTTGCACTTCTGTCTGGCTCAGTCCATTTGTATAAATGTGTTCGACTTTTTTTGGTACGGTGATGGTTACTAGTTCCTTCACGCCACTTTGGTTCCAAATGCGCTTGCGGGGTTTGAACCAGTAATTTAGCTTAGCCAGGGCCCATAGTTCTGTTGGCTGGTCTTTGCCAAATGGGAAAGCAAAAAAAGCACAAAATAACATCGGTGGAGCAAATATCAGTAGCAGGAAGGTAGCACCTTTTGCGAGGCACAAAAAGCAAATATAGCCAAAAAACACGGCAACGAGCGCAAAGATGAACTGTCTGAGGGTCAGCGGCCCGAGGATCTTGTCTTCAGCCTCGATGTCCTGGATCAGCTTGTAGGTTGCCATGTGGCTAGTATATCAGGAAGTCCTGTATACTTAAGGCGCGAATGAGTACCCCCCAACTAGTTATCTGCGGCTCGATCGCCGTTGATCGAATTATGAATTTTCCTGGTCGCTACCGTGACCTAATTAAGCCCGATAAACTACACGTGCTGTCGCTCAGCGTGCTACTCGACAAACTGGAAGATTCTCGAGGTGGTATCGGGGCTAACATCACTACTGCCCTAGCCCGTTTAGGCGAGCAGCCGGTACTGTTAGGCTCCGTCGGGGCCGACGCCAAAGGCTACATCGACGATTTACAGGCCTTAGGCATTGATACCTCTGGGGTTCACTTCAGTCACTTGTCAACCGCTTCTTTCAACGTCATCACCGACGCCGAAGACAGTCAGGTAGCCGGATTTTACCAGGGAGCAATGAGTGATGCCGAGACGCTCAGCTTTCAGCCCTGGCAGGATAAGGCAGCTATCGCCATGATTTGTGCCCACAATCCAGCAGCCATGAACCGCCAAGTGGCCGAGTGCCGCGACTTTGGCCTGCGCCTGGTCTATGATCCGGGCCAGCAAGTAGCTGATCCAGCCACAGACCTGGCAGCTGGCCTGGCTGCCGCCGAGGTGCTCTTCGTCAATGATTATGAGCGCAGCGTGCTCGCAGAACGGGTCGGTTTGAGCCCCGAGCAGCTGGCAGCGCGTTTGCCTATTATGATTACCACGCTCGGCAAAGCAGGTTCGATTATCGAAGGCCAGCAGGTAGCCACGCCACTACAAATCGGTATCGCCAAACCCGCCCAGGTCGTCGATCCGACGGGGGCTGGTGATGCCTACCGCGCTGGCTTTTTATACGGCTATTTGCGACAATGGGACTTACGTGCCTGCGGCCAGCTTGGCTCGACCGTTGCCTCATTTATCGTCGAACAGCACGGTACCCAACGCCAATTTTCCAAGCCAGAAATCACTGAACGCTACCAAGCCACGTTTAACCAGGAGATCACCCTATAGATGGACCAAGAAACCTCACCCCCAAGCACCCCCGCCGATTATAAAGTCAAAGACATCAAGCTGGCTGAGTGGGGCCGCACCGAGACCACGCTGGCTGAAAAGGAAATGCCGGGCCTGATGGCTCTGCGCACAGAATATGCCGCTGTCCAGCCCCTGAAAGGGGCTCGGATCAGCGGTTGTATCCACATGACTATCCAGACGGCCGTGCTGGTCGAAACTCTCCAAGCCCTCGGCGCCGAGGTTCGCTGGTCTTCCTGCAACATTTTTTCCACCCAGGATCACGCCGCTGCCGCCCTCGCGGCTGCTGGCACCCCCGTCTTTGCCTGGAAAGCCGAGAGCGAAAGCGAGTACTGGTGGTGCATCGAGCAAACCCTGAAGTTCTCGGATGGTCAAGGCCCCAACATGCTGCTCGACGACGGCGGCGACCTGACTGCTCTAGTGCACGACAAACACCCCGAACTCCTGGAAGACATCAAAGGCGTCTCCGAAGAAACCACCACCGGCGTCAAACAGCTCAACGAATTTTTGGCCGCCGGTAAGCTTAAAATCCCCGCCATTAACGTCAATGACAGCGTTACGAAGTCTAAGTTCGATAACCTGTATGGTTGCCGTGAATCACTGGTCGACGGCATCAAGCGGGCCACCGACGTCATGTTAGCTGGCAAAGTCGCCGTGGTGGCTGGCTATGGTGACGTCGGCAAAGGCAGCGCCCAATCCCTCCGGGCCTTCGGCGCGCGCGTACTCATAACCGAAATCGACCCCATCTGCGCCCTGCAAGCCCTGATGGAGGGTTACGAAGTCGTCACCATGGACGAAGCCGCCCCCCAGGCCGACATCTTCGTCACCGCCACCGGCAATAAAGACATCGTCACCCTAGCTCACCTGCAAGCGGCCAAAGACACGGCTATCGTTTGCAATATCGGCCACTTTGACCACGAAATCCAGATCCAGCAGCTCAACGATCTGCCAGGCGTCAAAAAGGAAGAAATCAAGCCCCAAGTCGATCTATACACCATGCCCGGCACCGGTCGCCGTTTGATCGTTCTGTCCGAAGGCCGGTTGGTAAATCTAGGGAACGCCACCGGCCACCCCTCCTTCGTGATGTCTAATTCTTTTTCCAACCAAGTCCTGGCCCAGATCGAGCTTTACACCAAACCGCACGATGTCGGCGTCTACCGCCTGCCGAAAGAACTCGACGAAAAAGTCGCCAAAGTCCACGTCGAAGCCCTCGGCGCTCACCTGACCACGCTCACCCCCGACCAAGCCAAGTACCTCGGCCTCCCCGAGCACGGCCCCTTCAAAGCCGACCATTACCGCTATTAAATCCGCCTCACGCCTCCAGCTTCACTGCAGCCTCACACTGTCCTCAAAAAATTTCTATCCCCACCTCCGATAATCTTACATAAAACACTTGCATTTTACAGCGTTTTGTAGTATAGTCCTAGTATGCCAGCAGCAGAAGCACCGACTATTTATCCATCTGACAGAGAGGCTAATCCTCAGCCTATGCTGCTTCCTGATGACGCTCCACCTCAGGATCCATTTGTTTCCACTGGCATTCCTGCCACACAGGCAGACCTTGACCTATGGACCACTCCTCCGTCTCCTGATATTAGTCGAGAGGTTATTAGTGACGCGCGCGCTGTCGATACTACCTTAGGCCACACCAAGCATGACGCAGTCTGGGATGAGAAATATGAAGTCTGGGACGAGGCTAGGGGCGGTCCTGCTATAGACGAGCGCACCGGTAAACCCAAGCTGGAAGGTCGGGCTGGCTACCATGCGACAAAAGCGGAGTTCATAGCAAAGCGAGAGAAGGCCATCGATGAACTAGGAAAAGCTGCGGTGGCTGAAGAGCTGGGAGAATACTCGGAATTCCCTGCGAATGCTGTAAAGGAAATCGTTGAAATTAGACGCATCAACCGCCTTGCAAACGCCTTCATGCGATCAACAATGGGTCCTAATGGACCTCGCTGGCGCCGTTGGGCGACTGCGCCACTGGCACCAGTGCGCGCTTATTACCAGAGAACCAGCTTTACTTTGGAGCAAGTTAGCGCCAGCCCTGACCAGCGTAAGCATAGTGAACGCCGTCAGGACTGGGTAAGGGCTAAAAAGCAATATAAAGGTGTTGTGGCCCGCCATATCAGTAGGCCGTACCTGAAGCAAGGCCGTACGCCGCGTACTTCACACTTCGAGATACTGCGGGATACTCCACTGGCACCTGGCACTGTCCCTCCCATCGCTGAAACTGGTACGGGAGACCACAAGGAAGCCGGCAGTGTGGCAATAGGTTTCGATGAGCACCGGAGTAGCCATGTTGGCAACATTGTCATGTCGACAGATCGTCGCAAAGCGTTTGTCGATCCTACTGGTAAAATCATCCCAATCATCGGTGTCGATGCCAGGCCGACCACTCCTGAAAGCTGGAAGCACGGCAAACTAGGTCGTGCAAGACGCATAGGCCATGGCATAATGCGCCACTTCCTAATTGATCTAGGCGATGCCCGCCCGATAGCTGTTAACGGTAGCGATGGCCAGGCTGTTCGGGCTATAGAAGCCTGGACGGCGATTGACCCCCATCATATGGACCTGGGCACGATAGGTGTTCAGACTGATAAGCTAGATAAATTGAGCAGGGCCTTAGGCAACTTGATTGCGCCGCCTCCTGAAGGTGAGCTGCAGCCCAGCATGGTCGGTATGCCTGGTCGTGCTACAGACCTTTTCATCAATGATCCGGGTCATCAGGTCCGTCCACGCAGGAGAGCTGATCAGACTAGGTGGGGAGAACGCGATGCAAACTCGCGTGATTCTTACGATAGTGCCAATCCACGTCCTTCGCCCTATGATCCTGCTGAGCAAGCAAGAGTTGCAGCAAGGGTTAACCAAGACCGGCGTATCCTGGCAGCTCAGCTTAGAGCGGCTCAAGATGCTGCTGATCTGGCGCAACGCGACGCTAATCAGCGTGCCCGGGATGCCGCAGACTGGCGTAGGCGGGGCAAACCTTAAAAAGGCTGCTCTTCTCAAGGGCCACCAGGGTCTGGTGGTGGCGGTGTACCGACGGCAGCTTCGTAACCGGTGCGGTACTCGCGGCGGTAGCGGCCAAATTCGGGGTCTTCGCGCATGCCTTCTATGAGGTCAGCGTACCTGACATAGCGCTGGTCGGGCCGTAGTCGGCGCAAGGCTGGCGCCAGTGTCTCGGCGACGTCTGGGTGTAGCGATCTGACATCAATCTGCTGGGATAAGACTTGGTCTTCGAATTCCCGGGCGCTTTCTGCTGAGTTGGAGCTGGCGGCATCTAGTGAGTTAGCGGCGAAAGCCAGTTGCTGGACGGCGGCTCGAGGATCGCCGTAGGCGCCAGCGATTGCCGGAGCAGCTCCCGCCCGATTCACGACACCGAAGCTGTCGTCAAGCATTTCTCTGACAGTCGGTGCTAGGGCATCGACTGCTCGGCGGTGGCCGCCAAATACCCGTCCGCGGCCGGTACCTTCCAGGGCACCGCGGTGTACGCGCTCGGTGGCAACGGCGGCGGTCATGCCGCCATGGTGCATGGTATCGAGCATCTCGGCGTCTTCGGTGAAGCTGCCACCGGATAAGTCGTAACGGCCTTTTGATTCAGCCATCTGCCGGGAGGCGCCCAGTATCTGGAGTGCTCGTTGTCGGTCATTGCCAGCCACGGCATTGATCATTTCACGGGCACCACCAGCACCGGTAGGACCACCAGCACCCAAACCGCCAGGTATTTGCACTCGGGCACCAGTGACTGGATCGGTGCGGTACCTGGGGGTCCAGCCGCTGCTGGTACCGAAGCTGGCGATGGCCATGGCTGTATCGAAGGCCTCAGTCGGCATGGAGTTGCGAGCGGCTCGCACCATGGCTGTACCCTGCTCGACGTTCATGTAGCCCCGCCTTTGCAGTTCGGCGCGTACTGCTTGGTCACCGCCAGGTCGGCCTTGGCTTTGCTCGTGGGCAGCGTATAGGGCGGCCTCGACCAAGTCGTCGTCGGCTTTTAGCTGTACCACGGCATGGTTCTTTTCTAGGGCCTCTTTGGCCATTTCAGTGTGCTCAGTCGATCGCGCAGCGGCCATGCGCGAGAGCATGCGGCGGGGGTTGTAGCCGGCATTTTTTAGGTTGGCTGTCTCGCGGGTGGCGGCATTGAAGCGCCGGGCGAATATACCGTACGGGCTGAGTAAGCCGGCTTTATCTTCGCCTTTCAGGCGGTTACCGGTTTTGAGGTCTTGCCAGTTTTTCTTAGCGGTATTGCCGCGGTACTGCTTGAGGCCGCCGAAGATCCCTTTGCCACGTTCATTGACGAAGCCGCCGATGTTACGCAGTGCGCCACCGGCGAACTTGAAGGTGGCGGGAACAGTAAAGTAGGGCATAAAGTAGGCTGCAAAGCCCGCCAGCTGGGCGATGGAGTTATCGCTACGGGCGGTCGATAGAGCGGCCACTACCCGACCGGTAGCGATCAGACCGGAAATTAGGGGAAACATTAGTAGGGCCTTACTAAATGATTCCCACCAGAATTTGTAGAGTTTCTTAGTGTTCGGTAGGATGTACATCACGATGGCGATCGGCGCGAAGATGATGGCCATAATAATCAGCAAGTCTCGTAGTATAAGAATTAACACGGCTACGAACACAGCCAAGGCAGCGGTACCTAGGAAGCTGAGCAGCCCAATCCAGCCCAGAGCCGTCAGGGCGCCGATGGCCAGCAGACTGCCCATGGCTCTGGCGCCACCACCCAGTATCGGGTCGTTGAAGCCGACAAATGGCTGGTAAATGAGGAAGCGTATGCCAAAGGCCAGGTCGTTACTGAGCTGCACGAAAAATTGCATCAACTGCCACGAGAGCGTAATGCCGACCGCCGCCATCAGTAGATTCGGCAGCACCTTGCGGATGGTATAAGCGTCTAGGAACTCAAAACCCAGGGCTTGTGCAATCAGCACGACGATGCCGGCTATCACCATCAAGCCCAGCGCCAGATCTCGTATGGCTCCCCAGGCCTTTTTGTAGGCTTGGCAGCTGTCTTTTGCCTTCCCGGTCGAGCTGCTATCGCAAAATATCTGGTTGGGGTCAGACGAAGCGCCTTCTGAACCGATGCTCATCTCTTGGTTGACGAAGCTATCCAAGGCGGCGGTGGCGACTACCATGCCTTTCATGATCGGGCAAACGAACCAGTTGAGATCAAACGGATCGAGATGTATGACACACTTGACGTCGGGGGCGTCGACGCTAGTAGCTGGCGCCGGCGAAGCTGCCGAAGCGGGTTGTGGCGCCGCCAGTATGCCTATAGCGAACAGGGCGACTAAGCAAGTGAGGGCAGATGCGAGATAGAAAAAGCGGCGTTTCATAGGCTTAATAGTGTATGTTTCAATTTTACCCTTAACTATAGCACAAGCAAGATGCTGGCTGACAGCCATTCATGCACGCTTGCAAAATAGCGCCTGCTAAGCGATACTACAGAATAATGATATCTTTAAAACAAAATTAATCGATGTCCTTAGCTATGTCACGACTTTTTTCAATCAATTTTTGCCGGGGAAAGGCTGTTTCCTTCCTCGCTGCGCTATTTGTCTTGTGTCTAAACGTAGCTGCCGCTGGTCCGGTCCAGGCTGATCAAGCCGTTACCCCCGAGATTCAAGCTTATTGCCTGAAGAAAGTCCCTGACAAAGCCAAGGCTGCCTGCCAGGGCAATCAAGGGTCGGCGGGCAATTCTCTATTGGACAGCGTCATGTATACCGCCAGCTGGCATTGTCAGACTATAGATGCTGCAGACAACAAAAAGTATCTGTGTATCCTAAAGAAAGGCCAGGATTTGATTAGAACAGCTGTCGACAAAAATTCTCACCCAAAGGATGCGGCTGATTTTAGGAAGACACTGGAGGCTGTGCTCGATAAAGATGCGCTAGCGAGTGATGGTAGCACTACGTACGCCAGCCCCGATGCCACCGAAAGTTTGCCGGCAACTCCATTTTGTGGCGACAAGGACTGTCCGATTGATATTCCAGACCCCGCGACTTGTGCAGCCTATAAAAACCGCCATCCAGACAAGCCCAGCTTAGAGGGATGTGATGCCAACGCAAACGCTGGCTGTAATACCAACTCCTGTGATATTGTCAAAAAATATGTCAATCCCGCGATTGAGGTACTAACTATAGGTTTCGGTCTGATAGCTGCTATCTCTCTCATCATGGGCGGTATTCAGTATTCTGGTTCGGTAGGTGATGCCCAAAAGGTTACAGCTGCTAAAACCCGCCTGAAGATGACAGTTATAGCTATTGTCGCCTATGCCTTTTTATACACCTTCCTAGAGTTTTTGATACCGGGCGGTATATTTTAACAAAAGTTGGGGTTGTCGCCATCGGCTTGGTAGCCTTCTTAGGAGATCGGTTGGGCCCGGGATATCTGTCTTGCGTATCAAAGAGTAGCGTTCTATAATAGCTCATGTAAATTGCAAATAGAAAAATACTAGCCATGCGCACCATACTTTTCACTAGGCTCTCATCACTACCAGCTGTCAGACTTTTCTTCCTGACAGCCGTCATGTTCTGTTTGGGTATTAGCCTCATCAATACCCTGCCTGCTCATGCCGATCCGGCTAATTCCGATGCAGTCCTGCTTTATTGTCAGCGTCATGTTCCGCAGGCAGCACGAGCGGCCTGTACTACCGATAGCATCAACGGTGCTCGCAATGCTGCCACATACCACTGCGTCAACCATCCTACGGATAAACAAGCTGAGTGTGTCGAACAGCGCGCCATGATCTTTTTTGATGATGCCCTAAAAAACACCCCCCATCCCAAGAATGCCGCAGCTTTTACAAAAGCTCTCAATGCAGTTATAGCTGCAGACATCCGACAAACCGGGGGCAGCGTGAGCCAAGGGGCGCCGGGCCTTGTAACATCCACTACTACGACGGTCGATCGCACCCAAGTAGCCGCCGGAGAACTGCCCCACGTGGCGGCTGACCAGAAGACCCTGAAGACCATTTTAAGCATTCTCTTCGGTATCATCGGTGCCTTTGCCCTGCTGAGTATCGTCGCTTCCGGCCTGCGGTATATTACTTCACAGGGTGATACGCAAAAAACTGCCGAGGCCAAAAACGGCATTATCTACTCGTTGGTGGGCTTAGTGATTGCTCTTTCGGCTGAAGCCATCGTAGCTTTTGTAATAACCTCAGTCAAAAGCCCATGATACGCCGCATTTTGCCGGCGCTGGTGTTGATTCTCTTAGCTCTGACGGCAGTGCCCTTACCGGCCCATGCCTATGATGCTTTCCCGAAGATTGATTGCACCGATGCTTCTAAAGATAAACAGTCGACGGTGTGTGCGACTGGCCCCGCAGATCCCATATCGGGTACCGACGGTATTTTGCTAAAAGCTACCGATATAGTCGCCTATCTGGCCGGCGCCTTTGCGCTTATCATGATCCTTATCGCCGCCTTGCGCTACGTCACTTCGGGCAGCGACCTCAGTACGCAATCCCGTACGGATACCGACATAGAAACAGCCAAGCATACTATCACCAATGCCCTGATCGGCTTGGCCGTCATTGTCCTGGCCCGAACGCTCATTACGTATCTTATTGTACAATGGGCAAAGACGACCTAAAGGAGAAATCATGAAGCAAGCACTACTAACTGCACTTACCTTATTATCAATGACACTTATCCCAGTCAGCCTCACGGCCGGAACTGCGTACGCGGCCTGCCCGGACCAAGACCACACCGCACCAGGACAAGTGTTGCATGGTATCGGCCAAACTGGAAGCCAGTGTGATGCAGGCGGGGTTTCGAATGCTCTCCGCACAGTAGTTGAAATCCTGAGCTACATCGTAGGAGCCGCCGCCGTCATAGCTATTATTTACAGTGGCTTTAAATACATAACTGCCGCCGGTGAATCAGGTAAGGTTACTAATGCCAGGAACTCATTAGTATATGCTCTGGTGGGCTTGGCAGTCGCAGCCGTAGCCCAATTCCTCGTACATTTCGTGCTGACCAATGCTAATAATGCCACGCCTTGTCCCTATGATATAGCTGGCCACCCAGATATTAGCAGTGGCAATTCGCTCTGCAAGAAGCCTTGATAGATAGCCAGGAGAAACGTCGTTCAGCTTGATTTGATGAGCAAAAGTGTAGTATAAGTTAAGTAACACGTAAAGAAAGGTTCGATACTATGAACACAGTTCAAAAAATTAAAAAGTTTATCACTGTCGCTGCGATTGGTTTTGCTGTATTAGCGCCCGGGATGCTGACGCCAGTTTTCGGTGGCGTAGCTTCTGCAACCCTTCGGGACAGCCTCTGTCAAGGCGTCGATGCTGCCTCTGACAACCCCACAAAGAAGTGTCTTGCTGCGTCGAGTGGTGATGCTTCCAGTGGCCTAACGTCCATTGCGACGACAATTACCAAATACTTTTCGATTATCGTCGGTGCCATATCGATCATCATGATAATCTTTGGTGGTTTCCGCTACATCACCTCTGGTGGCGATAGTGGCAAAGTTGGTAGCGCCAAAAACACCTTGATTTACGCCATTGTGGGCCTAGTCATCGTAGCTTTGGCGCAGCTCATCGTGCGCGTTGTGCTTACCCAGGCCGATACCACGACCAACACGCTCTAAGGTAACTCAATACGACCACACTAAGGAAAAGCCCCCAGATGGGGGCTTTTTCGTTGACGCTGATCGTGCGAGCCATCTTTCCTACAAGACTTGGATCTTTTTGACCGTATCCTGCTGGACTTTGCCGAAGCTGATAGTCAACACACCATCTTTGAGTACGGCTTCGATCTCTTCCTCTTTCACTGGCACTGGCAAGGCGATAGTGCGGGAAAACTCACCCCAGTAGCACTCCTGTAAAAAGTAGTTCTCTACCCCGTCTTCGCTGCCGGAGCCTAGAGTGCCGCGAATCGTTAACTGATTATCCGAGATGCTGACATCAAGGTCATTTTTATTGACGCCGGCGGTGCGAGCTTTCACGACCAGGCGTTCGCGAGTCTCATATACATCGACAGCTAGTTGTCCCGGTACGTTTTCCTCATCATCCCACTCATCATCACCTACCGGAGTACTTGATGCCTGGCTTGGCTCGGTCGCTGTAGCAGTCTCATCACCTAAAAAGGCAGCCGTTAATTCATCTTCTTCCAACAACAGATCGTCGTCGCGATTTCGTCGCGCCATGGCGTGGGTACCCTCCAATTAATTACTGCATGTACTGTCGGCGTTTTCGTTTATAGAGTAGCTCGACAGATTAAAGAATCTTGCATTTTTGTCTTGCTAGCAGTATAGCTTAGGTAGTAATCAGTACGCAACTTCTGAATTACTTATTTACAACACATTAAACACAACGGCTCATGGCCGGTGATATGAGGTATATAATTCTACATGGGTATAGCAGAGCGCTTGATTGGCCGTTTGGCTCCTCACGATTGTCTTGGTTGCGGTGCCGAGGGTAGCTTACTATGCTCCGACTGTTTGTCGGCGTTGCCCGCCTCACCGGAACGCTGTTATCGCTGCCATGCAGCTTCAGCAGGTGCTCTTACTTGCTCTGGCTGTCTGCAAGTCACTCAGCTGCGTGGCCTGCATGCTGCCACGATTTACGGTTCGGTGGCAAAACAGCTAGTCTGGAAGCTGAAGTTTGCCGGTGCTCAGGAAGCTGTCAGGATAATGGCACGTCATATGGTTCCAGGCGCGCCTAATGATAAACAGGCAGTAATCGTTCCAGTACCTACTGCCACGACTCGTATTCGTCAGCGTGGCTACGATCAAGCGAAACTAGTAGCCCGCGAACTGAGCAAACAAATGCATGTGCCTTATGTACCATGCTTGACACGTACCAGCCAAGCTCATCAGGTGGGGGCCAACCGCCAGCAGCGTTTGCATCAGTTGCAGTCGGCCTTTCGGGTGGTTCATCCGGGCTTGATTCACAAGGCTCATATACTACTAGTAGATGATGTTATCACCACTGGTGCTACTCTCGAAGCCGCCGCCAACTGCCTAAAAACCGCTGGCGCACAGCAGATTGAGGCGTTTGTCTTTTGTGCAACCCTCGAGAACTAGTGGTCAGATCCAGATATTTTACATTGGCGGAGAGGGAGGGATTCGATCCCT
>CAYTRU010000016.1:0-20116 GCA_964440265.1 uncultured Candidatus Saccharibacteria bacterium | reverse complement strand
CAGATCGCCAACAACCTCGCCCTGCCACTGGCCCAAGCTGGCTACCCCATCCTCGGCACCCCACCCGATCAGATTGACCGGGCCGAAGACCGGCAAAAATTTTCGGCTATGCTCTCTGAGCTGGGCGTTGACCAGCCAACATGGGAAGAAGTCAGTACGCTGCAAAAGGCCAAAACCTTTGCCAAAAAAGTCGGCTACCCGGTCATTATCCGGCCTTCATACGTGTTGTCTGGCGGAGCCATGAATGTCGTATTTAATGAAAAGGAATTAGCTTTTTACCTGGTGGAGGCAGCGGCACTATCGCCTGATCATCCAGTGGTTATTTCGCACTTTATTAAAAATTCTAAAGAAATCGAGATTGATGGCGTCGCGAAAGACGGGGAACTGCAAATCTACGCCATCTCCGAACATATTGAAAATGCCGGTATCCATTCCGGCGATGCCACCGTAGTGTTTCCGGCTCAGCGGCTATATCTGGAAACAGTGCGTCAGGCCAAGTTAATCACCCAGCAAATCATCAGTAACCTCAACATCACCGGCCCATTCAATGTCCAGTTCATAGCCAAAGATAACGAACTGAAGGTTATCGAGTGCAATGTCCGGGCCTCACGGTCTTTCCCATTTGTCTCCAAGGTTACTGGCCATAATTTTATCGCTATCGCTATCGAAGCAATCCTGGGCATTGCCAGCACGAGCGACTATCAGACTCTGGAATACAATTATGTCGGCGTCAAAAGTCCCCAGTTCTCCTACAATCGCCTGAAAGGCGCCGATCCTGTGGCCGGTGTCGAGATGGCTTCAACTGGTGAAGTAGCCTGCTTCGGCGACAATATCCAGGAAGCTTTTTATAGCTCTTGGCTGGCGACTGATCAGCGAGTTACGAATCACACGCTGTTTTTGAGCCTGCCTGATGAACACAAGCATAAATTTGTCGAAGAAGCCGCTAACTTGGTGAGCCAAGGCTGGAAAATCTATTCCACCGCCGGCACACACGATTACTTGAAAGCGCACGGCGTTCGCACTACCAAGCTGCACAAAATCATCGACAAAACCGAACCTAGCATTAAGTCGGCTATCGCCAAGCAACAAATTGGCTTAGTGATGAGCATCCCGTCACCTACTGAAGATAACAAGGATGCTTTCGTCATTAGGCGACTAGCTATCGACAGCCACATCCCGCTTGTCACGAACGCCGAAACTGGCCGGTTACTATTACGCTGTCTAGCCGATCCCGATCTCGTAAACCGTCCGCCAAAGGCTTGGCAAGATTATGTAAAAGAGGAGGGGTCATGAATCATCTTTTAAGCACCGACCAATTAACTACACCGGAACTAGCTGACTTGCTGAAACGAGCTGAGCATATGCGCAAATTATCTGCCAGTCAGCACAGCTGCCTAGAGCTTGCCAGACGGCACGTTGATAAACAAATATGTAGTTTGTTTTATGAGCCTTCCACCCGTACCCGTATTAGCTTTGAGGCTGCTGCTTCCAAGCTCGGTATGGGCGTGGTCAGTACTGAAAACGCTGGTGAATTTTCCTCAGCTGCCAAAGGAGAGACCATTACTGATACTATCCGGGTACTCGATGAATATAATTTTGCAGCTGTTATTATAAGACACCCCGTTACCGGCAAAGTCGCTGAAGCAACGGCAGTCAGTCAAACGCCAATTATAAACGCTGGTGACGGGAAAGGTGACCACCCCACCCAGACATTACTGGATCTCTACACTATCTTTCGGCATTATAAGCGACTCGATAATCTCCGGGTTGTAATCGGAGGAGATCTAAAAAATGGACGAACAGCACGGTCTTTAGCGAAAGTACTAGCCAAATATCCGGGCAACCATATTACTTTTGTCTCTTTGCCTGAGCTACAAATGGCTGATGACGTGAAGGCTATTCTGCGCACGAGCAAAACGCAATTTGACGAAGTTGATACCATGGAAGCTGCTTTTAGTAAGGCCGATGTGGTCTACTGGACGCGCTTGCAAAAGGAACGGCTAGAATCATCAAATGTTCTGGCCAGTGGAGGCTTTATCATTAACACCAAGGCGCTCAGCCTCCTACCAAAACAGGCGATTATTATGCATCCGCTACCACGCGTAGATGAGATCGCAACTGAAGTCGACAGTGACCCACGGGCTAAGTATTTCGAGCAAGCCGGTAATGGCCTCTACATCCGCATGGCCCTCCTCGATCACATAGTTGCCAAGTAACTAGCCTGATCGTCCTATCTTAAGAAGCTTTCTTGCTGATAAATTCTTGTAATGATCGATAGCAAGCATTCGGTTGGTCAAGTAACATAAAGTGACCAGCGCCAGTTACCGAGACTTTCGTAACTGCAGCTGACACAATCTCGGCTTTATGGACATTTTGGTCACCATACATAAACAGACGTCGTATAGTTGCGTTATTAAACATAGTCTGTAATTTTCCACTTTTTGACCAGGCGAGTATCGACATCGAGCTCTTATAGAAAACAGCTGCTGGTATCTGCCGCAGCCAACGGCTCCGGGCTGCTGCACTCGCTTCGCTTGACTGGCTAATTTGCATCCGTAGTTGGTCATAACCTGTGGCTTCAAATTCCTTAAGGCTGTAGGTGGCAACTTGTTTACTAGTACCACAGTCCGCCAGCACCAGATTACCCTCAAGGTTGGCGAAAGAAACTACCCGCTCACCGAGCATATCCAGCAGTAATATCCCGACCATACCGCCAAGGCTGTGCCCCACGAGGTGTATCCGCCCCACATCAAGCCGATCCAGTATCAACAGCACAATTGCCGCTTGATCTTTCAAGTCATAAGAAAAGTTATCTGGTTTATCAGAATCACCAAAGCCGATGAAATCGATTGCCAGGAGCGAGTAATCTGCCGTAAACGATTGAGCGAAAAAGCCTTCATACAAGCTTTTATCTGACTGAACGCCGTGCAAGCCTACTATCCATTCGCTAGAGCGCCTGGCGGTTAACATCGAGACGTGGAGCTTCTCTCCGTTATATAAAATGGCGATATTTTTTCGTTCTAATAGGCCCATGGTTTGGAGTGTACCATTTTTCACCAGAGAAGTCCGATCTGCTTAAACTTCTCTGGTGTCCATGCTACACTGGAAGTTATGAAGCATGTTGGTAGGGCTCGTCATATTAAACTGTTAACAGGGCGAACTCACCCTCAGCTTGCCGAGGAAGTCGCCGAACGGCTCAGATTAAAGCTGACACCGGTCGAGCTGATCAATTTTTCCAATGGCGAAATCAGTTGCCGTATCACCGAAACACTGCGCGGCGATGATGTGTTTATCATGCAGACACATGCCGGCAATATTCATGAATCTATCATGGAACAGCTCCTACTGATCGACACCGCTAAGCGTGCCTCGGCACGCAGCATTACGGCCGTCTGTCCGCTCCTGGGCTACGCGCGCCAGGATCGTAAATCTGCTGTTCGCGAGCCCATCGGGGCTCGTTTAATTATCGACCTGCTATCGGTTGCTGGTGTTGATCGAATCATAAGTATCGACTTACACTCCGGTCAGACCCAGGGCTTCTTTGACGGGCCGTTTGACCACCTGATCGCCATGAAGCTCTTCAGAGAGTACATCAAAAAACATGCTGCTCATGACGATATGGTGATGGTCTCTCCTGATGCCGGTCGGGTGAAACTGACTGAACGCTACAGTACCGCCCTCCACTGTGATATGGCCATCATCCATAAAAACCGCACCAATATCCACCAGGGTACCGCCGAAGCGAGACATTTAATCGGTAATGTCCAAGGACGCGTGTGTATCCTTGTCGATGACATGATTGATACGGCTGGGACTATCTGTGCCGCTGCCGACCTCCTCCAAGAAAAAGGCGCCAAAGCTGTTTACGGTCTGGCCACCCATGGCATCTTTTCCGGTGAAGCCCTGGCACGCATCGAAGCCTCGGCTTTTGAAAGAATTGTCGTTACCAACACCGTACCGCCACCTGACCCTGGCAAAAGCAGCAAAATTGAAGTTCTGTCTATCGCGCCCTTGATCGCCGACGCCCTTGCTGCCGTCAGTGCCGGTCGCTCTGTTTCGGCCCTTTTCGAGGGTCAAAACCAAATGTGACAAGCAGCTGGGACTTGCTTATTGAGGCAACGACGAGTATGCTCTATCAGGTATGTCCTTAGATGTGGTAGTCGGTTTACAGCGGGGAGACGAAGGCAAGGGCCGGTTCGTCGACTTAGTGGCAGACCGTTACGCTATCATAGCCCGAGGCAATGGCGGCTCCAATGCCGGACACAGCGTCGTCCCAGATACCCTAGAGCCATTGGCCCTCCATCAAATCCCGTCGGGCATAGCCTATCCAGATAAGTTAAATATCATCGGTAACGGCGTATACGTTGATCCTGTGCGCCTGGTGACTGAAATGGCAGATGTGCGCAAAGCCGGTTATAAAGTCTCGGTCAAAAATCTATTACTCAGTGATATCGCCCACCTAGTCCTGCCTCATCACATCGGCCTCGATGCTCTCCGAGAAGGTGGGGTAGGCGCCCAAGGCAGTACCCAGTCTGGTATCGCCTATGTTGCTTCAGCCAAATATTTGCGTGAAGGTGTCCGACTGGAAACCATCGCTTATCCTACCGTTTTATTTGAACGAGCTTATGACGGCTTGAGCGAACTCAATAAACTAGTACCGAAGCAGCAACGCCAAATGCAGTCTGAGCTGAAGGCCAAGGCCCTTGCCTGGGTTGAGGCTGCTGTGTCACTTAAACCGCATCTAGCAGATACTGTAGAGATTATTAATGACAAACTCCAGGCCGGAGAAGACGTATTGGCCGAGGGCGCCCAAGCTTTCTGGCTAGATATCAATCACGGCATGTATCCCTCGGTGACATCCTCTTCAACGACAGTTGCTGGCCTGCTAGACGGCTTAGGCGTAGCCGCCAAGCACCTTGGTAAGATCACCGGTGTAGCCAAAGCCGTCAAATCGCATGTTGGTGGTGGCCCATTGGTTACTGCCATTACCGACCCCGAGCTGGAAAGTGTCGTTCGTGGTACTTTTGGTCTCGTCGATAGCGAATATGGCAAGACCACTGATCGGCCACGCAAGATCGGCTACCCCGACTTAGTCGAGTTACGCAACGCCATCCGTGTCAATGGCATTGATGAACTGGCCCTCGCCAAACTCGACCACGTCCCACGTTACGGCCCTACTGTCCCCGTTGCCACCAGCTACACATACAAAGACAAACGCCGCCTGACCGCCCCCACTTCGGCCGCCGCCCTGGCTGACTGCATACCACACTACCAAATCTACAAAACCTGGAACCAAGAAATCGGTGATACTCGCCAGTACGCCGACCTCCCAAAGGCTGCTAGAGATTTCGTAGAATTATTCGAAACAGAACTGAGCGTCCCCGTCACCAAAATTGGCGTCGGGCCAAACCGCAATCAAGTTATCTATAAAGGGTAGACCAAATCTCACAGGTGACTAAGTGAGGATGTAGGATAAACCTCCGTCAGTGCCCGGAGAGGTGCATGCCTTAAGCATGTCTATTTGATATGCTTTCGACATACTTAAGGCATGCACCTCTCCGAAATACCTGACGATGCTTCTGGCCAACCCACAGCCAAATCACTTGCCGCCATCACCCAGTACACTAATTTGCGACTGGTTTGCTATAGTTAAATAATGTCTGCTACCCGGGGAACTACCGCCATCACCGCAACTAGTCCGCCGTTGATTGTAATCTTCGGCATTACTGGTGATCTAGCGCAGCGTTATTTATTGCCCGCGCTCTATCATCTAATGAAGGATGGCTTGCTTGATGAACAGGTCGAGATCATAGGGATCACGCGACGTGACATCACCGCCAACCAACTGTTTGCTCAAGTGGACGTCTGTGTTCATGAAGTCGATAAAGTCTGTGACCCCGTAATTCTGCGGGCGATGCAACAGGCCACCCGGATGATCCAGATGGATTTAAACGACCCAGCCGCATACGCCAACTTACTAGAAACACTTAACGCAGTTGAAGCCGAAAAAGGGAAGTGCATGAATCGCCTGTACTATTTATCGATACCACCGCAATTTTACTTACCGGTCATTCGGCATATGGGAGAAGCCGGCCTGAACCGAAGCTGTCAACATGACGATGCAGCAACCAGATTGCTGGTAGAAAAACCCTTTGGCTTTAATCTGACATCGGCGCGGGAACTCATAAGCGAAACTGCTAAAGTATTCGACGAGACTCAGACCTTTCGGATCGACCATTTTCTAGCCAAAGAAACCGTTCAGAATATCCTAACCTTTCGTTTCCAAAATCCTATCTTTGAAGCTCTATGGAGCAATCAGCACATTACCAGCATCGATATTAACGCCTACGAGCAGATCGGCATCGAAAAACGAGCTCAATTTTATGAATCAATGGGTGCACTCCGGGACTTTATTCAAAATCATCTCTTGCAACTGCTAGCTATTATCATGATGGATCAGCCTACCGCGCTGGACAGCGACCATATCCACGCCGCCAAACAACAACTCCTCGAACAAGTCCAGCCAGTAGCACCTGACCACGTAAAAAGCCAAGCTGTTCGAGGCCAGTACACTGGTTACCGTGAAGAAGTTGGTAATCCGGATTCGGTCACTGAGACCTATGCCGCTATCACCGTGTTAGTTGATAATGATCGTTGGCGAGGTGTGCCTGTCAATCTCCGTACCGGTAAGGCAATGGCTGCCAAAAATTATGAAATCAACATCACGTTTCAGGCTGATGACGATGCTCCCAGTAATCGTTTGCGTTTCCGGTTACAGCCCAACGAAGGCATTGAACTCGACCTGTTAACCAAAAAACCGGCGTTTGACACCGAGCTACAATCGGTAGCTATGGATTTTTCTTATGAACAGAATTTTGGTGATCACGAACATCCAAACGCCTACGAGCGGGTATTACTAGATGCTATCCGCGGCGACCATACCTTGTTTGCCACCAGCGAAGAGGTGCTGGCCAGCTGGCGGATCATCCAACCGGTCCTCGACGAATGGGCCAAAAATGCCGACGACTTGCAGACCTATCTGCCTGGTGCCGACGGCCCTCTGCTATCGTCTAAGCCTACGGGAGAAACAACGTGATTACTTACTTCCAAGCTCTGGTTCTCGGTCTACTACAAGGAGTCACCGAGCTATTTCCTATATCTAGCCTAGGCCACTCTGTCGTCATACCATGGCTCTTCAACTGGAATGGCGTCCTGGCCAGCGAGAGCAAGGGCGAATCGTTTTTCTTACCCTTTTTAGTCGCCTTACATGTCGCGACTGGTATTGCGCTCTTTATCTTTTATCGGAAGACTTGGTGGCGAATCATCGGGGGCTTTTTCGCTTCAATCAGTACGCGGAAGATTGATTCGCCGGACGCCCGACTAGCTTGGCTACTAATCGCGGCTACCATTCCCGCGGGTATCATCGGCTTGGTCTTCGAACATCAGTTGCGTACGCAATTTGCGAAACCTCTATCAGCCATCATCTTCCTAGGCATCAATGGCTGCTTACTGCTACTCGGTGACCATTATCTCAGAAAAACCAGCCCTCAACAGAGGAGAGGACGACAGAGCACCAGCCAAAATGTGAGCGCCAAATTAACCCTGCCTAAGGCTATCATCATTGGCATTGCTCAGGTTGGTGCCCTGTTTGCCGGTATCAGCCGGTCTGGCATCACCATGATTAGTGGGCTCTACAGTGGCCTGAACCACGAGGATGCGGCCCGCTTTTCATTTCTCCTCGCTACACCGATCATTTTTGGTGCCGGCCTAGTCAAGCTGCCAGACTTCTTTAGCAACTTAGATGCAGGTGTTCGTGGTCCTATCATCGTCGGTAGTATCGCAGCCGGCTTAGCCGCTTATGCCGCCGTCCGTTTTCTAGATAAGTACTTCCGCACCAAGACCTTGCGGCCGTTCGCCATCTATTGCATATTCTTCAGCTTATTACTGTTAGGGCTCGGGCTGCTACGCGGCCATTTCTAACAGGATGGCCACCTTGAAGGTCTTAGCTCTCGGTAGCGCCTATCTAGACATTAATTGTTCTAACTTTCCTTTCCCTGAAGCTGGCATAGCACCTGAGACGGAACTGATCGGTACAGGCTATACCGTAGAGCCTGGCGGTTCGGCCGTAAATTTTGCTCGAGTACTAACTAGTCTGGGAGCAGCCACGCGATTTGTTGGCAAAGTTGGCGTCGATCGGCCGGGACAATTACTGGCAGAGCTACTTCAGGCAGAAAACGTAAAGACTGCTTTATTGTCGGATCAAGCCGTCGCAACAAACCTCGGCATCAACTTCAGTAATCCGCTAGAAAAGACAATAGTAACGGCAGTAGGCACTGCCAATCAATCGCTGGAACCTCAAGAACTCTTCGCCTACATTGCGCCACTCCTATCGGATGTCGACTATATGTATCTCGGCGGCTGGTTCAAACTCACCAGCTTACAACCCGCCTTTGCCGAGCTGACCGCGCTGGCAAAAGACTCACACGTTAAAATTATCCTCGACCACGCTCGTCCCACACAAAATACTACCCCAGAACAGATAGAGCTGGTTAAAAAAATTGTACGGCAGGTAGACTATTATCTGCCTAGTCGCGATGAGTTTATGCAAGTATGGGCAACTAGCTCTATCGAAGCCGGCCTACGGCAGTTACAGGATCAAATGGCGGGCCGTATTGTTGTGAAAGATGGCGCAAACGGGGCAGTCACTCTAGATGGTACTAGTGTAGTCCGATCGGCTGCTTTCACAGTCAAGCCGCTACATACCATCGGTGCCGGCGACAGCTTCAATGCCGGTTTCATGCTCGCCCAAGAGCAGGGCTTGAGTTTATCAAAAAGTATGCAGTTCGCTTGTGCTACTGCCGCTCTAAAAATCTCTCAGCCCACGTTACCTCGCCTTCACGAAGTTGAGGCCTTGCTGGCAGAAAATAAGCTATAATAGAGAAACCCTATGAGCATCAAACATTGGTCTGTCGATAAAGTTCTACCGTACATTTTGGTGATTGGTGGCGTGATTGGTTATATCTGTGCTTTTATCATCATGTTTGACAAGGTGCGCATCTTAGACAACGCACAGTATGTTCCTTCGTGCGATCTCAACCCCATCATCAGCTGCGGTAGCGTCATGCAGAGTAAACAAGCCAATGCCTTTGGCTTCCCGAATCCGTTTATCGGCCTAGGCGCCTTCCCGGTAGTGGCCGTCGTCGGCGCCGCAATATTTGCCGGTGCTAAGTTTAAGCGCTGGTTTTGGGTAGGCCTGAACGCCGGCCTGCTCTTCGCCCTGGGCTTTGTTCATTGGCTTTTTTACCAGAGCGTGTACAACATTCACGCCTTATGCCCATGGTGCATGGTCGTCTGGGTAGTCTGCATCACTACCTTTTGGTATGTCACTCTTTATAGCATCGACCACAAGCATCTCCGCTTGCCAAAGAGTAAATTTGTACAATCTGCCTACGCCTGGGTGCGCCGCCATCATCTCGATCTGCTGGTATTATGGTTTCTGATCATCTTTGCACTTATCATGAAGCACTTCTGGTACTATTACGGTCGCAATTTTTAACCGCTTAATTCAATATACAATCGTAGGCTCTCGTAACACGGTGCCGTTCCGTCACGAGTAATGGTATAATTAACGGGCACTGCTTATGAATAAAAAACAAAAAGATATTTTCCGTAAAAGTGCTGAAGCGCCAGCTGAGTTTTTGGATCGCACCGTTATCGCTACGCAGGCCGCAACCCAGAAAATCAATGATGCACTCCCAACTGGCCAACTGACAGGGCAGATGGTCAAAAAAACCGGTGATTACTGGCATATGCTAGGCCCCGGGTTGACAACTGGTGCCTCAGATGATGATCCATCAGGTATCACGACCTACTCACAAACTGGCGCACAATTTGGCTTTCACTTCCTGTGGTTAGCGGCATGGACTTTTCCTTTAACCGCGATGGTGCAAGAAATGTGTGCGCGTATCGGACTCGTGACAGGCAGGGGCTTAGCCGGCAACATCCGGGCTCACTTCAACCGGCGGATTCTCTACACCTGTGCTGGCTTACTATTTATCGCCAATGCAGTCAACATTGGGGCTGATTTGGGTGCTATGGCCAAAGCTACCCAGCTGCTCAATCCCCGTCTGAATTTTGGATGGCTAGTCGTTGGCTTTACGGCTCTGAGTTTAGGCCTGCAAATCTTCACACCCTATGTCCGTTATGCCCGATACCTAAAATGGCTAGCGTTAGTGCTGCTAGCTTACATCTTCTCGGCCATTCTAGCGCACCTCAACTGGCACACCGTGGTGGCTAGTGCCTTTATCCCGCACATCCATCTCGGCAAAAATGAGCTGCTTATCCTTTGTGCCGTACTCGGCACGACCATTTCACCCTACCTATTTTTCTGGCAGACCTCGCAGGAAGTCGAAGAGCAGATCCTACAAGGCAAAACTACTGTCCACGAGCGACGTACGGCGACCGCTCCTGCAGACATCAAGAGTATGCGTATCGACGTCTGGTCCGGCATGTTTCTAAGCAATCTAGTGATGTTCTTTATCATCGCCGCCTGCGGCGGCATCCTTTACGCCCACAATATTACCAATATCACCTCAGCCTCCCAGGCAGCTGAAGCCCTCAGGCCTTTTGCCGGCAACGCCACCTATTTCCTGTTTGCCATCGGTATTATCGGTACCGGCTTCTTAGCCATTCCGGTTTTGGCCGGCTCCAGCAGTTATGCGTTGAGCGAAAGCTTTCGCTGGCGCGAAGGGCTCTACCGGCCACTGAAGCAAGCCTATGCCTTCTACGGTATTATCATCATTTCCATGCTAGTGGGTCTGGGCTTGAACTTCTTTTTGCATATCGATCCCATTAAAGCCCTTATTTATGCCGCCTTCCTGAATGGCCTTGTTGCGCCGATTATTCTCGCTTTGATAGTCATTATCAGTAGCGACCGCAAGGTCATGGGTCGCTGGACTAACAAACCCTCAACCACCCTCATGGGCTGGCTTGTCACGGCTATCATGATTATCGTCGGTATCGCCGGTCTGGTATCACTGCTCTAGACTTCGACGCCTAGCAGGGAAGTAAGCTTTTTGCTGGGCTAGCTCGTTCGGCACTACCTGAGCAGCAACTACTATGAAAATTAATAGCCATACCAGTCCCCCTGCTAATAAGAGTTGTCGGAGTTGCTGTCCGTAGCCACCAAGTGGTACCACCAATAAGACGAGTAACGGACTCCAATATAACGCATCATAATAGTCGTTTGGGCACTGCCACTTAGTGTTTTCCTTTACATGCACCATGGCCGGATCGCTGACCTGTTTCACTCTATCCGGAATACTCCTCAACGTATAATGTAGTAATGTAGCATTAGAGTACGCATTACTTTGTGCCCAAGGCGTATTCCTATTCACATTTTTTCTGTTATAGCCATTGTAGAGATAATTAGTGCCCCAAACTAAGCCACCGACCGGAGAAATGCGAAATAATACCGATACGAGAAAGCCAAAAGGTGTAGCCCAGGCGAGCGTATATGACTGATCATCATGTCTAATAACTAGCGTCCGAAAACTTTTATACTGCAAGCTTAGTGAAGCTATCGGAAAACTAAATAATATCCGGTCTCGACTTGCAAAGTTCATCACGCCCCTATCAAGCACAAGCTTGCCTTTCCGGTAATGCCGTGAAGGGCCGGAATCATCAATCAACCACGCAGGTGTAGCTTGGTAGAGGCCAAGGATAAAATCCCAAGCAGTACCTCCAGCCTCTTTAACTTTTATATAAGTTTGATCGGTGTGAAAGTCACGAGTTTTATACTTACCTGTAATCCAAAATCTTACAAAAGGTATTATCACATATACCAGCCATGCAAATACGGCAAAAACAACTAGTTCACATAGAATTACTAGTACTGGATGATGCATGATTTCTCATATAGTATACCAATTTGAAATATATAGGACGCAACGCTACTCGCTGCGCAGGGCATCGATGGGATCTTTGCGAGCAGCCTTGATCGCTGGAAAAGTACCGAACACGATACCAACCAGCAAAGAAACACCCGAGGCCAGTACAACAACTTGCCAGCTGATGACTGGGCGAAGATCAGTAAACAAACGCAAAGCTAGATCAATTAGGAAGGCCAGGGCAATGCCAACTACGCCGCCAGTCAGACTGAGAACACTAGATTCGATCATGAACTGACTGAGAATCTGACGATTTGTGGCACCAATAGCTTTCCTAATACCTATCTCGTGCATACGCTCAGCAACCGAGACTAGCATGACATTCATGATACCAATACCGCCAACCAGTAACGAGATGGCGGCAACGCCGGCTATCAAGCGAGTCAGTAATTCCAAGATATCGCCGCTACCGGTCAGATTTTGATTACCGGTCAGGACGCTAAAGTTACCCTGACCACCATGGCCTTTATTTAGCGCCTGTGTTATGTGAGCAGCTACTGCCGCCGTTTGCCGAGCATCTTTGGGTCGAGCTAAGATCTGGTAGGTCGGTGCGGTGTTGTTATTAAGCCGCTCAGCCACTTGATTTGGTATAAAGATAGCTTTGTTGAAATCAGCTTGTTGGCTCAGCGGTGCGTTGGAAAACTGGTTGAAGATGCCGCGGACGATAAATTGCTGGCCATGGAAAGTAAAGCTACGACCCAGTGGCACATTATCGCTAAACAGTTTCTGCAAGGCATATTGTCCGACAATCGCCACGTTCGCATCCGTCTCATCACTACCAAAGAAGCTGCCGTAAGCAAGTGATTGATTCAATAAGCCCGGCAAGTCAGTAGAGGTACCGATGACAAATCCATCGTTGTAGCTGCCGAGGTCACCTTTGACGCTGCCGCTTGCAATAGTCAGAGGAGCACTGGCAGCCACACCCGGCGTCTTAGCTACGATTACGGTGTCGGCAAGATTGAGCGGAGCCGTAACGTTTAAGCCAGAGATCAGCCCCGCCTGGTCGTTAGCTGCACCCGAACTGCTATGCAGTTGGGCCGGTCGAACAGTAATGAGGTTCGTACCAAGATGATGGATCTGTCCACTAATCTGCTGCTTAATACCTTCACCGATACCTACCACTGAGATGACCGAAGCCACGCCGATAATGACACCAAGCATCGTCCAAAAGCTGCGAATTTTAGCGCCACGCACTGAGTTCAGACCAGTTTTTAGGTGACCACCGATCAAAGCTTTCACGCTTTTGACCTCCGGGCCTGGGCAGTAGTGGCAGTTTTGACCTTGCGGCTCGCCGAGGCTTTTTTAGCTTTGGTGGCCGATTTTTTACGCTTGGCTCGGGGCGTCGGCTTATCTGGCAGAGCTTTCATGAGGGCAGACACGCCGGCCAGGTCGTCTTCTTCATTAGTTGTAGGCAGCGTGTAGAGCACCTTACGAGCCGTGGTGGCTACCTGGCCTAGAGCCGTCTTCTCATCATGGATAATAGTACCATCGTGCATATAAACTACCCGGGTGGCATAACGAGTCAGCTCCGGGTTATGCGTGACAAACAATATGGTATTACCCATGCGGTGAATCTCGGCCAATAGTTCCATGACCAGTCGTGAATTACCACTGTCCAGATTACCGGTAGGCTCGTCGGCTATGATCAATTTAGGATCATTAACCAGAGCACGAGCAATGGCAGCGCACTGGGCCTGTCCACCACTAAGCTGTGAGGGGAGAAAATATTCGCGACGCTGGATGCCAACTCTATCTAGCATCTGGCTGGCTAACTTTAGCCGTCGAGTTTGTGACAAACCTTTATAGGTCAATGGCAAGGCTACGTTTTCCAAGACCGTCAATCGAGGTAGTAGATTAAAGGACTGGAAGATAAAACCAATCTTGTCTCGTCGAATCTTAGCTGCTTGATTGGGCCGCAAGCGAGCAACAGCCCGATTGTCTAGTCGGTAATTACCGTGACTCGGTCGGTCTAACATACCGATTAGGTTCATCAGCGTACTTTTCCCGCAACCACTCGGGCCCATCACCGCCACGAACTCGCCCTTGTCGATTGTCAAATTGACCTCGTCGAGCGCTAGGGTAGTAGCATCGCCGAAGCCGTACAGTTTACTGACGTCTTGTAATTCAATTAGAGCCATTCTTAATCCTTAGTGTACTGCCGTGAAAGCCGCAATAGCAAGATGTTTTTAAAAAAAGTCAAAAAAAATGTATTCAGGCCATAGAGCACACCTATAAAAAGGGTTTTAGGGAGTGTATTATTGGCTATTTTTGGTATTTACTTGTACCTTAGAAGGCCAGCTATTGCATACAGTGGGCCAGAAAATGCTATCGTAGAGAGATGGAGGGGTCGCCTAGTGGCCTATGGCGCCGTCTTGGAAAGGCGGTTTGGGAGCAATCTCATCGAGGGTTCGAATCCCTCTCCCTCCGCCAACAATAATGTTCTTTTTCGACCCTTTCCCCTAAAGGCTAGCGATGTACTGCTAGCCGTACCCAACCCACCTGCACTTCACTTTCCTAAGTCTGTATCTGATAATCTGTCGCTATGTTTAGCTGGGAGGTTTAATAAATTATTATTAAAGTTTCATAATTATTTATTAACCGGTGTGAGAAAGGTGATAAGTTACTGCAGTAGACCAGACCTCTGGTCAACAAGTCTGATAAGGGAAGTGCATGAGGGTTAGTAGCCGCACATCTGGGCATAAACTAGTGTTACAATTATGTCTATGCTTATAGTGTCATTTTTCTCGTGGTGGTATGGCGCTGGCTGGAAGGCGGTACTAGACAGTTTCGGACCACGACTACGTGGCGTTTCAAATAGCTTTTCGGTAGGACAACTGCTGCGCACGCTATTTGCGCCTTGGCGACGGATCATAACATATTCGGGGAAAAGCCTTGGCGACAAGCTAAGGGCGTGGGGCGATAACATAGTCAGCCGGGTCATTGGTTTTATCGTACGTTTCTTGGTTTTGATGACGGCTTTTTTGATAACCCTTTTAATTGGCCTCTACACCAGCCTAGAACTGATCATCTGGCCGCTCTTGCCACTAGCTGTTCCAGGGTGTCTAATCGCAGGATTTATTGTATGAACGGCACACTTGATCTAACTGCACTGCGGGCTCAAGAAGCCCGTCTAGGGAAAACTATTGGCATAATGGGCTTTCGCATATTACTGCTCACTGGTGGCACCGCAGCCTTTGGTGCGGTTGCTGCCGCTTTTACGGGTAGTCATCATCTGGCGTTTTTCCTGGCCGCACCCGCTATTCTGTGTTTTTTGCCGGCTATCTGGTGGAAGCGTCAGTTAACTGTTTTGCCACCTACGGGACCAGATTTCGCTAGTCGACTCTCGGTCGATGTACTAGCTCGTCTGACACCGGGCATGGCCCTAAATCCGCAGACTGTGTGGGCGGCCATTAACAGTCATTGGCAAGCCGGATTTTTTATGGACCATCTGCTATTGACCACCGACTTGGTTGCTTCACAGCTTAGTACCGACCCAGCCGAATTAGAATATGCCTTAGGGCTGGCCAATCAACTGGCCCAAAAAAATAATAGCCGCACCATAGAAGTCGCTTTTGTAGTTGCCGGGCAAATGCTGGCTTCGCAGCCACTAAGGGACTTATTGGTAAAATTCAAGGCACAACCACAGGACATCGAAGCAATTTCTGGCTGGATTGGTAGAAACTTAGACGAAAGCTTACAGGCTAAACGTAACTTCGGCGGGGTCGGGCGGGATTGGGCCTTTGGATTTACGCCGCTACTTGACCGGTTCGGTCACAACCTCAGCCTGGGCATAGCCAAGCATCGGGCCCATTTTGGCTGGTTGACTAAATCAGAAGGGGTGATGGCTATAGAAACGGCCTTCGATAATCGAGCGAGTGCGGTAGTCTTAATTGGTCCAGACGGCATAGGCAAAACCACTAGTATTTATGCGCTAGCCCAACGACTTATAGAGGGCGATACAGCCCGCAGTCTAGCCTACCACCAGATTATCTCACTCAATGCCACTGATATCACTTCTAATGCCCGAGGTCCCGGCGACCTAGAGCAAATTATGCTGAGCTTGGCTAGCGAAGCGGCTCATGCCGGACACATTATCTTATTCTTTGATAATGCCCAGCTTTTCTTAGGTGGAGGACCAGGCTCTTTTGATGCTACGCATATCCTGCTGTCTATCGTTCAAGCCCGGTCCATACCAATTATCTTGGCTCTAGCACCTGAAGATTTTCAGCGCTTGCGGGCTCAAAATCAAAGCTTAGCCAGCTTACTTACTCCCGTGGTGCTACAAGAATTACCAGAAGCTGGCGTTATGCGAGTGCTAGAAGATTCAGCCGTCAGTCTGGAAAGCCGGCATAAAGTCTTAGTAACCTACGAAGCGTTGCATGAGGCATACCGTCTCAGCGGACGCTATGATCAAGACATAGCCTACCCTGGTAAAGCTATCAAGTTACTTGAACAGGCCGTCTCACACAGTGACCATTCGATCGTCACCGCAGTAAGTGTACAGCGAGCCATTGAGCAGACACGCGGCGTCAAAGTAGGCACAGCGGTCGCTGCCGAAGCCGATACCTTACTGCATCTAGAAGATAAAATCCATGAACGGATGATTAACCAGACCCATGCTGTCAGTGTCGTGTCCAACGCGCTGCGGCGAGCCCGGGCTGGCGTCGCCAATCCTCGCCGCCCAATTGGTAGCTTTCTCTTTCTGGGACCAACTGGTGTCGGTAAAACCGAACTTGCCAAAGCCATCGCCGCAACCTACTTCGGTGCCGAGAGCAACATGATCCGACTAGATATGAGCGAATACCAGCAACCTGAGGATGTCAGCCGGTTGTTATCCAACGGGGCACAGGAAGCTAAAAGCTTGATTATGGCCGTCCGGCAGCAACCCTTCAGCGTCGTCCTACTCGACGAGATCGAAAAAGCCCACCCAAATATCCTGAATCTACTCTTGCAATTGCTAGACGAAGGTAATCTGACAGATAACGCTGGTAAAGCTGTGTCTTTCAAAGACTGCATTATTATCGTCACGTCAAATGCCGGTGCGCAGACGATCAGGGAACGGGTAGAGCAAGGCCAGCCACTGGAAATTTTTCAGGTCGAGTTTACAAATCAACTGATCAGTAGTGGGCAATTCCGACCGGAATTACTCAATCGCTTTGATGAGATCGTACTATTTGGCCCATTACAGGCGGCGGAACTAGCACAAATAGTCATACTCATGATGGGAGAGATTAACCAAACGCTGGCGCCTCAGAATATCACTATCGAGCTGACTCCGGCTGCAGTCCAACAAGTGGTTGCCCATGGGTATGATCCTCGGCTGGGCGCCCGACCGATGCGCCGCACGCTGCAGCGAGCTGTCGAAGACACTGTCGCCCAAAAAATTCTCCGCAATGAAACCCGCCCTGGTGACCACGTCTTGCTGGACGCTGGCGACCTAGCACTCTAGTCACCTAAGCCCCAAGTCAGCGTACTGCCAAAAATGGCCTTTTTAAATCAGCAATGTGGTTAGTTAATAATGGTGCCGACCGCCTGCCGAGCGACAACTTTAGCGAGATTATCTGGCTTCATGGCATCGAAAACGATCAGTGGTTTTTGCTGTTCCATCGCCAAACCGAGTGCTGCTTTATCCATAACTTTAATCGCCTCATTGCTGACAGCGTCTTGAAACGATACTTTATCGAGCTTGATAGCATCGTCAAATTGAGCAGGATCTTTATCGTATACGCCGTCGTACTTAGTCGCTTTCAAGACTACTTCACAGTCCAGCTCGAGGGCAAAACTGACACCTGCAGTATCATGAGTGACATAGGGTCGAGCCGTGCCACCAGCTACAATTACCACCCGCCGCTTCTGCAAATGCTTTTCAGCCAGGCGGTAGGAATAAGATTCGGCGACTTGCTGGGCAAATATATTGCTCAGACATCTTGTCGGCACCCCGTTGGCTTCAAAGATGTCCGTCATTGCCATACAGTTAATCAATCCGCTTAACATACCCATCTGATCGCCGGTCACCCGGCGAATACCGTGTCCGGCAATCTCGGCACCACGTACCATATTGCCGCCACCAACAATCATGACTACTTGGCAGCCGGCATCAATAACTTTTTTTACTTCGGCTGCCAGGAAAGAGGCAATCTCCGGGTCAACACCGAATTCATATTTTCCGGCCAGCTGCTCACCAGATAGCTTGAGCAGTATTCGTTTATAAGGCTGGGCGTCCATCTAATGTTCTAGTGTAACAGAATATTCCTAAATAATCATGAAACGTCTTCATTAATTGTGCTTTCATTTCAGGCGATGATGTCTATAATAAACTGCACTATGGTGAAGATTTACTCTTGGAATGTGAATGGTATCCGCGCGGTGGCCAAAAAGGGCCTCTGGCAGCCCTTCATCAATAAAGAACAGCCAGACATTATCTGCTTGCAAGAGATCAAAGCTAAGCCAGAACAGATTGAGCAGATTGCCCAGGAGACTTTCGATATTGCGGGCTACAACGCCTTTTGGTACTCCGCTGACAAGCCCGGTTACTCCGGCACGGCCATTCTCAGTAAAGTTAAGCCCCTGCAGCTAGTCAATGGCTTTCCACGAGATATTATCGACACCTATAAAGTTAGTGGCGATGTCTATGGCGATCCAAATCTAGAGGGCAGGGTGATTGCTGCTGAATTCGACAAGTTTTGGTTGCTCACTGTCTACACGCCGAATGCCAAGGATGACTTAAGCCGCATCCCGCTCCGGTATAAGTCATGGGATCCAGCCTTTCTGGCTTATGCCCAACAACTCGAAAATACTAAGCCTGTCGTCTTCTGTGGCGATCTCAATGTCGCCCACACCGAAGACGATCTGGCAAACCCTAAGCCGAATCAAGGCAAAAAAGGCTTTACCGAGGAAGAACGCAGTGGCTTTCAAAACTTTGTTGATGCTGGCTTTATCGATACGCTACGTCTGTTTAAGCAGGGGAATGGTTACTATACTTGGTGGAGCCACTTTGCCAATGCCCGGGCCCGCAATGTCGGCTGGCGCATCGACTATTTCCTGGTATCTGCCGGCTTGCGTGATAAGGTAAAGGCCGCGGACATCCATCCTAGCATCCTTGGCTCCGACCACTGTCCGATATCTGTTACACTGGAGATATGACACCCGACGAACATACCAACGCCGAGCTGATGCTTGATGTAGGCAATGGCCACCAGCTGTACGTCCAAGACTGGGGCAATCCTGCGGCCGCAGTGCCGATCATCTTACTGCATGGCGGTCCAGGTAATGGTTGCGATAACCGAGATAAAAAACATTTTGAGCCAGCCAGCCAGCGAGTAATTTTTCATGATCAACGCGGGGCTGGCAAAAGCCTGCCTACCGGCTCATTAACGCATAACACCACACCAGACCTGGTAGCCGATATTAAAAAAATCACCCAGCGCCTAAAGCTCGATCAGTTTATCTTAGTCGGTGGCTCATGGGGCTCGACCTTGGCCTTAGCCTACACAATTACTCACCCCGAGCAAGTCACGGCTATGGTACTCAATGGCACCTTTACCGCCACCAAAGACGAAGCAGCTTGGCTGAACGATGGCGGTTGGCGCGAATTCTTCCCAGAGATTTGGCAGGAATACCTAGAAAGTGTGCCTGCGAAGCATCGCCATAATCCTACCAGCTATCACCTGAAGCAAGCTTTAGGCGACAATCAAGCGGCTGCCAAACGCTCGGCCTACGCTTTTGAGACCATGGAGCTGGCCCTGCTCAAGCTCGACGATCGCTACAGACCGAGTGAATTTGCTGTCTACGATCCGCGTACCATCCGCATCGAAATGCACTATGATGCCCATCACTATTTCTTGCAAGAAAGTGAGATTTTGCAACAGGCTAGCAAGTTGACCATGCCGATCTGGTTGATTCAGGGTCGGTATGATATGGTTTGTCGACCAGCTGCAGCGTATCGGCTTCAGCAAGCCTTACCCAATGGTCACCTTATCTGGACCGTGAATGGTCATCTGCGAGGGCACGAAGCAGCTACCATTCAGCGTCTGTTGCTGCAGCAAATAACTGGAGTTGCGTAGTGGCCTCGCGACCCTTCGCAGTTTTCGACATCGATGGCACGATCATCCGCTGGCAACTTTATCACGCCCTTGCCGACCAGCTAGTCCGGCAAGGGCACATCAGCC
>CAYTRU010000015.1:0-21697 GCA_964440265.1 uncultured Candidatus Saccharibacteria bacterium | reverse complement strand
GGGTGACTAAAATCGAAACGCAGCCGCTCCTCAGTGATGTTAGAGCCGTTCTGCACAACATGATCTCCAAGAACGTCACGCAAGGCCTGATACATCAGATGCGTTGCGGTGTGATACTGCTTGTGCTGCATAGTGTGGCCACCCAGACCACCTTTGAATGTACCCTTACTAGCCGTCTTAGAGCGTTCCCGCTGCTCGGTCATCAGCTTTTCGAAGTCTTGTACCGCAGTTTTGGCCAGCGGAATGTCTTGTTTGAAGGCCTCCTCATGGGTTAATTCGGTCGGGAAGCCGTAGGTATCATAGAGCTTAAAGATTACCTCACCGGTCAACTCTTTACCGGCTAGTTTGTGAAACTCATTGATCCCCTTGCGCAGCGTCTGGCGGAAGATTTTTTCTTCGCGGGTGAGGATAATGATGGTTTGATCGCGGGCGACAGCGACTTCGGGCAAGTCAGCTTTGTACAGGTCAGTGATGACAGGGATGACCTGCTCCAGGAAGTTCTGCTCTATACCAAGGTCAAAGGCAAAGCGGATGGCCCGGCGCAGCAGCCGGCGCATGACATAGCCCTGCTCTTTATTACTTGGCACAATACCATCGACAGCCAGAAAAGTGGCAGCCCGTAAATGATCAGCGATGACACGCATACTTTCAGTGTGTGACTCATACTTTTTGTTTGAAATTTCCTCTAACTTGTCGATGATCGGCCGCAGCAGACTGATCTTGAAAACGTCTGGGTTATCCATAGCCGCTCCGGCGATGCGTTCCAGGCCACCGCCAAAGTCGACATTTGGTTTAGTTAGTGGTTCGAAGCCTTGTTCAGTACGCCTGTATGCCATAAAGACACTATTGGCAATCTCTAGAAAGCGGCCGCAGTCGCAGTTTGGGTGGCACTCGGCACCCCACTTGGTATCGTGTGGACTGCCAAAATCATAAAATACTTCGGTATCAGGACCACACGGATCGCCGATCGGCGTCGAAGCTTCGGCACCGGCGCGGCTCCACCAGTTTTTAGAGCCATCATAGAAAAAGATGCGGCCCTTACCCATCCCCTTTGCATAGCCATCAGCTTCAGAACCGATGTCTACCTGCTCAGCGGTGATGTTTTTTTTGGCAAATAGCTTCACCCAAAGCTTGGCAGCCTCAGTATCTTTTGGAATTATGAAGGCTTTGTTACCGAGATAGCACGTCACATAGAGTTTACTGGGATCTAGCCCGACGATGTCGACCAAAAACTCAAATAACCAAGGGATTTCCTCTTGCTTGAAATAATCACCCAGCGACCAGTTACCTAGCATCTCAAAAAAGGTGGTGTGCCGGTTGTCGCCGACTTCTTCAATATCCTGCGCCCGTAGACAGGTCTGACTATTGACTAGCCGCGTACCAGCCTGATGTGGCTCACCCAGCAGATACGGAATCAATGGCTGCATGCCTGATCCAGTAAATAAGGTGGTCGGATCATTATAGGGTACGACCAAGGCGCGAGGAATTGCTTGATGTTTTCGCTTTGCGAAAAAATCTAAGTAAGCTTTGCGAATCTCCTGTGCGTTCATTGTGGTAATTATAACAGAGGTGTAGAATGATTGACAAACTACTGCTTGCGCACTCTAACTAATAATACCCCCACCAAGTACCCGAGCATCATTGCCATAGAGAACGGCAGACTGGCCCGCAGCTAGACCTCTTTGAGCTTCTACAAGCGTTAGGGTTTGGTCCTCTAAAGTGCACACCACAAGAGGACCACGATAACGGAGACGGACGTGGTATTGATGACCAGCTTTTGGCGAGCTATTGATCCAGTGAAGGTTTTGCAAAGTAACTTGTGTGCTCCAGAGAGTATTATCGTCGAGATCGGTCGTAACACAAACGGTGTTAGTGGCCATGTCCTTACGTGAAACATAGTATGGCAATCCTCCGCCGACATTGAGGCCATGGCGTTGGCCGATAGTGTAAAAGAGGGCACCGTCATGTTGGCCGATTTCCACGCCATGCTGGTCGACGATAGGGCCATGGGGCTGAGGGCCTAGCTCGGCCAGCAAAAACTCCTTGATGCCGACTTTGCCAACAAAACAGATACCCTGGCTGTCTTTTTTGTCAGCGGTATAAAGGCCAAGCTTCCTAGCGAGCTGGCGAACAGCCGGTTTTTCCAGTTCACCGATAGGCATCAGGCTGTGTCGAAGGGCTGCTTCAGTAACACGGTAAAGGAAATACGACTGGTCTTTGTTGGCATCGAGGCCGGTAAATAGTTGGCCGTCTTTACTGCGCGCGTAATGACCCGTGGCAATTAAGTCAGCACCATCATGTAGGGCGGTTTCCAGAAATAATTTAAACTTCACTTCTTGGTTGCACATGATGTCCGGGTTTGGCGTACGACCTGCTTGATACTCGGCCACCATGTAGTCAACGACTCGGTGACGATATTGTGTTTCAAAGTCATACATTTTAAAGTCAATGCCAAGCTGCACTGCCACCCGTTTGGCATCTTGGTAGTCCTCTTTCCAGGGACAGATAAAGCCCGGTAAGTCTTTGCTCCAGTTTTTCATATAGACACCGATCACTTCATACCCTCGCTCCTTGAGCAATACTGCCGAAACCGACGAATCAACACCACCCGACATACCGACATAGACTTTTTGAGCTCTGTGAGACATACAGCTACCATTCTAGCAAAGTAAGCCATCATAACGCTTAACTGACTACCCCGCCCGGGTTATTCGTGGGGGTCAAGCGTAGTGCAACCGGCGTTTTACCGATGCAGGCGGTAAAACCCACGTGTAACGCACCCACGAATAACCCGCGCGGGACAGTTAGTAACCTTGTTAGAAGCGAGTTTTGATGCGGCGGCGTTCATAGCGGCTCCCCAGCCAGAAAGCTGCGAAAATTAGGGGGAGCATAGCAAGTGCTGGCCAGTATTCAATTTTGGTGACTACCTTGACATTGGGCGAGTTATTTTTACTATTATTGCTTTGGACCGCTCCCGTTGCCTGAGCCACCAGTTGCAAAAAAGCCACACCGCCATTCTTATCAGTAGCTTTGATAATAACCCGGTAAGTCCCTGCTGTTTTATACGTATGCCTGATAGTCAGAGCGCCAGAATTCTCAACACTAATCAGGTCTGTTGGGCTACCATCGCCCCAATCAATGCTCAGTGCATAAGGTCCACTGCCATCACTGAGCAGAATTGGCCAGTCTAATTCCGTACCAGGAGGAGCACCGCGGCGGGCATAATCACTGCTCAAGCTCACATGCGTGCCAAATTCATCAAACTGGGCATCGTTGAACGTGACACTCACTGTATTTGAGTCTGGGCCTGCTTGATCTAAGGCATCATAGACTCTGGCCACTAAATCATTTTTACCACTGAATAAACTAATCTGTAAGGAGTAGCTACCACTTGCACAAACCACCGAGCCAACAAATACATTATTTGAAAAAAGCTTTACGAGTAGTCCCGTCTGACAGAGCCCACTGACAGTGACGGGTATATCGGTGAATACCGCACCCTCGGCCGGGATAGTAATAGTTGCGCCTCGACTAGGTGGCGCAGTAGGTACGGTGCCTTCCAGACCAACTGATCCACTACTCGGACCGGGGCTGGGCAATTGTGCATGACCTGTAGCCATCCACATGCTAGCAGTCATCATGATCATGATGACTGCTGCCACGATTTGGTAGCGAACAATGTGGCGCATGCCTATGTTTTCCTAGCGTCGGCCGCGGGCTTGACGGATGACCCTGCTATTGTAACGACGTATGAGGCGCGGGAGACCAAAGATTAGGAAGAGCAGTAGCAGTATTACTGCAATAGCAGCAAAGATGAGCGGTATCGGTACAACCCAAAAGCTAGTTTTGGCGGTTAGTAACTGGCCTTTATTGCCATAACCAAAATCACCCTCCAGACTGTACTTTCCAAAAGCGCCAATCCTGTTTAAGTCAACGCTGAACCGCCGTATACTATCTGGCAGTATATTGCCACGAGGAGTAGTGTTATTAATCTCATAGGTTCCTAAGATAGTGGAGCCTTTTCGGAGGATTACTTTACCGAACGGCTGTTCCTGGACATTGCCATTGTTCTGAAAACGAACAGTAGCCTGTAATTTTTTAGGAGAAGTAAAGAAGGCAGCTTGGTGGCCATCTTGGGTTACTGCAAAACTAGCAACTGTGACTTGTTCTTTGTAATCACCAGGTACAGTCACCAGAACAAGTGAAGCAACACTGGCAGCCAAGTTAACATTGACCTTATCACTCCCCTCTATGCTGGTTGGTGCAAAGCGTACGGCACCAAAGTAGCCACCTGGCTTGGTATTTGCAGGAATACTGATTTTCACATCAATGGATTTTTGTTCATCGGGCTGTAAAATCGTGTCGTTCACAGATGGTTTAATGTACTTTCTCAAACTATAACGAGGTGCTGTCTCATTATTAAGATAGAGCGCCGGAGCGCCGTCTTCATTGTCAGACCGAAAGTCATTAATTAAGACTTTTAGATTTTCTGGGGCGTTAGATACATTTTTTATGTATACCGGGATAGTTTTACTGGTGCCGGGATTAATTACCAGATCAGTGCGGACGGGTGATATGCGATAACCGCTCCCAACTGGAACATTTGACGGCGCCGGTGCTGCATAGCTAAGCGGACTTAGCGCTATGACAGTGATAGCTAAGACAAGAACCGTGGCAAGAGCACGACGAAATCGAGACATTTTACCCTCACTTATTTCTTAATTTTAATGTGGAACTTCTCAGTCATGGTATCAAACCGCTCAAACTTACACAATATATATAACGCGGGCTAAAAGTTGCCAGTAGCGATAAATGTTAAGGTGCTCACGTAGATGCCTGGTGCCTGACTAGGGGGGACGTTCACCAGATAGCTCACGGTGTATCTTCGGTAATCGTCAGATCCTATGGCACCAGCGATAGGATTGCCACTTTGAAATATATAATGGTCAGCTTGGTTATAGGAGTTCATCGGCAAACCATTACCCGGTCCTGCAACATCAAAGCCGATAGCTGGATTTGTATTAGCCCGTAAGTTAAGACCAAATTGTGACGTGCCAGGCCGTGAAATGTCAGCGCTTGTCAGTGCATTGATGACATTATTGCCAGATGCAAGCGTACTACCAATAACCGACAGTCCATAACCGCTCGCTGCGTTAGTTGCCACTAAAAGCTGGCTGGTAGCTGCAGCTGGTCGGGCTGCGCTAAGTTCCCCGAAATCTATGTAACTGCCGTGAGCAGTCTCACAATCCAGTCCGTCAATCACGATAGCTGCGCAAAACGTTAGATACGGGGGTACTTCGGCGCTGATTTGCAGTAGATCACTTATAGAAAATGCCAAGCCGCCTTTATCAATATCGGGCCCTGAGGCATCGTCTGAGGCAAAGGTTTCCAGCCGCACATAGTAGGAACCGGTCGATGTGGGGTTTGTGACATTATCAAATACATATTCGCTAGGAATAGCTTGGGCGGCAGCTGGTGTTCGACTCAAGATAAGGATATTATCGGTTGATTGAGGAGACTTTACAAACCCGATTTCGCCGTTTTGGGTACTTAAGCTAGCAGTCTGGAGGTCAAATCCAGCTGGCTTAACACATGAGCCACCAATCAGTGGATCATTAGCGCAAAACTGGAGTCTGATTGATCCTAAGGTACCAGCTGTGGTTATAGTAAAGGCCAACTTGTACTGCGCTTGCACAGCGGGAGATGCATTACTGAGTGTCAGTGACCTCTGAGGCAATTGATTTGCATAGGCCGGTAAAGTGATAATAAACAATCCCACTCCTACTAAAAGTGGGATTGTTCGCTTCACAAGCTTAAAACCGTGCTTGGCAAAACGCATCGGTTCAACCTTTTTCGTTTAGAACGTACCAGTAGCAACCAGGCTCTCGTTGGCAGAGTAGACACCGGCGGGAGTAGTAGTGGCTGCAGCGGCAGCAAAGGTTAACAGGCTATTAACATCGGCGCAGGCGGCAGAGCTGGATTCAATGGGATCACCGTAGGTAGAAAGCACGGTTGCGCCCATGCCATAGCTACCGGCTGTGGTGCCGTAGTTTGCGTTAGCAGCAACAGCACCCGAACCAGTACCGCCGAGCGGCACACCGGTGGCTACATTCAGGCCAAATAATCCTGAACCATTGCTAATAGTACCAAAGGCACCCTTGGCAGCAATCGAGCAGGTAGTACCACCGTCACGGCTGAGACCGGCGCAAGCGGGTGTTGTACCACTATTGCTAAAGGCATTCATGCGCACAATAGCGCCAGATAAAGCATTTGTGGATAGCTGGGTATAAGCAGTATCTGTGGCAGTAGTCGTACCCAAGGTGACTGGGCTACCTGAACCTAGAGTTAGGGTCGGGGTGGTAGTGCTGGTGCAGCCAGTTGCCGGGGCAGCTTTGGAGGTACAGAAGGTCAAGGTTTCCATAACGGTAGCAGTAATGGCGATTGTGTTCGCCGTCGACATTGCAAAACCACCAGCATCCACATAGTTACCCGGTGAGGCAGGAGATGCGTAAGTACCATAAGTCGTATTAGCATACGTGGTCAGGCGGGCATAAAAGGTTCCGACAGCTGTGGGATTTGTGATGTTGCCAATGGTGAACGAGACTGCGGAGGTACCGAGAGCTGCACCAGTGTTCTTAGTCAGCTTCACCGTACTAGCAGCCATAACGGACGACCAGTTAGCAAATCCACCGCTACCCGTAAAGGTGGCTGAAGCCGCGGTAAACCCGGATGGTGCTGTACAAGCGCCACCGACGATAGCAGTATCACAAAAGTCTAATACCAAACTTTGGGCGCCAGTGGTAGGCGGCGTAAAAGTGACTAAATAGGAGACGCCCGTACCGGCAGTGACTGTGCCAATTGAAGCACTGCTCATCTCAACACTTCTAGTAGTTACCTGGGCAGCGTACACTGAGCTATTACCGAATAAAGCCGGCAAAGCTGCCAGTGCCAGCAAGACCAAGGCGCTCAGACCAGAAACTACCCGTTTGGTTCGGGAAAATAATACAATCATTTTGTCTACTTTTTTATGTTATTTTTGTTTATGTTTGATCAGTTACTCATGCAGAGTACCATGAAAGCTTATGCTTCACAAGGGTTTTATCCACAGCCTTCAAAGAACTCGACTAGTAGGTTGATGTCGCCACTATTAAATGGTCTAGCCGATACACACCGCCTGGCGTTGTGCGCTTGACATTAAAGATGTATGAGATAGTGTAATCGGTTTCGCCTGAACTTTTACTAGAGGAAGCAATCACATCACCTTTCACATACTTAAAAAGCCCGCAGGTATTGTAGCCACTAGCTGCCGCCCCAAAGCTAAACGTGTTACTGGGAACCTGCACCGGATCAGCCCCGAAGTTTATGGGTGCCCCGCATGCGGTAGTATTGGCGACGACATTAATGCCGAACTGTTCTTGGGAACTATTGGAAGCTGTAGGACTAGCAAGGGCACTTAACGTATAGGTACTATTGGTGGGAGGGTCTGAAGCATTTTTTACTACATATCCACTTGCAAGATAGGTTTTTACTGAGAAAGTTGCAGTGGTAGTTGCGGTAACACCACTGTTCAATACACCCAGGTTTACATTGGCAGGATTTACAATAAACTCAAGGTAGGGCTGACGATCAGTGTTAAAGCCTGCTTGCGTCTGATAGCTTGTGCTCGTACTATTACCTACTGATGTTTCGCCAGCAGCCTGCTTGGAGCAGTAGTTAGCGGAACAAGCATTTAGCTGACCGCCAGTGCCAAAGAAGACTTCATTGACTTGATAATTTGTAGAGGCTGATTGAGCCGCTTGTGCTACTGTCGGCAATCCAAGAACAATTAATAACCCAAAAACCAGTAACCTGACTGTTTGTTTCCATGTTTTTATCATTAATACTTATAATGCTACAGGTACCTACAGAAGGCAAGCCGTTTACGCTTACCAGCTCTTTCTTGTATGATGGTCATGAACCATAAGTGAGCCTTTTTAGTTATGCCCGAACCTACACCGCCAACCTCGTTCGACAATCAGGATGCAGATACTTCTTTAGAGACACTGGAAAGCGAGGATAACACCCTCACCGTCATAGAGAACAATTCGGCCTCTGATGAAACTGACAACGACGATAAGTCACACAGTAGACTCACAGCTCTACCCTCAACGTCTGGTCGATTCAGGCTTTGGCTACGCCGCTTCAACGTCTATCTACTGCTATTCATATTCGTCTTACTACTGGCAGGTGCCATTATTATTCTGTCCTACGTTCAAAATAAAAAAGTGCCTGCCGGTAGCCAGCTACAGACTCAAACGTTATCCCAAAAGACTCTGGACAAACTAGCAACCAGCGATACGGCTGTCGGTAGCAACAATCAAATACTCACGGTGGAGTCCAGCGCTATCTTTACCAACAAAGTCCTCGTTCGTAAAGACGTTGAAGTAGCTGGCAACTTACAGATTGGTGGCACCGTCGGCTTGACCAACCTGAGCGTAGCAGGCACTAGTCAATTTGGGCAGTTACAGATCAATAAAAACCTCTCAGTAGCCGGAGATACCGGCATTCAAGGCAATTTAACAGTTGCCAAAAGTCTGCAAGTCAGTGGTAGCGGTAGCTTTGGCACGCTTTCCGCCACCCAAATTAACACGAGCAATCTACAGCTCAATGGTGACTTAACCCTCAGTCACCATATCAAGACGACAGGTGCCGCGCCCGGTCACAGCTCAGGCACAGCGCTCGGTGGTGGTGGCACCACGACTGTCAGTGGTAGCGACATCAGTGGCACAGTAACCGTCAACACCGGCAGCAATCCACCAGCCGGCTGCTTTGTGACCATCAACTTTACCAGTCGTTATGACAATACACCTCGAGTTCTTCTAACGCCGCTGGGAGCAGCTAGTGGCGGCTTAACCTACTATGTCAGCCACACACCTACGAGCTTTAGTATCTGTGATGCCACGCCTGCACCTGCCGGTGCTTCTTTCGGCTTCGACTACTTCGTCATCGAATGATAATACTTGTTAGACGTCTAGAAACACAATAATCTCATCGGCTTTTGCATGGATAATGCCACCGGATATACGGATTCTCAATTCGTCAGTCTCCAAGGTACGAATGATGAGTTCGCAAGGTACCAATAGTGAGATAAAATTGTGGTGGCCAGGCAAAATATCAAACGGCCCTGTAGCGCTTTCGGCAGTCAAACTAAATACATAATTTTCGTAGTAGTCTTTAAAGGGCGAGCTTACCCGAACTTTTAGCGTCTGGTCTTTAGTGGCCTGGTGCAAATCATGCGCAACTTGGTGCTGCTCCTCTTCTATGCGACTGAGCGTACCAGAAGAACTTTGATCACTGATCACTTTTTGTTCATTAACCGCCCCGATTCGGTCGCTCATACCAAAATCTCTTCAATACTCTTGAGTGTTTCTTCGCGACTGAAGAAATCACCTGGTACACCTGTATGCTTGGCCATAACGTGCATGTTTTGAGTGAAGTTAGCGATTAATTTCTTTGCCTTGGTATAGTCGGAACGATCTACCGGACTAAGTTCATTTTCACCAATAATGGCTATGATACCTTTGAGCGAATCATACTTCTGCAGTAAAGCCTGGACCTGTACACTCAGTAAATAATGGCGTTCACCAACAATTTCGGGAGTTAAAAGCGAAGAAGTAGTCAGATTGAGGTCGACAGCCGGACGAATGCCCCGTTCGGCAACCTGGCGGCTAAGCACGATAATGGAATCCATTTCATGTTGAATAAATTGGACAGCAGGATCGCTGATATCGTCGGCTGGCACATAGATAGTCTGCACGGACGTGATGGAGCCATTTTCATTAGAGCTTAAGCGATCTTGCAGGACTTTAACGTCGGAAAAAATCGTCGGCTCATAACCGCCTTCATTAGGCACCTGATCTAAAATAGTCGATAACTCGTTACGTGCCTGGACATACCGAAACATATTATCAGCGAAAAATAGGATGTCTTTGCGCTGTTCATCACGGAAATACTCGGCTGCTGCAATGGCCGAGATACCAACCAAAGAGCGCTGTACTGGGTTCTCATTCATCTGCGCAAAGAACATACAGGTATTTTTAAGCAGGCCGTTGTCTTTGAGAGTCATGTATAGTTCGTGTCCCTCACGAATACGTTCACCGATACCAGCAAAAAACGATAGGCCACTGCCCGTACGAGCAATATTATTAATCAGTTCCATCGTCAAGACGGTTTTACCGACACCAGCACCACCAATAATACCGATCTTCCTGCCCTTCACAAAAGGTGTAAAGAAATCCATAATCTTAATACCGGTTTCCAAAATTTCTGGTTTTGTGATCGAAAAATTCGTAGCACGCGACGGGAGTTTGAGAATATCTTTGTACTGGATATCGTCACCAGCAATTGGCCCCTGACCGTCTAGGGAGTCTCCCAGAGCGTTCAAAATACGGCCAACAGTCACATCACCTAGCGGAATTTCAATACCTTTTCGTGTACGCTCCACCCCCATGCCTTTCGTAATCCTAAGATCAGAACGGACATTTAAGCAAAAAGCCAGTCCACCAGGCTCCAAATGGTCAACCAAGAGATGGGTGTCATGGCCATTTTGCACTACCACCAATTCGTTGACACTGGGCGGATCGTCGTCGAACTGAGCTCGTACCACTAGCTCCTTGACCGTCGTGATAATACCCGGCATGGCTATATTCCAGCTCCGGCCCTAGTTTTCTTAAGGCCATTGATGATTTCCTTGAGGCGCTCGTCTTTGGTAGTGCGCCGAATATGGTTGTACTCCATGTGTAGTTCAGTTTTATTTTCATCGGCTCGCTTATGGGAAGCACTCATAGCCCGGAAGCGCGAGGCATACTGGGCCAGCTTGGACTCCAAGATCAGTTGACTGATAGCAATCTGGGTCATGGAACGCTCCAGGTGTGCAGCCACCGCGTATGTGCTTGGCTCAAAAATATAGGTTTTCTCGCTAATTATTTCATCAGGGTCATCACTGGAATCTCCGAGTTCTTTCACGGCACTCGATAACTCGATACGCCTTACGTCCTGAACCATCAGTGACACGTATTCCTGATAGAACACTTTGGTAGATTTATACTGCTGTACTTCGCGAACAATCGGCATAACATTGATGTTTTTATCTTTGCTGGGCAGTTTAAAGTACTTCTTAAAAGATATTGAGCGCTGGGCCAGTTGAATGGCTCCGTGATGGCCAATGACGATAATCTCAACTTTTTGTGGGTCATAGGAAGTCAGCATCAACTCTACCAGCTTCTGGTCGATATCACCGCTAAGACCGCCCTCACCGGTAATGATAATATACAGCTCTTGCTTCGAGACCTTGTCTTGCTCCTGATCCCGGCCAAATCTAAACAAGCCATCAACACGCAGCTGGGAATAAATATTCCACAGATCATCAAAAAATTTAGTCGATTGGAGCACTTGGTTTTTAATCTGAGCGATACGCATGCTGGCGATACCTTCAAAGACACTGGTAAGCTCAACAAGCGTGCCGACAGCTGCTTCTTGTCGAATTATTTCGCTCGGCCGTTTCATGATTTTGCCTCGCTTACTTCTTTGACTTTCTTAGTCGCTGAAGCATCTGGTTGCTTATCGTTTTCAGCAGTGGCTTCCCCCTCTTTGCCCGTGGTGGCTGGAGGAGGGACAGTATTTGTTACCGATCTAGTCGTCAGCCCTCCCTGCAACGTGATCAAGCAGGTCGCTTTGAGCTGGTCGCGTACAGCTTCAAAGGTTTCACCGCCAATTACTCGTCCGGCGAATTGATTGGCATTTTGCTTCAGATATTCTAGATCCAATTCCTCACCATCTTGCAAGTTAAGCAGTACATCAAACATCAACTGCTGTGCCGTTAGCGAGAATGTTTCTGTGGGATCCTGTTTTAATATTTGAAAAATTCGTTTACCTGTTTCAAGCGCTCTTCTCGACTCAATCGCCAGCTCTGAACCAAAGTGTGAGAACTCTTCGGCTTGGCGATAATCAGCCAGAATCTTTAGTGTCTGGGCTGCTAATGTTTTTTGCAGCTTGTTGTGACCGACACCACCGGCTCGGGTAACACTCAACCCTAAGCTGACTGCTGGACGAATACCGGATCGAAAGATTTCCATATCGAGAATCCACTGACCATCAGTAATAGACATGATATTAGTCGGCAGATAGGCTGTAATATCGCCGTTAGCTGCGTGGACTACCGGTATGCACGTCAGGCATTTGCCATTACGATCCAAACGGCCAGCCCGCTCAAGCAGTGAAGAGTGCGCATAGAACATATCGCCGGGATAAGAGTCGCGACCAGGACTCACCCCCGACAACAGCGCAATCTCACGGTAGGCGTGAGCGTGAGACGTCAGATCATCATAGATGATGATGGTATCTTGGTCGCATTGCTGCCACAAAAACTCAGCCATCGAACAAGCAACATAAGGTGCTAAATAGCTCATAATCAAAGATTCAAACATGGTTGATACCACCACGATAGCCTTTTCCAGGCCACCATTCTCTTGTAGCCGGGTCAGCAACGTGTCGACATCGCTGCGCCGTTTAGCAATTAGGCAGTAAACTACTATCTGATCGGTGTTTTTTTGATTAATAGTCAGCTGGGTCGCTAGCGTGCTTTTACCGGATTTACCATCGCCCAATAAGGCCATACGCTGGCCACGTACCAGTGGAAACAAGGCATCAATGGCGGAAATGCCACTTTCTAACTGATCTTCCAGCAGACGGCGTTCATGCAGCGAAGGAGCTGTGTTGAAAACCGGCAAAACATCATCAGCTGCAATCGGACCTTTGCCATCCAATGGTTCGCCAGTGACCGAAACAACACGGCCGATATAGTCCTTGCCAACCTTACTAACCAGCTGCTGATACTGCACGACCGCTAGCATACTAGTTCGTAAACTTTCTGCGCCGAGATGAAGAATAACCACGTGGTCCATAAGGACCTGATGAATAAAACCTTTGCTACCATCTTCAAACATTATCAAGGCATGGATAGCACAAGGCTGCAAGCCACGAACCTTTATCAAAAATTTTTCGACGGCAATCACTTCACCCACAGGATTACCAGCTTCCACCAACCGATCAAAATGCTTATTGTCAGTACTCATTCGCTTGGCTCCGCAGGCCTGAGAGCAGTCCGCAACATGGCGCTTTTTTTAAAAAAATCCTGGCGCAGAGAGAAATCAAAATACTTATTCTTGGTCCGCACCGTACAGCCGGCCCCGATAGTAGGTTGCAAGCCTATACTAAGCAAAACCTCCGGGTGGATTTCCTGACGTAGCCAGCTGATCAACTTTTCGATAAAAGCAGGTGAAGGGTCGGTGCTAAAACTCATATGCATAACCGGTGCGTTAGCCCGAACAGCTGTCAAGAAACGTTGCAGGAGCACCCGATCGGATGGCCGTAACAGATTGAGCGTATTGAGCTGGGTCGTCTGATTCATCAACCGGCTCAGGTGTGGCAGACTGACCTCACCACCACTGGCCCGTAATCCAGCTTGCAGTAAAGCCCCATCTACTTGCTCCAATTCATGCAATAGTCGGCTGACATCTACTGGACTATTGACTAGTAACGGCAAGCTGAGCACACGATCTTCGGCAGGCTGACCGTTTGCATTACGCGCCATTCTTCATGTCCTCGATGATAGCTTGCTTATTAGTTTCTAGCTGGCCTATGATGTATTCTAGCTGATCATTGAGATCAATCTGGTCGCCTATGGCAGCCAGCACGTAATGGTTTAAAATATCAGCCATATTGGCTCCAAAACGCTCTAGAATCTGCAGTTTCTCGGCAATTATCTCTTCCCTGAGCTGCCGCCCCATTAATTGCCGCTGCTCATCTATAGCCGCGTTAGTTTTTTGGATTGAGTCGATCGCCAACTGTTTGGCATCCATAATCGATTGTTCGTACTTCTGAAACTCCTCGGTCAGCTTGGTCGTAATCTCCGTCTTCATGTACTCGTTCAGCTCAGAGGTAGTCAGTCGCAAATCCTGCTGCAAAAACATGGCGTTCTCGTTGATGATTTTTTCAAAGTATAATCGGCCACGATTACGCAATTCTTCACGAAAGTCTCCACTAAAAATATGCTCAACATCGCGTTCGGCCGCTTCCTCAATTGACTGCGGCTGATGACTGCCGCCATGGGCAATACCGGCATTGCCAATTCGGACGGCTAGCCAGACAAAAGCAATACCTACACTACCTAGGCTAGCCAAGATTACTATGAGCCACCAGATTGTCATTTTTGCCTGCCCACCATAACGTATAATTCTTTACCAAAGCGCTAAAGCTTCAGGAGTAAGTATACTGCAAAAATGCCCGCACCAAAAATAATAAGTGCAGCTAGCATCGTCTGTAGTAAGCCCCTGAGAATCGATTTTTTGGACAGCGGATTACGGCCAATTGCTCTCATGCCATTCCGGATACCGCTGTAGAGCATGCTACCGGTAATCACCGAAATGAGTATTAAGATAGCTGCTCCGAGATAAATTCGGCCGACACTTACTTGTTTGTTCGCAATAGAAACAGCCACTTTTGCCAATATACCCGGTACATAATTGACTGACTTTTGAAACAAAGGGTTAGATGAGATATTGATATCAGCTGCCATACGACCGATATGCACACTGGTCGTATGACCACCTTTATCTTTCAGTTCAGCTTCGCTCAGTACATCTGTGTTACCAGTAAAGTCAGCAGCTGCCCTACCAATAATCTGTTGCTGATCAGTCCCTGCCTTCATGGCAATACCGCCCAGCGCTGAAATAGTCAAATAATCATTGGCCTTTATAGCACCGTTTTGGTCACTAACTAGCAGGTCGTAACTGCCCGATCTAGCCACTAACACTTGCTGATGTACAGTCTGCTCGGGCGTTAAGACTAGTGCTGCGTTGCCTGTTGGGATAACGATCCCTAAAAACAACTTAAGCTGGTTATTCCGAAGGGGAATGACTGTAGACGAATCTTTCGGGCTAGACGCTACCAGCATACCCACCTGCACAGTGGGATCGGCACTGTAACTCTGCGTAATAGCCCCCGACGACTCACTACTAGCAGCGACAGGGCTGCTCACCAGCACCGAGACAATACCCCCCCAGACGACAAAGACAACGGCCAAAGTCAACAACCATGAGACTCGATGGGTAATTTTGTACATATGCCTAGCAGTATAACGCGAGTTGCTTGAACACGTAAGTGAGCATAGCGGGCGAAGTACTGCGTCCCATGGTAAAACGCAGTGAGGCTCGCGCCTCAGCTTCACTGAGTCCGCAAGCTCTGAGCACATGTGAAGGTTCCACGTCACTAGCACTACAAGCTGAGCCAGCAGCCGCCATAATACCCGCTTCATCGAGCTGCATTAGTAAACGTTCGTTATCCTGTCCGGGCACAGTTAGATGAATATTATTTGGCAAGCGGTACTGGAGTGATCCGTTCACCGTAGCTTTTGGTAGCTTTTGCTTTATCAGTGCTAAAAAATCATACTGTAAACCCCTGAGGCGCGCCGTTTCATGGTGGTGTTCAGCTTGCACCATAGCCAAAGCTGTAGCCAAGCCGATGGCAGCTACTACATTTTCAGTACCGGAACGCAGACCGCGTTCTTGTCCACCACCGCTGATAAGCGGCAGAAGCGTGAGGCCGGCCTTCACATACAACGCTCCAGATTGCTTTGGTCCGTAGATTTTACCGCCATTTAGTGTGAGTAAGTCCACGCCCAAGCGCGCCACGTGCAAATCCAGGTAATTCGCTGCCTGGCAGGCATCGGTATGACAGTAGAGCGGCAGACTAGCATGATCGAGTGGGTCACGCTCGGCACGTCGTTCAGCGATAATTTTGGTAATTTCCCTGATTGACTGCACTGTACCAATTTCATTGTTAGCATACATAATACTCACCAACACTGTTTGGCTGTCAATTTTGCGCCGCAGATCGTCAAGATCCAGGCGTCCGTCAGGATGCACGCTTACTTCGCGGCAATCGTAAGCCCGAGCTGGTTCCAGGATCGACTCGTGCTCAATAGCGCTCACGACGACATTAGCTTTCGGGTACCGACGCATCACTCCGTGGATGGCCAGATTATTGGCTTCTGTACCTCCCGCCGTAAAAACGATCTCGCTGGAACGCGCTCCTAGCCAGTGGGCTACTGTGGCTCGCGCTGCTTCCATAGCCTGGCGCACCTCTAGGGCTGCCCGGTAACTAGCCGAGGGATTATAGAAAATATCCGTAAAATACGGCCGCATAGCCTGAAGCACTTGCGAGTCAATCGGCGTAGCGGCGGCATGGTCCAGATACACAATAGGCGGTTTGGTCATCTATATCAGTATAACTGCCCCGGACCTGAAACAGCCCTAGACAGCTCGTTTGAGCATGTGTTCATACTCGGCCCCGACCCGCTGACGGTATAATTCCGTGGTGAGGTATAGGTTGCGGGCTTCCTCGCGAGATAAGCGCTGATAAGTGTGGCCGTTTTGTAATTTTAAAACGCCGTTTGGTCGTACTTCATAGCGTGTAGTGGTTGACTGACGCTGACCATTCTGATCAGTCCACTCTTCGTACCACACCCAGGTATGCTCATCTAGGCAAAAAAACTCTCGTCGGTGACCTTTTGGAATCGGCCCGAAGAGTTCTCCGCCAAGTTTGGCTTCACGGCGAATCAATGACCGCTCAAAAGCCGCCCGGCGCTCTTCTTCGTTCCTGGGAAAAATCTTCGGTAGCAAAGGCATTACATAGTCCTCGGTAAGGCTTCAACTCGCTCCCCAAGTATGCCGGCCAAGTTTTCCGCCTTTTCCACTTGAGCGATAGTCCAATCTGCATAGGCGATGGCTTCTTCTGCAGCTGCAATTGCCCTATCCGCCACCTCTGCGGCCTCGTAGGCCCGGGCGGCAGCTTCAGGATAGAACACTCTCACCCCTAAGGCATTAGGATTCATCTGAGGAGTAGAAACAACCTCAGCGCTAGGAATGGCAGTTTCGGTCTTGGTACTTCCTCCAGCGTAGGTGTTATAAGCCTGATTTGACGTGGTGGAAGTAGCAGTATTCCAAGGACTCTCCTCGGTACCAGCAGGAACTTGATGTGTAGGAGATGGCTCGTACGTAGTGCTAACAGTGGCATGTTCGCCACCAGTATGCGTACCAGGTACTGGGCTTGAGGTGGTAACAGTTGGGGTCTCCACCAAACTATTGCGTAGTCCGGGATGTTCTACTTCGAGGGCAGCCTGTAGGCTATCGGTAGCATTATACCGAATCAGCCGAGCACGAGTCTCGGCGGTGGTATCATCGGGGCCAGATAGCGCCTGCTCTCGTCTAGCTTTTGGCACAGCTTTATGTGTAACAACTTCTCCGAGGAGTAGTGTACCCTTTATAGCTTCATTTGCTTGTGGTAGTCCCATATATAGTTCCTTATATACCTAGGCCAAACAATTTTCGGGCGTTGCGAGTGGTGTTGGCGATCAACTCCTCTCGGCTATCTCCCCTGAGCCCGACCAAAAAGTCTGCGACTGCATCCAATCGTTTGGGTTCATTTATACTACCACGATATGGAACAGGAGTCAAGTAGGGAGCATCAGATTCCAGTAGTAATTTTTCCAACGGTATGCTGCGGTATACTGCCTGCTGCCAGGGGTGCTTCGTAAAAGTGGCGATACCGTTTACGCCTATGTACAGTCCACGCGCCAAGGCAGCAGCGAGATTCTCCGCTGAATCAGTAAAACTATGCAGGACACCACGAATCCCTTTGTAGCTGTCAAACAGAGGCCAAAAATCATCGAAGGCTTCCCGCACGTGGAAAATCAGGGGCAAATCATGCCGGAGTGCCAGTTCGATCTGAAAGCATAGTACTTCGGCCTGAGCTGCTTTTGGTGAATGAGTATAGTAAAAATCAAAACCGCATTCCCCCACCGCTACCACCTTCGGACGGTCAATTAAAGCAGCGAACACCTCTAATTTAGCTTGATTGCCTGTGAAATGCTGAGCTTCATGGGGATGAATACCGATACTGGCCCAGCAGCCTGGTCGATCTTGCACGAAATCCACCGCTAATTGGCTGTCCGACAGATCACAACCGACACAAATCAGACGAGTCACCCCTGAGGAGTAAGCATGAGCCACCGCCAACTCGGCAGTCAGACCTGGCGCCTTAGCCCACATCGCACTAGTTGCCGCCTCTCCTTCACTGCGTCCGATTGACTGAATATGGCAGTGCGTATCCACCAACTCCATAGCTAGGCCGTCGGCGAGACAATAGCAGCCGTATTTTTGGCTAATTCGTCAGTTTTAGGAAATAGCGTGCCGGCAATGGGCTGGATGAGGTCGCCACTGAAAATAGCCGTAATCTTGCTGGCAGTATCTGGTAGGAATGGTTCAAGTAGGGTGGCGATAGACAGCAGAGAGCTTGCCTGGTAAGCCAAAACTTCGCGCAGATGTTCAGGATCGTCCTGCTTGGCAATCAGCCAGGGTTTCTCTTGGTCGATGTACTGGTTTAGTCCCCGCACCTGCTCCCAGACCTCGTCAAGCGCCCGATCAAAGCGACACTCGGCTAGTGCGGTCTCATACGACGCGGTGTCATGCTCTGCCGGCGTTAGTTGACCGATTTTACCGTCAAGATACTGCTGGATCATAGCCGCCGTTCGCTGGACAGCGTTACCGAGTTCATTAGCCAATTCATTGTTGTAAGCCGCCTCAAAAGCCTCCCAGGTGAAATCACCATCGTTATAGCTCGGGATATGGCGTAAGAAGTAATAGCGGAAAGCATCGGTACCGTACTTGTCGATAACTTCATACGGAGAGACAAAATTACCGAGGCTTTTACTCATTTTTTTACCGTTTATATTGATGAAACTATGGACATAGAGCTTCTTGGGCAAGGCTAGGCCTAGGCCTAGCAGGATGGCCGGCCAGACAGCAGCGTGAAAACGAATGATGTCTTTACCGATCACTTGCACATCTGCTGGCCAGAAATGCTTGAAATCTTCATGCTCCGGATAGCCAAGCACCGTTATGTAGTTCATCAGTGCTTCAAACCAGACATACATGACCTGCCCCTGATCGCCGGGCACCGGGATACCCCAACCGATCTTGTCTTGCGGCCGAGAGATGCTGATATCTTCTAGACCGCCCTTGATGACGTTGAGGATTTCATTGCGTTTGGTATCTGGCAAGATCTGGAAAGCATTACTTTCGATAGCCTCTAGGATCGGCTGACTGTATTTACTCAGTTTGAAAAAATAGTTCTCTTCTTCGATCTTTTCGTAAGGCCGGTTGTGGTTAGGGCAAATCCCCTTGTTGGCTTTGACCTCTGTCTCTGTAAAGAACGCTTCGTCGCCCGTGCAATACCAACCGACATACTTATTTTTATAGATATCTTGCTCTAGGGACTGCCAGATCAGCTTCGCACGATTTTCGTGCCCTGCGTCGGTAGTTCGAATGAAACGGTCGTTACTGATATTCAGTCTGGCTGCCAAGTCGCTGAATCCTTGACTCATCTGATCAGAAAGGGCCTTGGGGGTCAGGCCCAGTTCAGCGGCTTTTTCGGCGATTTTACCACCGTGCTCATCAGTCCCCGTACTAAACAGCACGGTATAACCCTGTTGACGGGCTCGACGGGCTAACACATCAGCCATCACAAACTCCATGGCGTGGCCTAGGTGTGGTTCGCCATTGACATAGGGAATAGCCATCGCAACATAATAATTACTCATATCCTCTATAGTTTACCCGTTTACAGGGATAAATGGAAGAACTCTCTCTATGTATTACCCCGACGCTCCTGCTCCGAATCGTATGTCTCGCAGGCATCGCTGACGCTTTGCCTGCTCCTGGGATTTAACGCTCCGGAGCAGGAGCACCGGGGTAATACAGTTACGAGGGGTGGTCGAGATAATCCTGGCAGAAACGCTCAAAGATGGCATTTGTCCAACCAAAACCGGTTTGTGAAGGGTATAGACCCTTCAGTGGTGGTTTCTCAGGTGACACCACATTGTACTTTTCCAAGAATAGGTGATGCTCATTGAACCATTGCAGGTTGCCGCCTAGCCACTTGAGGGCGATTCGCCGGGCATCAGCATGGTAGCCATAGCGCTCTAGCGCCTGGACGACGATGAATTGTAAGGGTGCCCAGCCATTCGGATATGCCCATTGGGTCGGCATGCTACCGATGACAAATTGGCCTAGGGGCAAGGCATCGGTGGTGGTCAGGCCACCCTTATGTTCAAAACGCCGCAAAGCCTTGACCATAGCAGCTGCCTGTTTATCGTCGACCATGCCTGCCCACATCGGGAAATAGCCGGCTAGGCTGCTGGTGGTCGTCCGCTTTTCTTTGACATAATTAAAGTCATAGTACAAGCCACGGATGCGGTCCCACATCAGTTTGTTCATGATAATTTTGCGCAAATTTGCCGCCTCATCCCACTGGACGGCTTCGGTCTCGTTACCTAGCAAGCGGGCTGTGCGGGCAAAGTCAGTCTCGTATTTGTACAAAAGTGCATTTAAGTCAACTGGTAAGAAGTTTAATGCCCGACGCTCAAAGCGCGGTGTCATATCCCAGCCACTTTCAGCTTCAGCCAGGTCATGCAGATAGTTTATATCGTAATAACGGCTTAAGCCTTCGTATACATGGCGCTCATTGGGTTTTTTGACTCCCATCCAGACGATGCGGTACTCCTCCTTGGCCAACTCCATGACTTGTTTTAGCCAGACTTCGCCCAAATCATAGCGTTCGTACAGATCAAAAATGAAAGTAGTTAAAAATGGTGGCTGCGAGCGCCCAGTCAGATAGGTGCGCGAGGCATTAGGTACGACTTTGAAACGCTTAAACAAAAAGAGCAGGTTGTCGAGGATACCAGTGACCAACGCTTGATGGTCGTTATCTAGTAAACCTTGGACCATAAAGTAACTGTCCCAATAGTACAGCTCGTTGTAGTCAAAGCCAGTCTTCGCATCATACGAGGGTACTAGGTACGGGTGGGGCAAACCGAGCAGACTCTCATCATCTTTCGGGTGAAAGCGCTCCAATTTGGCCCAGTAAGCAGCGATATATTCACGAGCGATACGGACATCTTCTGGCACCAGCACTTTATCAGGGCGAGAAGACAGCTGCAGCGTTTTGCTCATTAGTTGCTTGGCTTTATCGAAAGTCTTATCAAAGGTTGACATACTCCTTAGCCTAACGAGGCAAACACCGCCGGTCAAGTTTCTTAGTAAGAGATGTTTTACTAATCAGTAATTAAGCCTCGTAGCTCAATGAAAAACCCGACACTCTTACATAAAATGTCGGGTTTTTGCGAAGCTATACAGCTCCCTTTTAAGCAAACGGCTAGTAGCGCTGGCGATCGCCACCACCACCGCCACCGTAGCCACCGCCACGAGGACGCTCTTCGCGAGGACGAGCCTCTGATACGACGATAGCGCGGCCGTCAAGGTCCTTGCCGTTCAGTTGTTCGACAGCTGCTTTGGCCTCTTCATCGCTGGACATCTCTACGAAACCGAAGCCCTTGCTGCGATTAGTTTCGCGGTCCATGATGACACTTGCCGATACCACAGTACCGACGGCTGAAAAGAAATCTTTCAAGCTGTCATCGTTAGTTGCCCATGCTAGTGAACCAATAAATAGTTTGGTTGCCATTGTACTCTATTCTCCTGCACTGTCAGAGGTAACATGGCAAACCAGTTAGCTGCGCCTCAGAACACGTACGTATTTTCTT
>CAYTRU010000014.1:0-22747 GCA_964440265.1 uncultured Candidatus Saccharibacteria bacterium | reverse complement strand
ATATTTGGCAGCAGAGCATGAACGGCTAGGCGGATGTGGTTGGCGTCGAGACCAAAGTGCTGGAGGAGTTCGTCAGGAGCCCCGGACTCGCCGAAATGGTCACGCATGCCGATGCGCTTCATCGGCAACGGAAACTCTTCGCCGAGCAATTCGGCAATAGCACCGCCCAATCCACCAATAATCTGACCTTCTTCAACGGTTATGACAGCTCCAGTTTTTTGTACACTTTCCAGAATGGTCACGGTATCTAGCGGTTTAATCGTGGGTACGTTAATGACTTCAGCACTAATATGATCTCCTAGCAACGCTTCGGCAGCCAACAACGCCTGGTACGTCATAGTACCCGTGGCGATAATCGTCACGTCACGACCGGGTGCCAAAACGTAGGCTTTACCGATCTCAAAAGGCGTTTTAGCAGTAGTAATAATAGGCGTCGCTTCGCGGGCCAGCCGCAGATAGTTCGGTCGCGGGTCGGCCGCCATGGCTAGCGTAGCCTTCTCGGCCTCCACCGAATCGCAGGGGACGATAACTACCATATTTGGCAATACCCGCATCAGGGCGATGTCTTCTAGCATCTGATGCGTTGCGCCGTCCGGTCCAACACTGATACCGGCGTGGCTGCCCACAATCTTGACCGGCCGGTCATTTAGGCAAACGGTTGTCCGGATCTGCTCCCAGTTCCGGCCCGGGCTAAAGGCCGCGTAGGATGACACGAAGGGGATTTTTCCCATCGCGGCCAGCCCTGATCCCACCGTCACTAGATTCTGCTCCGCTACTCCCATCTCAATAAACCGCTCCGGAAACTCTGCCTTAAACAGACTCATCTGTGTCGAATCCGTCAAATCCGCGCAGGCCGCCACAACCTGTTCATCACGTTTTCCCGCTGCCAGTAATCCACGGCCAAAACCCTTGCGAATCGGCTCCATAGCAATATTTTCGGCTAAAATGTCACTGACTAAGTGGTGCATATAATATTAATCCTGTAATAAATGATCCGATAATACTGGTTATCAGTGCAGTAAATTTTGCTTTATGGGTTTTATTTTTTGAACCAATGAGTCCAGCCAAAAGTAGCATTGTCCCTCCTAAAATGAACGGAAAGAGGATCAGACTCATAACGGCTCCGGCCCCTGAATCATCTTTATGATGAGAAAACTGAGTAATTTGCTCTGTCAGCGCAACAATCGGCACCACCCAGCTCACTACTACAAGCCAAAAATATAAAGGTAGTTGCCTAGTCTTCATAACTATTAACTTGACATGTGGGCTAAATGTAGGAAAAAGTAGTTTACTCATGCTCACTCCGAATCTTGCCACCAAGTGTGCGGAGCTCATGCAAGGCTTTTTTGGCCTGGGCGTGATCGGGCGGTTTGCCGTGCCAGTTAAAGTCGTACTCCATAAAGTCAACTCCTTTGCCAGGGATGGTATGGGCGATGATCATGACCGGCTTCTCGACGACAGCCCGGCCCATGGCGCAGGCATCGATGACAGCCTCGATATCATTGCCATTAATTTCCAGCACGTGCCAGCCAAAGGCTTCCCATTTGGCCTTCAAGTCTTCCAGCGGCATAACCGATTCCGTGGGGCCGTCAATTTGTATATTGTTACGGTCGATGATGCCGATGATATTATGGAGTTTTTCTTTGCCACCTAGCATAGCAGCTTCCCAGATATTGCCCTCGTCTAGTTCGCCGTCACCCATGACCACATAAACCCAGCGTTGCTTTTGGCCATCCATACGTAAAGCCAAGGCCATGCCGCAAGCTTGACTGAGCCCACACCCTAAGGGTCCGCTAGTATGCTCCAAGCCTGGCATACGAGTGCGCTCCGGATGACCTTGCAAGCGTGAGCCAAGTCGACGCAGGGTCATCAGTTCCTGGCGCTCGAAATAGCCAGCATGGGCCATAGCGGCATAGCGCACTGGTACGCAGTGACCATTACTCAGCAGCAATATATCGCGCTCTTCCCAGTCCGGCCGCTTCGGATCATGTTTCAGAATGTCGAAATACAAGGCCACAAAGATATCAGCCAGGCCCAGTGGGCCGGCACTATGGCCACTGCCGGCATGCTCCAGCATCCGGATGATATCCTCACGGATATCATTGGCTACTTCTTCCAACTGCTTTACAGATAGCTTCTGTATCATTGTGCTAATGATTATAGCCTACTGCAGCGCATGGACAAGTTCTTTATAAGCACCCTCCGGATTGTCTGATTTTTGGATGAAGCCGCCGATATTCAAGACTTCAACACCACTGTCAACGAGCTGCCGAGCATTATCTGCGTTAATACCGCCATCCCAAGCGATCTCTGCCTCGGGATGATAGGCGCGGACTCCGCGAACTTTATCGAGCAAGCTGAGATCGGCCACACCACCATGTTTGCCCAGATCACCGCTAAACACCAGTACTTGGTCGAAACTATGCATAATCCGGTAAGCCTGTTCGACAGGTGTCGCCGCTAAAATAGCCAAGCCCACTTTAATATTATGTCGATGTAGCTGAGCGGCGAAATCCATGTGAGCGACATCGGCCTCTTGATGAATGACTACCATATGGGGCTTTAACTTGATGAGTTGCTCGAGATGTTCCATAGGACGTTGATACATCAAGTGGATGTCGGCTATTAGTTCCGTCGGCCACCAGATTTGTTCCAAGGGTGGTGATTTTGTCGGCGCAAATTCGCCGTCCATAAGATCAATATGAATACGAGCAGCAAACGGCTTCAGACGCTCCACCTGTACGCGGTATTCGTGCATATCAAAAGCCGTGACCGTGGGACAGATGCTAGCCATTACTACTAGCCAACTCATCTAATTGCTGAATACGCCGAACAGCATCCGGCTCCTCACTAAAAGGCGTTGCCAACCAGGTCACCATGATTGAGCCGCACTCATCAAGTGACAGAAACCGGGCCGATAAACACAGCACATTGCTGTCACTGTCATTACGAGCCGAACGGGCCGACAGGGTATTCCAGCACAAGCTAGCCCGAATACCTTTGAAACGATTAGCAGCTATACACATGTCTTGACCATTCCCACAGATCAAGATGCCCCGCGCTTCGGGGTCATGGGCAGCCACTAGCTGGGTTGCCAACTTATCGGCAAACTCAGCGAAATCATCATTCGCATCAATCGATTGATTACCTACGTCGATTACTTCATGCCCTGCCAGAGTGAGTGCCTGAGCCAGCTGACTTTTGTATTCAATACCGTCATGGTCAGCTCCGATGTAGATTTTCATAGACTTCCTTTATTAAACTTTCTAAGACGACGCTGGTGTCGCTCGGCTCCGCTAAATGGTGTCTCCAGCCACAGCATAACAGCCTGTTCGATTTCAGACTGGCTTAAAAAGCGCGCACCTAGACTGAGCACATTCGCATCGTTGTGCTGACGGCTCAAGCGAATAATCTCGTAGTTATCTTGAGCTGGATGGCCTTCAGCATCGATGGCCGCCTGAGCAACAGCCGGACCATAGTAAACAGCACAACGGACTCCTTCGATACGGTTGGCTACCATAGCTTCACCTTGCCCACTACCGCCCATAATAACGGCGTAAGGGCATTCACCAGTGGCTACAGCCTTGGCAGCTGGCGTAATGAAGTCGGGATAGTCGTCATCACCATCAAACGCTAGGGGGCCGTAATTATGGCACTCATACCCTCGGCTTTCCAAAAAAGATTGTAGCTGTTTTAATAACTCAAAACCGGTATGGTCGGTAGTCAACGCAATCTTCATGGAAGCCTTCCCTATCTAATCGTGGTGCTTGGAATGATCTTCTTTAGTATGCAACAAGCGGCCTGTATCGGCAACTACTTCTACTAGTCGATTGCTATAACCCCACTCATTATCGTACCAAGCGACTACTTTTAGCATCGTGCCACCGACTACAGCCGTCAGCTTGAGATCCACTATGGCCGAATGACTGTTGCCGATGAAATCACTGCTGACTAGTTCCTCTTCACTGACCGCCAGAATACCCTGATAATAGGGTTCAGCGGCAGCTTTTTTAAAGGCTTGGTTGACCTCTTCGACAGATACCGCCCGCTTGGTGATTATGACAAAGTCGCTGAGAGAGACGACCGGAGTAGGTACCCGTACGCTCATACCACCAAAGATACCTTGCAAGGCTGGTAGTGCCAAGCCAGCGGCTTTGCTGGCACCAGTTGTAGTGGGTACGATGTTTTCGGCAGCGTTACGCATCTCTCGCTTATCCTTGGCGCCCGGGCCATCCTGCAGCATTTGTGAGGCAGTGTAGCTATGCACGGTAGTCATCATCGCCTTATCAATACCAAAATTGCTTTCAATGACAGCTGCCACTGGCGTAATGCAGTTGGTAGTGCATGAAGCGTTACTAATAATATCAGTTGCTGCTTCTAAAGCATCTTCATTCACACCCAGCACCACCGTAGTCGCCCCTTCACCCTTGGCCGGAGCACTGAGCACAACTTTTTTGGCGCCGGCGTCTATGTGCGCCTTGGCTTTAGTCGGATCGACAAAAAAGCCCGTTGATTCGATAACTACATCAATCTTGTGCTCTTCCCATGGTAATAGGGCCGGATCTCGTTCCGCAAATACGGTAATATGCTGACCGTCGACAATAATGCCTTTATCGTCATACTTAACTTCTTTGCCATAGGTGCCATAGTTACTATCATGCTTCAGTAAATGTGCTAGTGTTTCGGTACTAGTTAGGTCATTGATAGCGACAATTGTCATATCACTCCGCTCAAAGGCCACCTTAAAAGCATTCCGTCCGATTCTACCAAAACCATTGATTGCTACCCGTGTTTTCATGCACTCTCCTGTTTATATTTGTAGTGTACCGCTTATGCCTCCATTTTAAAAGTTTGTCTGTATGAACACAACTCCTATGAACTAATAGATAATTAAAGAGAGATTTGCCTCCATTATAGTAAAATCACTGCAGTTCTTTCAGGTAATAGCTGCTTGAACCTGCTAAGGTGTAGCTGTTTGTAGCAAGTCTGTGCACGTAAACCTCTACTTTTTTGCCCATTAATTGCGTAATATCCTTGACGTCAATTAGTGATCCCCACTGATCAGTTTGCATAGTACCGTGCACTATAGCAATCTGTGCGATACCTATGCGAATCGAACAGCCGACATCACCGACAGGTATTTTCTGGGCGGCACAGCCATTTTCAGTTACCGTACCGGTAAATCTGGCGTCTGACGTATTCGTGGGTTGTGCAGTACTGAGCGGCGGCTTACTGGCACGATAGACATACCAGCTGAGAAGTCCGAGCAAACTTATGATAATTCCTGTCAGTAACACTTCGATAAGCTGGAACCTCGTTCGTGAGCTACTTTTCATAGCTTAAGCATAGCATCTTGCCAGCTATCGATCGACAGAAAGGCCAGTAAACTCGGGTAGGTTTAACAATTGCTGCAGCGACTCCAGAGCTTCAAATATAGCTCCGCTTTCACCGAGGTATCCAGCTCTTTGAAGAGACAAGGATTTCACGGTGGCAAAATCAAGGCCTTGGACGGTAATTTTTTCGCCAGGGTCCAGCTGTGGTGCTTGCCTATCAATCATGTCCCAAGCTAGCCAAACGTAGACAAACCATTCCATCTTATGATACGGCTGCCAGACTCCTACCAAACGCCAGCTAGTAAAGCTGTAACCAGTTTCTTCTTGCACTTCGCGTCGAGCGGCTGCCTCAATCGTGTTGTCGCTGTCATCGACCCGACCGCCGGGGAAGCTTTGGCGAGTACCCATATGCGGCTGCTCATCCTCGATGACCAGGATTTTGTCGTCAACGACGCAGATGACAGTGACCGTATCCGGGCGCTTCAACATTTCAAACGTGTGACTGGAGCCGTCAAACAGCTTTTGCGGCCACTGGTAGACATCGAAAATCATGCCCTGAAAGACGCGCTCAGCCTGGTCAGGGACGAGAGTGCTGTCGGCGGGGATGACTTTTTTCATTTATGCCTGCTGCTTGTAGCGCTCGATAGATTCGGCGATGATAGCCTGAGCAGCTGCAATATCACCAAAGCCCAGAACTTTCGTGCTACCCGGTTTTTTCAGATCTTTGTAGTGTGTAAAATGCTCGGCCATCTGTTGCTGCCAGCGTTCCCCAAGATCAGCTAGGCTATGTATGCTGTCACCGGTGTGACGGTCATCGGCCGGTACAACAATGATTTTGTGGTCCATCTCCCCATCATCCCTGAAATTCATAACTCCAATGATTTTAGCTTCCAGCCAAATGCCAGTCGGAATAGGTTCAGCACAGACCACCAAGGTATCTAGCTCATCCCCATCCTCATCAAGAGTCTGTGGTATAAAACCATAGTTTACAGGCTTGGCAAAGATCGCTGGCTCAACCCGATCAAGCATAAAGGCAGCTCGTTTTCGATCCCATTCAACCTTCAAAAAACTACCCTGAGGGATCTCTACTACAGTATTAACTACCCCATTTGTATAATCGCCGGGGGTGAGTACCTGATTAAAATCGGCCATATTATTCCTATCTCTTAACTTGTTAAGTATCGTATGCGCTTACTCATTTTGTGATAGTACCATTGTACACTACCGGTTTAGCGCAGTTGCGTGAGTAAAACAACTGCTGCAAAGATCGCAAAGCAAAATATGACTGTCTTTGATGCCTTGCTTAATTTTGATTTGACACCGTGCGCTTGTAAGTTTTGTCGCCACCACCCTACTTCCTGCATAGGGCTTAGCTGGGAAGTGGCCTGTTTGAGCGGTAGTACGGTTGCAAAAGCCGCCATTGCCCCGGCTGCGGGACTGAAGTTAAGGTGATACTCCTTGTCGCCCATAGTAAGCGCCATAAGCTGATTAGCAGTTTCCAGGCCGCTAATTTCTTTGACATCGTAGTCAAAAATTATCCTTTCTGGTAGGCCACCATTCGGATTAATTGTTAGTAACTGTATCCGGCTACCGACCCACTGCAGAAGGGCTGGTTTGCCCTTGAGCCTCCAGGCACTCTTCCGGTACAGAACTCTGCTTTGTCTCTCTGGCTGAATACCAGATGTAGAGTCGATTGAAGCCTGATTCACTGGGTGACCTCCTGAATAAGCTTTGTTAACTTTAAAAAAGTATAGCACGTGTCTTAGCGCGGCTGAAGGCTAGTGCACATGGTATAATTGGGCATGCTCTCATTAGAAAACGGTACGCAGCAGATATCCTCGCCCCTAGCTAATCAGTACATACTATGAAAATTATCGGCCATCGAGGCGCTCGCGGCTTAGCGCCGGAAAATACCATCGCGAGTCTGCAAAAAGCGCTTGAATACCATGTCGACGAGTTAGAATTTGACCTGCGTGTGACAGCCGATGGTATCGCAGTGCTGCACCATGATCCCTATCTGAAAGATGCAGCCGGTAACCGGCATACTTTGCATAACTGCACCTATGCTGAATTACTAGCCCATAAGCCAGATCTTGTCACCTTTGAAAAAATGCTCGCGATCATAGGTCACACCGTACCGCTATACATCGAAGTCAAGCCCCGGGAACCAGTGCAGCCGATTATCACGATCATGAAAGCCTACCTGGCAAAAGGCTGGCCCCTAGATTGTTTTATGCTTGGCTCGTTCAGCCAGAAAACCTTACTGCAGTTGCATGCCGAACTGCCGGAAATCCAGAAAATTGTCCTTGAGCATTGGTCTGGCATCCGAGCCACCCATCGGGCTCGCCAAGTCAACACCAAACGGTTGAGTATGAACCAGCGCTGGCTGTGGAGTGGCTTTATAAGAGCCATGCAGCGTGGTGGCTATGACTTAACGGCGTACGTTTTAAATAATCCCACTAAAGCCGACCGCTGGGCCAAACATGGCCTCTACGGCGTCGTTACTGATCGGCCTGACCGCTTTAAAAATTGACCAGTGTAGTCTGTTACACTGGTGATATGCGAGTTATTTTTGATCACGCTCAGCCGGAAGCCGCGCACATCACGACGTTTTACTTCAAGCCGGAAAAACCGATTCACTACACGGCCGGCCAGTTTATAGAATTAACGCTTGCCCATCCGAAAGCAGACGCTCGTGGCATCAAGCGTTGGTTTACCCTGAGTTCATCGCCTAGTGACACGCTGCTGAGCATTACCACCAAACTTGCTGGTGAAAACAGCAGCTCCTTCAAAAAAGCTCTCTTCAGCCTGAAACCTAAAGCAGAGCTAGCAATAAGCGCTCCAATGGGCGATTTTGTATTACCAAAGCTACTACAGACGCCACTGATTTTCGTGGCTGGCGGCATTGGTATTACACCTTTTCATAGTATCTTAAGCTGGCTGGCTGACACCCAAGAAACTCGGCCCATTAAACTTCTCTATGGCGTCCGCACCGAAGAGGAAATTATTTTTCAGGATACCTTTGATAGGGCCAACCAACACGCCACTATTGTGGTGAGCGAACCTTCAGCAGCCTGGGGTGGCGAACGGGGAAAGCTAAACGCCGAGCTAATCCTGGGCCTCGAGAAGCCCCAAAAAGATACACTTGTCTATCTCTCGGGTCCTGAACCTATGGTTGAGAGCCTCGAAAAAAATCTGAGGACAGCTGGGCTAGAGCGACACCAACTTGTCTTGGACCGTTTCCCTAATTACCGCTCCATCTAAGCTCGAATAGTTGCCCTAGTTCGGGGTAGGATGACTACGGCCTTCTAGGTATTCTCGAATTTTAAGAGCGGCAGTAGCGCCTTCACCAGCGGCGGAGGCAATCTGCATGGTAGCACCGCTGCGGATATCACCAGCAGCAAATACACCGGACATATCGGTTTGGAGGTGCGCATCCGTGATAACAAAGCCGATTTCGTCCAAACGGACAGGTGTGGACTTTAGGAACTGAGAATTGGGCTCCAGCCCTACAAAGACAAAGACACCGTCAGTTATAAACTCTGTTTTTTGTCCTTTCGTGGTACCGATGACTTTGGTTACAAATTTTTCTTCACCGATAATTTCGTCAGTAGTAGTATCTAGGTGGACGGTCACCTTGCCTTGTTTGACGAACTCTTCCAGCTCGCGTTGCAGGACATCACTGGCTTTAATAGTTGAGCGTACTAGTAGATCGATATGGGTAGCAAAACGGGTCAGAAAGATGGTCTCTTGGACTGCTGAGTTACCACCACCGACTACCACTAAACGCTTGTCACGGTAAAAGGCCCCGTCGCAGGTAGCACAATAATGCACACCACGGGCATAGTATTCCTTTTCTCCCGGTACGCCGATCTTTTTATAATCCGAGCCAGTGGCGATCAGCACCACCTTGGCGCGCATATCACCACTAGTGGTCTCCAGTCGCTTATATGTACCTTCGTCATGCAGGCCGGTTACTTCACCCAGCTCGATAACAGCACCGAAGCGTTCCGCCTGTTTACGCAAATCATCAGCCAGCTTCAGGCCCTCTACACCGTCCGGAAAGCCAGGGTAGTTGTCAATTTTATCGGTAACGGCCGCCAGGCCGCCGACCACAGCCCGTTCAAACAGTAAGGTCTCAATATCCTCACGGGTTGTGTAAATAGCTGCTGTCAAAGCCGCCGGCCCAGCACCGATGATAATCACCTCATGCTGCGGAATACTAGAACTTTCAGCCATGCTTTAAGCGACCGCTGGAGCCAATCTAGCCAGATTGTAGCCGACAATGACTTCTTGCGAATCATCGTGCTTGGTAACGATAGTGACCGGCACAGTCATAGCGCCGCTAAGGTTCATGGCCTCAGCTTGACGGTGAGGATGCTCATCGAGGTTTACTTCCTCGTAGGTCATGCCTTTCGCGCCTAGGTACTTCTTGACCATCTGGCAGTAGGCACAGGTGTTGGTAGTAAAAATAGTAATGTTTTTGACCATAATTATCCCCTCTTTAGCGCGCCTCTTAGGGCAGCTATGTCTCTCAGGTACAGCTGCGATGCTTGTTGACGCTTTTGTTTATTTTAATTGTCTTTGTAGCAGAACAATTCTGACTGCATAAATAATTATATATAGCGCTTACGCAAAGTTCAAGACGCTATATATTGTGTTTTTTACACGAATAAGCGCCCCCTGGTGATTACTGACCGGTCTGCATGATGGTCACATCAAAGACCAGATCAGAATTTGCCGGTATACCTGGCTGCGCTCGAGAGCCATAGGCTAAACTGGCAGGAATTAACAAGCGGCGCGTACCACCCACTTTCATACCCGGAATACCTTGAGACCAGCCAGCAATAACACCGCTTAAAGGAAAGGTTTGTGGACCGCCATGCTTGGCTGACGCATCAAATACTGTACCATCACTCATCAGCGCACCGACATAGTCGGCACTTACCGTATCACCGGCTTTCACTTCAGCCCCAGTACCGAGCTTGGTATCAATGATCTTTAGTTCCGTTTGTGGTTGAGTGGTGGGGGTAAAGTCTTGCATCTTGGCTGTAGTCTCCTGATTAGGTTGCGTTGCTGGTGGTGGTGAAATCTTTGCGGTTGGTTTGGTGTCTGGAGCTTTTTTGTTATTTTGAATCGCTTGATATATCACGCCAACCGTGAAGGCCGACGATGTTATCAGAAACAGCCCGGCAAAAAATCCGGCAAAAGCGCGATCACGTTTTCGTGCCATGAAACCTCCCTTAGTTTCCTCTATTATACATGGTAACTATTGCCAGGGTTGGTCACAAATAAATCATGCGGATGGCTCTCGTGTAGTGAGGCGCTGGTAATCACGCTCAGCACCGCCCGTTCCCAGAGCACAGCGATTGAGGTGGCTCCCACGTAGTAAAATCCTGAGCGGACACCCTCAATCATAGTAGCTGCTACATCGCTGAGTGAGCCACTACAGGGTACGAGACCCTCCACACCCTCGGCTACTAGCACGCTTTTATTGGTGTAGCTTTTGCCATGAAACTCATCTTCGGAACTAATTTGTTTACCACGCTCCATGGCACCGATTGAGCCCATACCACGATAGCCCTTGAATCTGTACGTCTCAGCCCCATTAATAATACTCTGAAAGCGGCGCGGCACTTGGTCTTTGGTAAATTCCACAATTTCACCTGGCGACTCTTCGGTCGCAGCGAACAACCGGCCCATCATCACGCTGGAAGCTCCGGCGGCTAGTGCTTTGGCTATATCACCAGAGTAATTAATACCACCATCGGCGATCACTGGTACACCATGCTTCTGGCCGACTGCTGCTGTCTCGATGATAGCTGTCAGCTGGGGTACGCCCATCCCAGAGACAATGCGCGTGGTACAGATAGCGCCTGGTCCCATACCGACCCTAAGCGCGTCGGCGCCCGCATCTATTAAGGCCTGGGCGCCTTCAGCGGTAGCTACACTACCGGCAATGACTTCGACCTTATGATTTTGCTTGATAAACGTCAGTGCCTCGATGACATATTTGGAAAACCCATGGGCTGAATCGACGATAACCACATCGACACCAGCAGCTATCAAAGCCTCGACCCGCTTCTCATAGCCCGGGCTGGAACCGACTGCTGCCCCCACCAACTGCCCAGCCTTTTTTACTTTGGCTACTTCGCTCGCTTGGTCTTGAATTGTCAGATTGCGATGAATGATACCGATACCGCCAAACTTTCCAAGCGTAATTGCAAGCTTACTCTCGGTCACCGTATCCATCGGCGAAGCTACCAGGGGGACTTGTAGCTTAATCTTCTTGGTCAACTGAGTACTTAGGTCGATCTCAGAACGAGAAAACCCGGCATAACCGGGTTTGAGGAGGACATCATCGAAAGTCAGCGCGGGCGAAGTACTTATCTTCATAATCAATTCTAGCCCGAAAGCCCTAGCTTTGTCAAAGATCAGTCAGAGATAATCGTTGACTACCAGCCACCCACACCACCTCCGCCGCCACCACCGCCAGAGAAACCGCCACCCCCGAAACCACTGCTACCGCTGCTACTGGGGGCGCTAAAGGCGCCGTTGACCGCCGAGTCCATGCCGCCACTGAGACTACTGGCCAAATAGAAAGCATTAAAGGTCGTCCAGTTGCCGTTGTACCAGTCGGGCGGCGAAGTATACAGGCTTTCAAACTGTCCGGCCCACTGTTTTTCGACACCCAAGACCATGGCATAGGGCAGTAACTTTTCAAACAGATCAACTGTCTTGACCGGCTCGTGAGCGTTGGCGGCGTAGGGGGCATTGGGTGCCTGTAGTTTCTTTAGTCGATCTTTTTCGGCAACCTCCAGGTATAGTTTTAAGCCTTGGATATGCTCCTTAGCGGCAACACCCTTGGCCGTGCGGGCATCAAGGGCGAGTAGAAAAGGTACTGCCACCAGCCCACCAATGGTACAGCCAACAAAGAAACTTGGCTTGGCAAGCGCTAATAAAATACAGCCAGTCGCCACGATGAAAGCAACAAAAAGTAGCCGCAGGAAAGTATGGCGCACTAGCTCCTTGCCTCGTACATTACGTCGGAAGTAACCGGCGTCCTGTAGCTCACTCTTGACGTTCTTTTTTATGGTAGCCGCCACCTTGTATAAGGTATTTTTGTTGGCAGCCAGATAAGTCTCGGCACCCACCTCAGGTTTCGTGAACAAGGTTTTCAGTAGCAAAGCCTCGTTAGCATCTAGCCCCGAGAAGTCCGACTTCCGCAACTGCAGCCGGTACGTCAATTTGTCCTTACCGATCAACTTATCCTCTTTGGTTTCAATAATTTTTAGGTAGCCATGGACCGCTAGATCAATGATGGTCGCCGTCATGTCGTGGTTATCCACCTTGAAATCAATCAGCGCACCCACGCCCAGGGGTTTCATATGGTCAGGGGCATCGTATTGCGGGATGATGATGCCGCTACCCTTGGCATCACGGCCTTTCCGCCACCAGTAGATAGCGCTACCGCCACCCAGAACTAAAATGGGCAGTAACGTAGCAACTATTTGCTTCCAGTACTCCCCTATTGTTTCGTACCATTTCGATGGCTGAAAATAGCCTTTTTGGAAGCTAGCAACATAGGTAAGCGTCTGCCTGGGCTGCAAGGCCTGGGTAGTGGCAGATTCGATTGTACCATCGCTAGTAGAAATGGTACACTCTCGAGCGGTATGACCATAAGAACCCGCATAACAGACAGGGGTTTTAGTCTGCTGTAGGTCGTTCGGTACATGTACTCTGACTGCTGCCTGTCGAGTCGACTGTAGCGCCTGATCACCGTTGACATCCCAGTACAATTCATCATGATCATTATAAAAACTGATGACATTGTGCAGCGTATACTCGATGGTGTACTCCTGTGGCCCAGTGACTGTGCGACTGGGGTCACCGATTCTGAGAACGGTATTATCATTGGAACTATAGGTGGTGTAGTGCGTTGGTGCACCACTGTCCGAATGTACACTGTCGACATGTAGCTGCAGGGAATGCTTTTTGTAACTATTAGGAATTGCCCGCTCGATACCGTGGTTCTGATCGTTGAAATCGACGTTAATGCGTTCGATAATGTGCAGCTCGCCCTGGGGATCAGCCCGGGTCAGAGTCTCTTCGGCGGCAAAGGAGGTGATGAGAAAATATTAGTATCAGCCGCTGCGAAACCTGGCACTATCACGACCCCCAGAAAGCCTAGCCCCACTAGCCAAAACCTCAATTGCTTCATGCTCTTTGAGCGCCTAGCTTCGCGTGTGCGGCAGCAGCGACTTGATCAAGCAGTTTATTGACTTCAGTATCAGTCAAGGTTCGTGCATAACTGGCAATCGTAAGGCGAAATGTTACTCGTGCGTGCTGTGGGTCATCTTTTGGTTGATAGATATCAACTGGACGAAGTAGCGATGAAGTTTCGTCTGGGCGGAGTTCGGTCAATGTGAGCATCACAAAATCATAGAGCTGCTGGTAGCCTACAGTCGTCGGAACCTTTAAAGTGATGTCTTGAGTAATCTTTGGGAAGCGTGGTAATGGGCTATAGGCTTTACCAGCGGCCAGCAACTTGCCTAATCTGGTAGTGTCGACCTCGAAGCCGGCAGTAAAGGCTGGTAGTTTGAGGTTACGCCTGACGCTGGACTTGAACTCCCCGATAATCCCTAGGAAATCGCCGCCGACACTGACTGCTGCTGATCTTGTCGTATCATACGGCTGCATCACCGCAGACTGCTGCATAGCCTCTGGAACGGGCTTGAACTCTAGCGCCACTCCAGCCAGGCTTTCCAGATAGTGTTTCGCCTGGAAATACGCAGCGCCTGGTTTTTTGAGCTTATCGGCCGCCGTCACTACCAGGCCCGTATGCTCAAATTCTACGGGTAAGCCCTCTTCACTCAGCTGATCAAGCTCATGGGTTTTGCCTACCTCAAACAGGGCAAATTCATCATAGCCAGCCTTGATATTGGGGTGAACTTTTTCCAATAGACTGGGGATCAGGCTCAGTCGGTAGTATTGCAGGTCGGGGCTTAAAGCATTACTGATCTCAAAGGCCTGGGTCTGGTCTTGACCAACCCTTTCCAGCAAACTAGCTGGTACGAAACTGTAGGTCAGGACTTCATTCGCTCCAGCCTTGCTAAGTAACTGCCGGATCTGGCTTTTACGTTCCAGCAGCGGATCTTTGATGGCCGGCGTCAAGTCTCGTTTTGGTAAGGTCAAAGGCAGTTTGTCAAAGCCGTAGAGTCGACCAATTTCCTCCACAATATCTTCGCCGAGCTCAATATCAGTTCGCCAGAACGGCGCCGTAATAGTCAGCTCGCGAGCAGCCGTTTCCACCCGAAATTCAACGTTTTCCAGCAAAGTTTTCATATCGTCGGCACCTAAATCCAGCCCGAGCCGAGTATTGATAAAATCAGTCGTCACGCTGACGGGTGGATGCAAGGCTTGCCGTTCCATGACAGCGGCATCCAAATGGTTATCATCAATCACCGGGCTAGCTACCCGACCACCGGCGAACTGCCGGATCTCTGCCACAATCCGCTGCACCACCGCCAGATTTTGTAGTGGGCTCTGACCCTTCGTAAAGCGCGTCACCGCATCGGTAAAGACCCCGTGTTCCATAGCCGTCCGCCGCATGTTAAACATGTCCCAGTTGGCAGCTTCGATAATAATGTGTTTGGTATCCATGTCTATTTCGGTCTCGGTGCCGCCCATTGCGCCGCCCAAGCCAATCAGCTGCTTGTCGGTGGCTGCCATCATGGCTTCTGCCCGAGGCTTGATCGTCTTGCCGTTCAGAAGCTTGATTGTTTCACCGGGCTTCGGGTGGCGAACTATCAGCACGGCATGGTCAGCTTGACTCAACGCCCGTACTTTGTCGTAATCATAGGCATGGATGGGCTGGCCGCTGAGTAGCATGAAGTAATTTGTGTAATCAACAATGTTATTGATAGGCTTCTGCCCGACTTTGGCCAGCTCCAGCTGTAGCCAAACCGGACTCGGGCCGACTTGCACGTCACGCATGGTAATGGCCGTAAAGCGCGGCACCAATTCCGGCAGTTCATTGCTAAACTCAAGCTTTAGCTCATCAGCTTCTCTGTCCGGAAGTTGCGGCCTCGGCGTGTACCAATCAGGGCTTTTGAACGGTAGGCCTTGGATACCGGCTAGCTCCCGTGCCACACCAAGAAAGCCAAACAAATCCGGCCGGTGCGTGAACATTTTGTTTTCGATGTCGATGATCACGTCGTCTTGCAAATTATAAGCTGCCGTAAATGTCGTACCAGGCTTAATGTCGCCGTCAATCTCTAAAATGCCCTCATGGTTATCGCCTAGGCCGAGCTCTTTCGGACTAGCCAGCATACCGTTACTGGTCTCGCCGCGAATTTCTCGGGCTTCTAGCGCAAACGGCTCTTTGCCTGCTGTACTCGGTACCGTTGCACCGGGTGGCAGCCAAGCCACCAGCAAATCGGGGCGGACATTTGCCGCACCGCACACTACCTGAACGTAGCCGTCCTTATCCCTCTTGACAGCGGGTGTAATACCCCCGTCGTCAATAGTACAGATATTGAGCTTATCGGCATTCGGATGTTTGCGACAACTAACCACTCGGACGATTACTGTTCCGTCATATTTTTGGCCAAAAGCGGTAACTGCCTCGACCGCTCCTAATTGCGCACCGATCTTCTCTACCAGCGCCGTCACACCATCCGGCGCAACCTCATCAGCGCAGCCATAACGCTGATTAAAGGTTCGTATGGTGTTCAAACTGATTTTCATGCTCTGATTCCAAGTATTAAGGCCTTTACCAAAGGAAAGGTTCGGTAAGACTGGTTAAACTTGTCAGAGCCAAAGTGACCTTCGTTGCGAATAATTTGCGTACCGCCTAGATGATTAAACATAGTACGGCCCTGTTCGGCATTGCAATTCCAAGGATCTTCGACAGAATTAATGAAAAAAATATCTCCTGCATTTTGTTTTATCTTTGGCCAGTCATACGCTGGCTGTAGAATTGGATCTTTGATTTGATCATCGGGGTGCTCACAATAACCGGCGACCAAAATCGCTTGGGCGATCGGTGTTTCAATATGCTCCAAGATGCTCAGAATAAGTGGGCCGCCCGCTGAATGACCGACTAGCACTGTATCGTTATCAAACTGATGATCTTCTAGCACTTTTGGCAAAAATTGCTCGATCGGCTCATGATTAATAGCCGGATAATAGGGTAACGATACCTGGTAACCGGCTCTTTCAAGTTCAGTTTTTAACCAGGCGTACCAGTGGCTATGCGGCGTGTCGTCTGTACCATGAAAAATAATGGCGTTTTTCATGCGAATTGCCTTAGGAAGTCAAGTTTGGCGGCGTGGAAATGGCGGACATCTTCGATGCCGTGTTTCATCATAACCAAGCGATCGATGCCACCGCCCCAGGCAAAGCCGGTGTAGACATCGCTATCAATACCGGCGGCCTGTAGCACATGGGGGTGAATCATGCCGCAGCCCAACAGCTCAATCCAACCAGCTTGCGAGCAGACAGGACAGCCAGCTTTGTCGCAAAAGGGGCAGCTGAGCATAAATTCGAAACTTGGTTCGGTGAAAGGGAAATAGAAGGGATTGGTTTTGACCTCCAGCTGCTTGCCGTAATATTCTTGCAGAAAGGTTTTCAGGGTGGCGATCAAGTGGCCGGCATGGATGCCGCGGTCGACATAGACGCCCTCCAGCTGGTAAAAAGTGTGCTCGTGGCGTGCGTCGAGATCTTCGTTACGGAAGACTCGACCGGGGATGACGGCGGCAATCGATCGGCCTTGCTCCAGCTCAGCTCGGCCCGCCAGCAAAACACGGTGTTGCATGGTGCTGGTGTGCGCTGGAGCGATAAATTGCTTGCCCTGCTTATCTACTTGTTTCGTCATAAAGGTGTCGTAATCGTCGCGAGCTGGGTGGCCTTCGGGGAAATTCAGCGCGCCGAACATATGAAAATCGTCATCAATCTCGGGCGACTCCACTGCCCTGAAGCCCATGCGGTAGAAGATGTCAAGCACGGTGGTGAGTTCTGTCATGAGCGGGTGCCGACTACCCCCCTCGCTCGGCAGTAGCTGAGGCCGCTGATCAGTCGTCAGATTGCTGTCAAAGGGTGCGGTGATGTCGATTGGCGTGAGCTTTTCCGTTTGATCTTGTGACTGACTCAGCAGCGCAGTCAACTCTTGCCGCAGGGCGTTAATGCTCTGGCCAAACGCCGTCCGCTCCTCTGGCGGTAGTGTTTTGAGCTCGTCAAACAGGCTCCGTAACTCCGCGCTGCGCAGCACAGAGCCATCACCTTCGCTAGCCCTTTTCTTAAGACTTTCAGCCAATTCTTGATTGATCATACTGTCTTACATTGTACCAGAGGTAAGAGCCCATTACTCATTGTTCTACGTATTGTTCCAGGTTGATTAATACTATTTATTAAAATTTCATAAATATTATTAACACTCCCCTAGTTTGTGTTGGCAGGCGTCAAGCTTTACTATAAAGTTATGGCAAACTTTTCCTTTGATGTGGTCAGCGAGTATGACAAGGCAGAGATGAATAATGTCTTTGACCAAGTGCAGCGCGAGATCAGTAGCCGCTATGATTTCAAAGGTACCCCCGCAGCTATCGAGTGGTTGAATGGCGACAAGACCGGGTTCAAGCTCACTGGCAACGGTGACTGGCAGATCGACGCCATCCTGGACATTGTCCGCAAGAAACTGGCCGCTCGCGAACAGAGCCAGAAAGTACTCGATACTGCAACTGATATCGTGGAGAGCAACATGAAAGCCACCAAAGAGATCCCCTTTAAAAAAGGTCTGGATCAGGAAAAGGCTAAAAAGATCACCGCTCTTATCCGCGATAAACACCCGAAGGTCAAGACGCAGATTCAGGGTGATAGCGTCCGCCTTACATCAAATAGTAAAGATGACCTCCAAACTGTTATGCAACTCCTGCGCGGCCAAGACTTTGACTTTCCGCTCAGCTTTACCAATTTCCGTTAACTGCACATGACGTGTTTAATCACTGTCCGACTTAGTTTCCTTGAGAGTTTTGTTGAAATATGCCAAGCCCATTCGCCGTCGTAAGATCTTAAGTGCTTCTTCTGGCTCCAGTTCACCACAGGCCCGTTCATATTGACGGAGATAATCGACTAGCGCCTGGCGAATTACATCACTACGCGTTGTGTAATCCCGTTGGGCAGTGATTTCAACCTGCTTGAGCAGCGATTTGGGGATGGTCAAGGTAATCTTGATGCTACCCGACTCGGAGTTAAGCGTGTTGTCGGCATTATTTTTATTCGTAGGTTGTTGCATGGTTCTAGATAGCATATCAAATTAGCTGTACTTTATACCTCCTTTTTAAATTGCACTAAAAACCTTGGGTATATGTAACTGATTGTCTTTTGATTAATAGCAAACCTGCTACGCTATACTAAAGCGTATGCCAGATGAAGTTGAGACCCCCATAAACCCGCCGCAAATTGACCTGTTTGATCAGGCCAAGACAGTGCTCGATATGAACGATCGGGGCACTTATACCCAACCGGCCCAGGGAACCTACCCGCATCAATGGCTCTGGGATAGCTGCTTTATCGCTATTGGGCGACGGCATATTGATGTGGAGCGAGCTAAGGCAGAGATCCTCAGCCTACTCAGGGGGCAGTGGCACAACGGCATGCTACCGAACATTGTCTTTCGGGATGATCCGCAGTATAAGACCGATCGTGATATTTGGCGTAGTTGGCTGAATCCATTTGCGCCTGAGGATGTCAAAACTACCGGCATCACGCAACCACCGATGGTGGCCGAAGCCGTGGTGCGGATTGGCGCCAAGCTGGCTTGGCCGGAGCGGCGTAGTTGGTACCGTCTGGTTTACCCTGCCCTCGTGACCTACCATGAGTGGCTATACCATGACCGCGATCCACACGGTGAAGGCCTGGTCTTGCAAATTCATCCCTGGGAAACCGGTCTAGACAACACACCCCCCTGGATGAACGAGATGCACGAACATTTGCTACCGCTATGGATCAGAATTATCGCTAGATTAAAGCTAGACCGGCTACTAAAATACTTTCGACGCGACATACATTCTATTCCCGAAGACCAACGCATGTCGATGCTTGATAGCCTGGCCATGTTTGATATCCAACGTCGGTTACGTCGCAAGGCTTACGATATCAATAAAATCCTCGACCATTCGCTCTTTAGCATCGAAGACTTGACGTTTAATAGCATCCTCATCCGGGCCAACACGCACTTGCGTGACATTGCTAAGTCGCTGCGCGAGGAACTGCCTGAAGAGCTAGAAGAACGGATGAACAAAAGCGAACATACTTTGGAGCAATTATGGGATCCTTACTCCTCCCAATACTACTCTCGAGATTTTGTCACCCATCGCTTGTTAAAAATCCCGACGGTCGCGGCGCTGATGCCCCTATATGCTGGTTCCATAAGCCAGGAGCGGGCAGCCCAGCTAGTCAAGTTGCTAGAAAACGAACACAACTTCGGCCCGCCTTACCCTGTACCTAGCGTGCCACCCAGTTCCTTCTGGTTTAATCCAGTACGCTACTGGCAAGGCCCTTCCTGGGTCAATACCAACTGGCTGATTATTGACGGCTTAAAGCGCTACGGCTTTCACGACCACGCCGCCGCCCTCCGCGAAAGCACCCTAGAAATGGTCAACCGTCATGGTTGCTACGAATACTTCCACCCTCTCACCGGTGCTCCTGCTGGTGCCCCCAATTTCTCTTGGACCGCCGCCCTGACCATCGACCTCCTCCGGCAAAAGTAGCCGCTATGCCTGGTACAAGCCTGCCTAGCTCAGTTTCTGACATGGCACCTACGGCCCGTAAGGCATCCTCGCTTCCATGAATAGATGCATATCGCAGCACCAGGTAGCCATCAATTAAATCCCCTAGAGTCTCATTATCCTCTATGCCAACTCGCAGTAAGTCCTCGATCGCATGATACAATGCATTCATCTTAATCGACCATGGGTCAACCTCTTGTTTATTGCGCGGGAATTGTCGTTGAAAAATAACCGACTGATCCATCTCTACTTCCACTAAGCGAGTTTGGGATCGATGTATTCGTCCCTGCAGAATGCCTATAACTTTGCCAGAGTTTTCGGGTAGTATGTGCTCCAATTGTAGCTTAGTAATCCCCTCTCGGAATTGATTCGTTTGCATGGTGGCTCTGGCCCGATCAAGCACTAGTTGAGGGAGGTCATCCCAAGCACACTTTTTGGTAATAAGGGCTCTGCTTAGGGCTTGCGCTCTTGCTTGCTCGATGGCCTCAAGGCGTGCCAGCGTCGTGGCATCCTCCATCTGCACATCGATAAAGTAGATTTTTTCCACCTTATCCATAGATTCTTTCAAGATCTCGACATAATAAGGTTGTACAGTAGCTTCAATAATTTGTAGTCTCTCTTCGTATGGCATAGCCACATATTTTTGCGGGTTAATGCCGTATTCGAGGAGTCGCTCTGCAGTTGACTCATCATATGAGCCGGTCACTACTATAGAAAGTAGGTCGAGCTCTTGCTTATTGATCACTGCTTCTCTTTGTAGCTCAGCCGGTGTTTCGTCACCATCTAGGCTTACGAAGGCTTCTAATGCTAAAACCTGGCAGCCTTCAAGCAGGGGCAGCACTTCACTTTGATTTTCAGGAACATGTGTCCATAATATAAAGCGTGCTATTGTAACATCAGGTGATGCCAGACTAGACTCAGGAATACGTGCAGGAAAAGACAAATCTGCAGTCCGTGCATGGATCTGATAGCCTTCTCTTGCAAAATTAACAGGATTCTCAGTAGGGTGTAACAATACTTCAGATGATCGCATGGTAAGACTTATTTATACTATATATTACCTGTATATGCAAAAAATTAACCTAGTCATTAGTTTTCTGGCGGCTAGAAGTTAGCTTAGTCACTATTAGGTTTATCGAGCAACAGCGGTTCGACAGCGGGACCAGTGCTGGCGATACGCACGATGTCTTTATCAACTTTTTTGAGTTCCTTGTGAGCGGTATTGTAATGATTGACTGTCGTACCGAGCGAAGCGCCGAGTTTTTGCATATAGGTTTCATAGGTAACCAGGTGCCGGCCAAGTTCACCGACACGCAGCTGGATTTCTTTCGTCTGCTCTTCGATCTGTAGGCCACGCAGCCCCTGCAAGACTGTTTGCAAGTAGGCCATGAACGATGTGGGGCTGACGATAATCACCTTTTTGTCACGAAAGGCGTACTCGATGAGATCGCGGGCACTGGTATTGGCAGTACCGACTTTATTGACCAGTAGGTCGTAGTAGATGGCTTCAGAAGGAATGAACATGAAAGCGAAGTCCATAGTGCCCTCGCTCGGCCGGATGTATTTAGCGGTTTCGTCGATACGATTTTTGAGGTCCAGCTTAAACTGCTTAATAATAATGTCTTTGCTGGCTTTATCTTTGGCTTCCAAGATGCGGTTATAATTTTCGACACTGAATTTACTGTCGACCGGTAACATCATCTGCTTATCTAGGTAAATGACGGCATCGACAATCTCACCATCTGCAAAACGATATTGCAGCTTAAAGCGATCTGGCGGTAAGACATTTTCCAAAACTTGCGTTAACAAATATTCGCCGAGCACGCCACGTTGCTTAGGATTACCAAGCACATTCTGTAAGATTTTAAGCTCATCGGTGATGCCCATCACCTGCTTATTTGACTCCTTCAGTTCGGTCAGGTTCTTGGTTACTTCTGCGATAATCTTGCTGCTCTCGGTAAACTGCTGCTGCAAACTGCCCATCATCATGGCCTGGTTTTTTTCGAAGCGCTCGCCGAGCTGGACGTTCAGGCCATCTTTAAGCTTGGTAATATCCTCGCTCAGTTGCGTCAAATCCTGCTTGAGTAACAGCGCGCTCTGCGAATCGGCCGGTGCAGACTGGCGTCGCACAACTACGACCAGCAAAACAAGCACTAAAAACCCCAGGACGATCACTGCAACAATCATAGCCTTATTCTATCAGCTTTCAATAGTGACAGTGGTACCGACAGCAGCCCAGTTATATAGCCATTTGGAAGCATTCAGAGGTAATTCCACACAACCATGAGAAGCGTCGGCAGAACTAGGATCGGTCTTGCCAAAGGCATCGTCAGGCCGCCAGGTAGCATCATGAAACCCGTAGGTGCCATGCTGATTATCCAAAAATGGCATCCAGTAATGGACCGGGTCATTCCAGGAGCCAGCCTCGTCGGTACCAGTGAGAGTGGTGTCGGTCGTCTTGGCGTTGATATGGTAGGTACCAGTCGGTGTTAGGGTTGATTCGTGAGCTAACATGCCGGTAATAACGGGGGCTTCGTAGACAGTCTTGTCCTGTTCGCAGGCCCACATACGCCGCTGGGCCACACTAACCAATACCTGCTTGTCGAGGGTGTTCAGCGTCTCGATGAT
>CAYTRU010000013.1:3554-24174 GCA_964440265.1 uncultured Candidatus Saccharibacteria bacterium | reverse complement strand
TTAGTATAACGGTAATGCACTGCTTTTGGAACCTTACCCGCCGGGTCAAAGCCCTGATATGCATCTTGTACCTTGAAGATATTGTAGTATAGCGTTCGATCGCAATGAGGTGGAGTATGCAGCCCTGTACTAAAGGTACCATCAACGCACTGGTGTTCACCGCAGTTGAAGCCTTGGCCGAAGCTATAGCGATTGCTAATGGTCCCAGCCTGGCCTTGGCAGAAACCATAACGCGAGGCATCGGCCTGAGTTTCTTTATCGGTTGTAGCGTAGCGGGCTACGGAATGATTACCCTGGGGGGTCAAAAACCTATTGTTCAAGGCACCGCACTTATAGACAATGTGCCCGTCATCATACGATCTGATCTGGCCATAGGTGACATCCGGGCCGCGGCTGATGGCAAGCATTTCATCCCCTACAAAGGCCCGACCAATATAATACCCATCATCTGCACTTTCAATGTTATAGCCTTTACCTTTATAGCTCTTGTAACCATCTGTCACACCGTACCACTCAACATTAGGCACAGAAGCCGCCACTACATCACCAGCCGGTAAGACCGCCGTGACACACAGAAGCATGATGATTAGTCGAAGTAAAAATTTTGGCACAGTATTTTTGTTTATGCTTATTCTATCCGCATAAATAATAAGATACTTGTAACAAAAAGTCTACCTCCTTCTTTAAAGCTAGCCGATGACTCGGAACAGCTCTTCAAGCGTGGTTTCGCCGGCGACGACCTTGAGCATGCCATCCTGGATCATGGTCAACATGCCAGATTTTGCCGCAGCTTCCTCAATGCTTTGCGTCGAAACTTGCGTGCTGGGATTTTCGAGTAGCCGTCGTAAAGCATCACTCATGGTGAATTGTTCACGAACGGCTAGCTGACCATTGAAACCGTAGGGATTGGCCTCGGAACTACCTGGCTTGTAGAGCTGTAGATTACTTAGATCGGGGCGCTCAATATTTTCAGGCAATGTCCGCAGGATTTCTTCTATTTTTTGACGTTCAGCATCGGTTGGCTCGTAGGGTTGTTTCAGCTTATCGTCTAGTCGTCGAATGAGCCGCTGGGCCATGACTAAACGAATAGCTGAGACAAACAGAGGATTCTGGCCAATGATATCAGCGATACGGGTCAGCGCAGCGGCAGCAGAACTGGCATGGAAGGTGGCTAGCACCAGGTGGCCAGTCAAAGCAGCCTGCAAGGCGGTTTTAGCAGTGTCTAGATCGCGAATCTCACCTACCATGACTATATCGGGATCAAGTCTGAGGACCGCACGCAGCTTGTCAGCAAAGCTGTCGTCATTGCCGCCTTCGGTGGAGTGTACGGAGATCTGGGTAATGCCCGGAAATTGATACTCTACCGGATCTTCGATAGTGATGATTTTTCGCTCTTCACTATTAAGCGAATTGAGCATGGAATACAAGGTAGTGGTTTTGCCTGAGCCGGTCGGGCCTACGACCATCACGAGCCCGCTGGGCTTGGCAATAATACCATCCACGACACTGCGCTCTTGATGCGTCAAGCCCAAACGATCTAGCGTATACATCGATTGGTCCATGTTAAACAGCCGCATCACTACGTCCATGCCGTTGATGGTTGGTACTGTTTCCAGCCGGACATTGACATTAACTTCATTGCCGTCGGCCATGACAACTCGCTGGGCGATATGGCCCTGCTGGGCTTCATTGGCCGCCGTGGAGACATTGCCAGCGCTGGCGATTGCTGCAATCAGCACTCGATATTTTTCTTGACTGAGATGGGCAATCGGATGCAACACACCATCAATTCGAAAGCGAATCCGTATCTCGTGGACCTGGGTCTCCAGGTGGATGTCGGAAGCGTTCGTCCGATGGGCCTGTGCCACCAAGTAGGCCAGCATGTCATCGGCTCTCACCTGCTCCAGTAAGGCTGAAATCTGAGCGACCCGATCACTATTACTTGCCTGGTTGATCGAAATATCTTGATACACTACCTGTTTTGGTGGATCATACAGCCGCATATACTCCCGATAGCCGATATCGGAAATAATCGTGAAGGCCACTCGCTGCTCGGTAAAGCGCTTACGCAGAGCAGCCATAGCTTGCTGCGAGGTAGTCGTAGTAATACCGAATAAAATGTTGCTACGGTCAGCCTGCAACGGAATGACTTTACTCTCGTAGAGCTCCGGAACCGCTAATAGTTGCCGGTATAGTGTTTTGTTTGCTTGTTGGGAGGTATCGAAGTAGTCCAGGCCCAGTACAATCGCTCGGCGATGGGTGGCTTGCTCTTCGTCAACGCGGGCGTCTTGGCTCATTACTCACTAGTATAACCGCTAGCATGATAATGGTAAACGTTAAATCTCTATACTATACTTGCCTTTGTTATGTCTTTGTTACCTCAACTCGTCCTGATTGCCCACAATCTCCGCAGCGCGCACAATGTCGGATCACTGCTGCGAACCGCGGATGGCTTAGGAGTGGGTAAGCTATACCTTACCGGTTACTCCCCTTACCCACTGCATGCAAACGATTCGCGCTTGCCTCATTTGGCCGCCAAGATCAATCGGCAAATTGCCAAAACTGCCCTAGGTGCCGAAAGACTAACCATATGGGAGCATGGCCCGGCGATTGAACCGATCATTACGCAGCTACGGCATACAGGTTTCGTGATTGCCGGCCTAGAGCAAGCACGTGGCGCGATTCAGCTGGCTGACTTTAAGCCACCGGGGAAATTAGCTATCATCGTGGGACGCGAAGTAGAAGGTATTGAGCAAGAGATCTTAGCGCTCTGTGACCAGCTGCTCGAAATCCCTATGCTGGGTCAAAAAGAGTCTTTTAATGTCGTCCAAGCCGCCGCTATGGCACTCTATCATTGTCGCTTTGTCGGACCGAAGTTGTGATACACTAAAAGCACCACTCATGACCTAAAAACTAAAAGTATACAAAACACTATGGCACTAGCGACCAGGCCAAAACCCAAACTCCAACACAAAAAACGACAGGCGAAACATCATCGCCAAGGTAGGCAGTACCTAAAGACTTACTGGCCATATTTGCCCATGCTGGTAATTGTAGGCCTGGGACTGGCCATCAACCATGCTTGGTCTGACGGAGCAGTCCTGGGAGCAGCAAGCGATTTTAGCAACCAAGGCCTGCTCACGGCAACCAATGCTCAGCGCGCAAGCGCCCATAAAGTGGCACTGGTACTGGATCCGCATCTGAGCGCGGCTGCGACCGCCAAAGCCAAAGACATGGTCACCGCAGATTACTGGGCACACACTTCACCCGATGGTCGTAAGACACCGTGGTCCTTCATCACGGCCAGTGGCTATCAATATCAAACAGCTGGCGAGAATCTAGCCTATGGCTTTGCTTCATCTCAGGACGTCATTGTTGGCTGGATGAGCAGTGCCAGTCACCGGGCCAATCTGCTCAATAATAACTACCGGCAAGTCGGTTTCGGTATTGCCAGCTCACTAAATTACCGAGGCCAAGGACCCGAAACGGTGGTCGTGGCCGAATACGGCCAACCCCTAGATGCCAGCATAAAGGCCACAACTATCAAGAGTCAGATTATACAGACTGAACCTGTCTTACCACAAACTACGCAACCCATTTCTCGCCTCCAGCTATTGACCAACAACCCAGCCACTTGGAGTCTGGCGGCCGTTTCTGCACTCAGCGGGGCCGCCCTTGCCTTATTCATCGCCCAGCACGGCCTTCGCCTTCGCCGGGTTTTCGTCAAAGGGGAAGTCTTTATCATCCACCATCCTCTACTTGATATCGCTAGTGTACTGGTCTTCACCGCCGGTTTTCTGCTCACTCGCACCAGCGGCCTGATCCGCTAAGGCTCACCTAACTTATGCAAACGAAACTACTGCTATCATTGCTGCATCCGCTTTGAAGTGTACTGCTTGAATTATACTTGGACATCCGGATGGGTTTTTTGGTAATTGGCTAAGAATTGCTGGAGCTCTACATCTTCAACGGGCTTGGCGGGAGGGACGGTGAGCTTGGCGGCATTGTCCGGTTTACGAACATATTCCAGCACGGCCATACGGATGAGAGCACTTCGTGATATATAGTCGTGTTTTGCTAGATCATCGACTTGCTGCAGCAGAGCCGCCGACAAATTGATGTAGACTTTCTTACCTATAAACTCGGGGTGCATGCCTAAAGCATACCATATAGACATGCTTTAGGCATGTAGTAGGCATGCAGGGGCGAGCAACGAGGATATATTTATCAAACAGTGCAGCTTAATAACGCAGATCAAATCCCTAGTAATGTAAACTTCTATCGTTTAAAGACAGGCTACTTCAGTACAAGATTCTCGGAGCCCACCAGAGCCTGAAGTTTCGTGATGCCTTCACTGCTAGAGTCGAGGCCACCGGGGAGTTTGATTGCTTGTTTCGTGGTGGCTTCACCGAGCACTAAGACAACTTCGGTGTCACCGCGATGGGTATCGAGGGTCTCTTTGAGCGATAGGAGAATTTGCTCATCGCTGGTGTTAGCTAAACGAATGTAGATTCGTGCAGGAGCAGCTTCTTTAAGGATAGCTTTGGTGTCAGCTCCAGGTGCACCAGGAACACTGCGACTCTCGCCATAAGACTGAAGACTGCTTGGCGCAGGAGCTTGGTTGCCTACACTAGCTTTCTTGGGCTTGGGAGTCTTCGCTTGTTTGCCAGTAGCTTGATAGGCACTGGCCTGCTCACTGGTAATTTCACGGGCGTCATCGACCATGACCTTCACCTCATTGCCCTGCTGGCCAGACTGATCGCGCACATTGACTTTACCACGGATCAGCACCACCCGGTCTCGCTGCCACAGGCCGGCAGTTTGCTGGTAACTACTGGGAAAGACGACAACTTCAACTTCGGCGAAGCGGTCCTCGACCTTGATAAAAGCCATTTTTTGTCCGTTCTTGGTAGTAATCTCACGAACATCGGTAATAGCCCCGCCGATGGTAACTGCTTTGCCATCGTGCTCAACAGTTAACGTGTTAAGTGCTATGGTTTTTTCACTCAAGATAGTTTCAAACAACTCCAAGGGATGCTGGCTTAGATATAAGCCGAGTAGTTCACGTTCCCATAGCAATTGTTCTCGATGGTGATGGTCGGACTGCGGCGGCGGTGCCTGCAGCTCCAACCGCGGAAGCTCACTGGTGACACCACCTTCTGAATTGCCGAAAATATCGGTCTGACCACTGTTGGCTTGCTTCTGCAGTCTGCTGGCAAAAGCCAGGAGCAAATCCAGGTTATGCAGCAGTGTAGCTCGGTCGCCAAAACGATCAAAAGCACCAGCCTTGATCAGGCTTTCCATGGCCTTGCGACCAACTATCCGGTTGCTGACTCGAGTCAAAAAATCCACCAGCGTAGCAAAGGTGCCTTCTTGGCGAGCTCGGAGGATTTCCTCGACTACGCCAGTCCCCACATTTTTGACAGCTGCCATGCCGAAGCGGATCTGTTCGGTCTGTGGTACCACGGCAAATTCTATAAACGATTCATTGATGTCAGGCGGCAAGACGGTAATGCCCATGTGCGTACACTCGGTGATCTCGATCGCCAGTCGATCCTTATCATCATAATCGCTAGTCATTAGTGCTGCCATATAAGCGGCTGGATAGTTAGCCTTTAGATAGGCTGTCTGGTAAGCAATCATGGCGTAAGGTGTAGAGTGAACTTTATTAAAGCCGTAGTCGGCGAAGGCTTCCATACGAGCCCAAAATTTCTCAGCGAACTGACGATCAACCTTACTGTGCTCCATCATGCCCTCGACAAAGGCGGCTTTCATCTTGGCCATGGTGTCACGCTGTTTCTTGCCGATTGCTTTACGAAGGGTATCTGCCTGGCCACCGCTGAAGCCGCACATATCTTTGCTGACCTGCATAAACTGTTCCTGATAGACCAGCACGCCATACGTATTCTCTAGGGCGGCTTTCAGGCCGGGGTGTTCATAGATGACCTGTTCGCGGCCATGTTTACGGTTGATATAATTAGGGATGAACTGCATTGGGCCTGGTCGGTACAGAGCGTTCATAGCGATTAGGTCATCAAAGACCGTGGGTTTGAGCTCTTTCAGATAGCGCTTCATGCCAGCTGATTCAAACTGGAAGATGCCCGTGGTATCACCGCGCTGGAAAAGCTCATAGGCTTTCACATCATTCAGCGGGATGGCATTGATATTGATATCCGCGCCGTAGACACGTTTAATAATTCGCAGTGCATTATTGATAATAGTTAGGTTTGACAGGCCGAGGAAGTCGATTTTTAAGAGACCTAGCTGCTCAATCGGTCCCATGGAGTACTGGGTAGCTACGACACCTTTTTGAGCCATTTCCAGCGGCGTGTAATAGACGATATCCTCAGGAGCAATGACCACACCGGCAGCATGAACACCATGCGAGCGAATGGTACCCTCTAGCTGGACAGCCAGATCAAAGACTTTTTTGGCCGTAGCGTTCGTTTCGTATTCATGCTTCAACTCGCGGTTATCTTTGATGGAAGTGGCGAGCAAAATGTGTCGGCCCTGAATAGGTGGTGGGATCATCTTGGCCAGGCGATCGGCTTCGGCGTACGGAACCTGGAGAACACGCGCGACATCACGGACAGCATTGCGGGCAGCCATCCGACCAAAGGTCACGATATTAGCCACCCGATCCTTACCGTACTTGTCGACACAGTACTGGATAACCTCATTACGCCGATTATCTTGGATATCAACATCAACATCCGGCATGCTGATCCTATCCGGATTAAGAAAACGTTCAAATAGCAGGTCATATTGCAGCGGATCGATCTCCGTAATTTTCAGCGCATACGACACAATTGAACCGGCCGCACTACCTCGGCCTGGACCAAATACAATGCCTTGGCTCTTACCCCAAACTATGAAATCAGCGATAATCAAGAAATAGCCGTTGAAATTCATGGAACTGATGATGCCGAGCTCGTACTGAGCGCGCTCCAGAACTTCCGGCGGCAAAAGTTTTTTAGCGGCCGGCACAGTTAGCTGCGTGGCAGCCTCCTCAGTGACTGGCTGGTCTTTGGTTTTGCCGTAGCGCCAGGCTAGGCCACGGTACACCAGTTTTTCCAGATAAGATTGTTCGTTTTCGCCCTTCGGTACGGGAAACTTAGGGATGAGGATTTTGCCAAGTTCAATCTCAACAGTGCAGCGCTTAGCTATGGCAGCGCTGTTCGTAATGAAGTCCGGGTGCTCAGCCCCCCAACGCTTGATGACGTCTTCTGGCTTGTTCACATGCAGGTCAAAGTCTTTGAGGCTCATGCGTTTCTCGTCGCTGAGGAAAGAACCGGTCTGGACACAGAGTAGGATTTCGTGGGCTTCCTGGTCTGCATGCTTGAGGTAGTGCGCATCGCACGTCACCACGCAAGGGATGTCGAGCTCGGCACTGAGTTGAATCAGCTGGTCATTGATGCCTTTCTGCACTGTCCAGTGACCGGGATGGTCGGGGTGGCCATGATCAGCGATTTCTAGATAATAGCGGTCACCAAAAGCTGCCTTGTACCATTTAGCAATTTCTTTGGCCTGGCCATATTGATCTTGCCTGAGCGCATCGCCGATTTCGCTGCTGGCACAACCGCTGAGACAGATCAGGCCTTCGTTATGCGTGGCTAACAGCTCCCGGTCGATGCGCGGCTTATAGTAGAACCCTTCGAGGTTGGCAATGGTCGACAACGCCATCAGGTTTTGATAACCGGCCTGGTTCATGGCTAGCAGAATAATGTGATAATACTGCTTATCTTTACCCGGCTCCTTATCCTGTAAACCTCGACTGGCCATGTAAGCTTCGATCCCGATCACCGGCTTGATGCCATTCGCTTTGGCCGACTGGTAAAACTCGATGACGCCGCTCAACGTCCCGTGGTCAGTCAAAGCTACCGCCTCCATGCCGCTAGCTTTGACGTGCTCCATCAGCGCCGGCACCTTGGTCAGGCCGTCGAGCAAACTGTACTGCGTATGGTTGTGCAAATGCACATAATCACTGGCCTGCAGCGCGGTCTTGTTAGACGCCAAAATACCCCCGAAAAACTTATCTGTTACCTCATAAAGTATACGCGGCCAGGCTGCTTTGCTAAAGCCTAACTTTTACAACGCCTGCATGCGGCTTATGGTTTTCCTCATCTTTGTCGTACCTGTTTATTCAGACCATGCAAGTTAAGCACGGGCTTATACAATATGCAATTCACCCGAAGCTTCAAGCGTCTTTAACCAAAAGGAGCTACTTCTTAAGATAGCTATTGAGATGATCCAGGGCCTGTTTGGCTTCTTTAACCGCTTGCTTGAGGTCGGCATCCTCAGCATCACCTTCGTGCATGGCACTGATTGCTTCTCGAGTTTTCTCTTTTGTGCCTTTCGCTCTTTTGATCAACTCCTGTAGTTCATTTTTGGCTTTGGAGCCTAGCTGTTCGGCTTTAGCTTTGGCGTCATCGATAGCCTTGCCAAGTTCGGTGTGCAGTTTTTTTAATTCCTTCTCAGATTTTGCCAGCCCCTCGCTAGCTGTGTGCTTGATATCTTGGCGGGTTTCTTTACCGCTCTTGGGTGCAGTCAGGATGCCAGCTACATAACCGGCAGCGGCCGCGATGGTACTGCCAATAGCTAAGCGCTTTAAATCTTGACGTTGGTGGTCTTTTCGGCTCATGATCGATGGCTCCTTTGCGCTAATTTCATAATATTACGAACCAACTTTAAAATCGCCAGGTGGCCGCTGGTATCTTTGAGCACTTCGGCAACTGATTCCACTGAATCCACCACGCCTTCGGCTTTATCGACTACCCGTTGCACCACTTTCACCAGTTTAAAAATGGCTACCACTACGGCGATACACATGATAAAGAAAATGCTCAGCAAACTGGTGAGCATAATGACTAAGACGGTACTGGTGGTGTCCATAGCTATAGTATACAACGACTAACGCGCACAGTCGAGGTTTAAGAAAAGTTAGTGTAGCTTATCAAGCAAATAGGCTCTGAGTTGTGCACCGATATCGTCACGGTCCATGGCAAAGTTAAACACCGTCTTCAAATACTCCAGCGGGTTACCTGTATCATAGTAAGTACCATTCTGGATCTCGCAGCCGTAGATGTGATGGCCGTCTTCAATCATCCGTTGCATGGAATCCTGCATCATAAACTCTCCGGCCAGCGGATCATGCGACTCCATCTGTTTTTGCAAGTAATCAAACAGTACTGGTTCAAAGACAAAACCACTGACCGAGGCTAAGTCTGATGGAGCTTTTTCTCGGCTGCCCGGTTTCTCGACAATTGTAGTCATGTCGATAAGACCTGGGCCGATCTCTTTACCAGCTACATAGCCATAGCGCGAATAGTCTTCTTCCCCGTCACGGCGAACACCAGTAATTACTGAGCCGCCATGCTCCTCGTGCACGGCTAGCAATTGGGCGAATCGGGTAGGCGTGGCATTAACGAAATCGTCGGCAAAAGTATACACAAACGCCTCGTCGCCAATCAAATGTGCGGCATTCAGCAGTGGTGTACCGGTGCCATAAGGACCTTTCTGCCGAATGTAAGCGAAATTAGCTAACCCTGAGATTCGGGTGGTAGCCTCCAGCAACTCGAGCTTACCTGCCTGCTCCAAATTTGCTCGCAGATCACCGCTGGTATGATCAAAATGATCCTCTATCGTCCGCTTATGATATCCCGTCACGATGACAATGTCGGTAATTCCGGCACTGCACAGTTCCTCGACAATCTGTTGGATAATCGGTTTATCGACCAGCGGCAACATCTCTTTGGGCATAGCCTTGGTCTGCGGCAAAAACCGCGTCCCAAAGCCGGCGGCGGCAATAACTGCTTTACGAACCTTTGGTTGACTCATGCTACCGATTGTACCACGCCCACATAAAGCGACTATCAAGTTTCCTAACTGCTTATTCTTGCTTAGCTAAAGTAGAGATAGTATGTTTAAGTAATGCGAATTAATGAAGGCGAAACAGTACTGACTCAGATCGGTGAGCATGTGCAACGAGAGAATAAACTCCTCGCACTGCTCAGCGACTTGGGCACAAAGCCGAGCAAAATGGTAATCAGCGGGCCGGGATACTTGACCATCTGATTCACCAGAGCGTTGCCGAGCGCCATATAGCACGGCCCGACACTAGCGCTATCGACAAACTAAGCGAAGTCGATGCTGGACACTTGCTTTTTGCTGTGGTAGAGCATGGTTTCACCGCAAACCGGAGAGCCACAAGTCGCTTTTGATCTATATCCAAGAGCTACTTAAAGACCAAGCTGTTTTTTAAGCAATTCTTGGGCGAGCGAGGGGTTGGCTTTACCTTGGCTGGCCTTCATGACTTGACCGGTTAGGAAGCCGATGGCTTTTATTTCACCATTTCGGACATCTTCGGCGGCTCTGGGATTATCGGCCAGGATTTGCGTGACAATTTTGGCTATTTCACCCTCATCAGAGACTTGAACATAACCGTTGTCGGCAGCATATTGCTCTAATGATTTTGGTAACTTTTTCGTAGAGAGCAGCTCAACTAGTAGCGCAGTTGCCTTGTTGGAGTTTAGCTTACTAGCCGAGACAAGTTCGTAGACGCCGGCAAAGGCTTCGGCGCGAACAGTCTCGTCAATAATTAAATCTTGGGTTTTTTCAATCAGCTCACGGCGCATCGGTACTTCGATGTTGATGATCCAGTTAGCAAACATTTTGGCCCGGTCTTTGTTCTCTAGGTTGCTTTCGAGCAATGACAGGAAATCGGTACTAAGCTCCAACTGGACTTCGAGCAAGGTTTCGACTTGCGTTTTATCGAGGCCGAGCGAGCTGAGACGCTGACGCCATTCGTCGGGCATGGGAGGCATTTCGGCTTTGATGGCGGCGACGTATTCATCGGTCAGGGTAATGGGTGGAATGTCGGGATCAGGCATGTAGCGGTAGTCATCGGCATTTTCTTTACTGCGCTGACTAAAGGTACGCTGTTTAGCATCGTCCCAGCCGCGGGTTTCCTGGACGATTGGCTCGCCCTTTTCCAGGCGTTCGATCTGCCGGCTGATCTCATAGTCGACAGCTTTTTCGACACTGCGGAAACTGTTTAAGTTTTTCGTTTCCGAGCGGGTGCCGAGCGCGTCGGTCTGGCTGACGCTGACATTTACATCAAAACGCATGTTGCCGTAGTAGAGATTGGCCTCACTAACATCGGCATAGCGCATCCGGAGGTAGAGCTCGCGGGCGTAGGCCTTGGCTTCGACGCTGCTGTGCATATCGGGTTCGCTGACAATTTCTAGTAGCGGCGTGCCAGCGCGGTTGAGATCGACTAGACTGTAATCAGCACCGGCCGGATGTGTGCTTTTGCCGGCGTCTTCCTCCAGATGGGCGCGGGTGATGCCAATCTGTTTGGCCTCCCCCTTGACATCTATGATAATAGACCCTTTGTCAATAATCGGCTGGTCGTACTGACTGATCTGATAGCCCTTCGGCAGATCAGGGTAGAAATAGTGCTTGCGGTCAAACTTGCTGAAACGCGCTGGTTCGGTGCCGAGGGCAAAGGCGGCTCGGGTAGCTAGATGGATCGCTTCTTTATTGAGGACCGGCAAAGCGCCTGGTAAGCCAAAGCAGATGTGACTGACCAAGGTGTTTGGCGGGGCCTCACGGGCATCATTGCCGACAGCTGCAAACAGCTTGGTGCGGGTCTTCAGCTGCACATGGCACTCGATGCCGATAGTAGCAGTATACTTGGCGCGGGTGGTGGAATTAATCATGCTTCTTTAGGGCTCCCAGATCACGTAAGGCTTGGCGAAAACCGGTGAGCGCATCTGCAATCTCTTTCTTTTTCAGCTTGCGGATATCGACGTCTTTTTGGGCCAGGCGATTACGTAACTTGTGTCCCAACCAAACGCTTTCGTTGGCACTCAGTTCGTGCTGGGCAGCCACCAGGCGCTCGCCGGTGGTCTTGCCTTTGTAGTGGGCCTTCTTTAGGACGTCAGCCAGCAAATTGTCAGCCTCAATGATGGCTTGCGGCCAGGTTTTGCGCGAGGCGCAGTAGTGCTGCAATGTTTTCCAACGCAGGGTGAACTTGTTAACATTTAGCTGGCGCAGTTGGCGACGTCGCAGCCTTGGTAGTAGTTTCATAGTAGTAACTCCTCAGTTTGGTGAGCCAAGTTCAGTAATTCTTGATCGTGGCGCTGTGGTGCCATCAACTGCAGACCTACAGGTAGGCCCTGGCTCATCCCAGCCGGTAGGCTGACAGCCGGGTTGCCGACCATATTGGCTGCCACGGTCATCACGTCGCAGAGATACATCTGCAGGGGATCGTTGGCATTTTCGCCGATCTTGAAGGCAGTGGTCGGCGCCACCGGCCCCAGCAAGAAATCTACTGTTTGAAAAACCTCGTGAAACTCGTGGATCAATTTAGTACGGACGGTCTGGGCTTGCTTGTAGTACGCATCGTAGTAACCGCTACTAAGCACATGGGTACCGATCATGATTCGCCGCTTGGCCTCTTTGCCGAAACCGTGGCCCCGCGAACCCTTATAGCTGGCCTCTAAGTCTGTAGCCTCGGCGTCAGTATAGCCGAAGCGCTGGCCATCATGACGGGCAAGATTACTGCTGAGTTCGGCCGGACAAATGATGTAATAGACAGCTAGAGCCATGCCGATCGAGGGCAGACTGACCTCCATGATTTCGGCGCCTGCCTTCTGTAATTTGTCGGCAGCCGCTTCGATGACCGTTTTGACTGCTGGACTGAGGCCTTCACCCATGTATTCTTTGATCAGGCCGATTTTTTTGCCGCTCAGACTGGCGCTTAGGTCGGTGTAATCAGGCTGACGGTCGATGGTGGTAGCGTCCCGCTCATCGGGACCAGCTATGATGTCAAGCACCAGCGCAGCATCAGTGACTGTCCGGGTCAAGGGACCGATCACATCAGTACTGCTGGCCATAGCTACCACACCACTGCGTGATACTAAGCCGTAGGTGGGCTTATAGCCGACACAGCCTGAGAAGCTGGCGGGCTGTCGGATGGAGCCACCAGTGTCAGTCCCTAAAGCGAAAGGTGCCAGTTCAAGCACCACCGCCGCAGCCGAACCGCCGGAACTGCCGCCGGGCACTCGGGTCATATCATGGGGATTTTTGGTAGTGAAGAAGTCGCTGTTTTCGGTACTGGCGCCGTGGGCAAAAGCGTCGAGATTGGCCTTCGCGACGCAGATAGCCCCCTCGGCTTCCAGCTTCTCGATGGCAGTTGATTGATAAGGCGCTGTGAAGCCTCTGAGCATATTGCTGGCCGCTGTAGTCTCAGCCCCAAAGACTAGGAAATTATCCTTCGCTATAAATGGCACCCCAGCTAAGCGGCCGACTGTTTCGCCTTTGCGTATACGCTCATCGATTGCTTGTGCGCGTTGCCGGGCACGATTCTCGGTGGTAGCAATAATAGCGTCATAGGCTTTGTGTTCAGCAATGGCCTGCAGGGACTGCTCTACCAGATCGGTGGCATGCAATTTACCGGCCTGGACTGCGGCAGCCAACTCGGCGACAGGCAGCCATCGGCTAGCCATTAGCCAATCATCCTGTGAGTCTTGATGTGGTTGTCTTGCGACCTGGGAACGTTCTTTAGTAATTCGGCAGCGGCATAACCATAGTCCTTCACTACATCCTCACGAGTGACATTGGTCAAGCCGGTTACTTGATGGGTTGGTGTAAGACCAGTTACATCAACAGCCTGCAGCTGTTCTATAAACTGCAAGATCTCTGAAAGCTCTTGGCGATACTCGTCAACTTCAGCGTCGGTCAATTCTAAGCGTGCCAGCTTAGCCAATTTCAATACATCTTCCCGAGTCAGTTTCGCCATAGTTACTAACAATTGTAACAGGTCGACAGTCAAATGTTGAAGATTTCTGCCGATACCTTGGCTAGTCAAGTTTGCTTTACAATGTGCCGTCCAAGGCCTACGATGAGACTGATATGAGTAAGTCATCCTCCTTGTCAGCAAAAGTATGAGTCTAGCACCCGACCCCACGGAACGTCAGCCAGTTGGCCCCATAGAGCTAGTAACAACCTCTGGCCTGTCCGTTCCCGAACCCGTCGAATCTGTCAGCCCAGAGATGCTTGCCGACCTGCTGGTAGTAGAACCACCTCGTAACCCGGTCGTCGATCAACAGCCACGTAAATTACCGCTTGAGCTATCACATTCCAGCCATGGACGAGCGATGGCCCGAATCGTCACCTTGGAGGATGGCCGCCGACAGGAAGTGATTACCGGTATACCCCGACGGCAGCGTTCCGATATTCCGATTACGCTTGGCACCGCACTCGGCTATAGCGTGTATGGACACAACTGGTTAACTATGTGCGACATGCTGGATCTCGGTTTTCCGGTGGTTATGGTCGGACCCGAAGGCGGCAAGGCTGATTGGCCGCGGACACCAGCGGCTGTAGCCCGCTTGGTCCAACACCTTGCTAGCATCAACTTGCTGGAGACTGCCGGTAACATGCACGAAATCTTAGGGGCGGTAGACAGAGAGGGACTGTACGAGCCAGGGGAGGTCATAAAGATTGGCGAGTCACGCGATGCGGTGGTGGGGATGGCTTTCCATGCCATGGCACGCCGATATGGCCGCCACGTGCTGTATGGTGACTATACTGCTGGCTGCTTTCCAGAGCGGCCAGAAAAGGCACAAGATTACATAGCACTACCTGGTCAGGCTGTGAGCCAAGTAGCTCGGTTGCTTGTAGGTCCCCTTAAAAAACCTTGGGAACGAGCTAGGTACTACCCCCACAGCATTAATCCCAACCCTTACTTCATGCTACACGTTGCGGCGACCATACCCACGCTTTTAAGTGGCCGTGCTGGCCCGCTGGCTCATAGTATCGCGCGAGACAGCAAGATACACAATACCGGCTTCGTGAATGACCCCTGGACAAATCTCGATGTTTGGGATGAAATCTTCGCCGATCACCCTTTTGTAGTCAATACCCGACTCCCAGGAGACCACAGCACGTTTACTGATGAACCAGTGTTGCAAGCTCGAGTGGAGCGGTTGCGAGGCCTGCGTGATGAATTGGAAGCCTCAAGACATCGGCCTCAAGCAATTAACTGGGAGCACGTCCATATGGGAGGCCGACTAGCTATTGCTAAGACCTTAAGCAGCAAGTCCTTGTAATAGCTGCAGCTCTTTAAGCTGATCCCTGTTTAGTTACTGCGTGTACTGGTACTGTCTGGTGCTGGAGCATCCAATTTCAACTGAGTATCGTCATACCCAGTACTGTAACTTGGCGTGGTAAAGCATTGCTTGTCTTTGCCATGGATCTGCGGGTCACTGTTGTCTGGAGCTGTAGAGTAGCTATCGGAGGATGAGGCACTGGCGGCTTCCAGCGAGTTTTGACTCCCCTTGTTCTTGGAACGCGTATCAGTCCGGAAGACTGCGCAGAGTTCGTAGCCACTGTAGCTTTTGCTATAGCTGTAGTCATATTTTTCGGCGCGGGCTTTCTGCTGATCGTTGAGGCTTAAGCTATCTAGATTGTTTGGCAATCGGTCCTGATGCGCATACTGGTAATCGCTAATCTTTGTCTGTATAGAAGTTAGATCGCCACTAATCGTGTCGTCGATAAACGAAGCGCGCTGCCCACGAAACGAGGTCCCTAGGTAAATCACTGTTAGGACTATGGCACAAATAATCAAGCTGTAATTAAGGACTCTGCTAAGGCGAGTTTTACTAGTCTGCTGATTGCGATAGTCATGGCTATAGAGCCAAAAAGTAAAGGCCAATAGACCAGTAGTGATACCATTTGCTAGCAAGCTGCGCCATGGAAAAGCTTTGTCGTCACTCAGGCCGAAACTGGCAAAATAGGAAATCAGATCGTAGACGAAAGTGATGGCAAAGCCGATTCCCCACAGGCCGACATTGAGCAAGAAAAAGCCCAGGAAACCCTTTCGCCAACCACAACTTTTCACGCGTGGGGCCGCTGCCTCGACAGCATTAGTACGCTTGGTGAGCACTAATACTAGTGGAATGACCACAACCAAGGTTGCGATCATCGATATGGAGATAGTGTAGGCAAAGCTGGAGAAATAGCCGCTGCTGTCGTCATTGTACTTTAGAATGGTATTGAGCATGGATACTACCACACCGAGCAACACACCGGTAGAAATCAGAACGATTAGATATTCCACCAAGTAAGCCCGAGCTTCTCCCAAAAATCCGAAGCGTCGACGCATAGGGGTGATGATCACTTGATTTTCTGCAGCAGGCAGTACGGGAGGGTCAGCCGTAAAGGGGGTTTTTGCTTGGGTCGATGTTTGCTCACTTACTACAGTGCCGACTGATTCTTTTGATGTACTAGGTTCGTCTCCAGAATCATTCGTAGAGGTGCTATTTTTAGGATCCATCATAAACTCCTTAATTTGATTCTGAGTATAACCTGAGTGTTGTGAAAAAAGCAAGCTCGGCAGCCGCTTCAAACTGGAGGTTGGCTGCCGCTAGATCCATCTGAGAGGTGAGATCTTTGATAAGACTGCCATACTCGTCTTTAGGGATTTTCTTGAGATTGAGCTTGGCCCGCTTGGCTTCGTCGGGCATGTCAGGGCGCATGCCTGACGAAGTGGCTGGAGCGTGGCATGAGCAACATCTCATACTCTTGGAGTACGTCCCTGACTCAAAACGTTCACCATCGGGACGGCGACATTTACGTGTGGCTGAACTCGCCAATTAGCGTGCGGAAACTGAAGGTAAGCTAGGGGGTGAAAGCCTGAACTTCCGCCGGCCCCACGGTGAGACCTACAGCTCTTTCGTGACTTCCATGGTTGGCTGATACTTTGTCGAGTTGAAACTCTCCCTTCTTAGCTCTTTGTTCCACTTTCGCAGCACCGACAAAAAATTCGTTTTCTACATAGTGTGCGTCAAGTTGAGGCAGTACTCTAGTTACTAAGGATCCTATCGGGTCCTGTATGCCATCTTGGTATTCGCGGCGTTGAGCATTGATAATCACAATGTCGGCTAGATTCTGTAGCAGCAAAGTTACATTTGGATTTCGCATGAACCAGGCAGCTTGCGCCCCTAGGAAGTTTACCCTCATTTTAGCGACATTTTCGCCTCCAAAATACGAGCTAGGATCAGCGCGATGTTCACTTTCTAGGAGCATACCGCGCATATGAGGAGGTAAAGCTTCTGGCTCCGGCTCATCTTCGTTCACCAGGCTACGCCTATTCAATTCAGCTATGGAGTAACCTTGACGTAGCTTTCCGCCTTTTAGCCAGAGGTCTGCTGACCATTGTGATAGTGGGTGACCAGAGGGATTAAATCTGTCGAGCAACCCTCCTTTCCCCAGCAGAGGTACATACCGCGTTAGGGGAATAGCCGGGAAAGTTTCAACGTGGTGAGGAATCCTCCCTTGGTCTCCCATCAAACCCTCGTGTAAGGTTGTAGCACTTTGCGTAAAGTAGTCTAAAGCGCTCCTCTGTCCCTGATAAAATGAAGAGACTGGAGGGCGGCTACTGCCACCTCGGCCCGCTGTTCGGGATCAAATGGATGGTCCACCGGCATATGGTCGGGGTTAAGTCCATCAATTAAACCATTATCTCCATATTTACTCATAACTTAGTAGTTTACACATTCTTTACAATATGTCAACATACTTTTTAGTGATGTACTGGATGGGGGCGAGAGACAAGTAAATTATAATTTGGCTTTGATCTCGTCAATCAAGTCACGAAGCTCGGCAGCCGCTTCAAACTGGAGGTTGGCTGCCGCTAGATCCATCTGAGAGGTGAGATCTTTGATAAGACTGCCATACTCGTCTTTAGGGATTTTCTTGAGATTGAGCTTGGCCCGCTTGGCTTCGTCGGGCATGTCAGGGCGCATGCCTTTTTCGACAGCCCGGTTGATGCCAGTCGGTGTAATGCCGTGCGCTTTATTATAGGCTTTCTGAATGGTGCGGCGGCGAGTGGTTTCATCGATAGTGTATTGCATGCTGTCGGTGACTCGGTCGGCGTACATGATGACCCGGCCTTTCTCGTGGCGGGCGGCCCGACCGACCGTTTGCACCAGGGCCTGACGGCTTCGCAGGAAGCCTTCTTTATCGGCATCGAGGATAGCAACCAGCGAGACTTCTGGCAGGTCAAGGCCTTCTCGTAGCAAGTTAATACCCACTACTACGTCATAGACACCGAGCCGCAGGTCGCGCAAAATGTCGGTGCGATCGAGCGTATCGACGTCACTGTGGAGGTAGGCGACTTTGATATTAATCTCCTTGAGGTAATCGGTCAGGTCTTCACTCATACGTTTGGTCAGCGTGGTGACTAGCACCCGCTGATGTTTGGCAGTGGTGTCACGAATCTCGGCGATCAGGTCGTCGATCTGGCCTTCGATGGGCCGAACCTCGATCGGCGGATCAAGCAGACCAGTCGGACGGATAACCTGCTGGGCAGGTTCAGGGCTACGGCTGAGTTCGTATTCGGCTGGCGTCGCTGAGACGTAAATCGCTTGGTTGACGTGTCGCTCAAACTCCGTGAAGGTCAGCGGCCGGTTATCCAGCGCGCTCGGCAAGCGAAAGCCGTGTTCTACCAACACTTCTTTGCGGGCCCGATCACCATTGTACATGCCGCGGACTTGCGGGATACTCATATGTGATTCATCGACCAGCAGTAAGTAATCGTCAGGGAAATAATCCATCAATGTAGCTGGCTGCTCACCTGGTTCGCGGTTAGTCAAGTAGCGACTGTAGTTCTCAATTCCCTTTACAAAGCCAGTTTCCTGCAACATCTCCAAATCAAAGCGTGTCCGCTGCTCTAGGCGCTGAGCCTCCAGTAACCCCCCGCTCTTTTTAAAGAACGCCAGACGTTCGGCTAGCTCGTTTTCAATCTGCCCCAGCGCGACTTTCAGCTTAGCTTGAGGCGTGACATAGTGGCTGCCCGGAAAGATCTTGTAGCCTGTCAGGTGCTTGAGGATTTCACCGGTCAAGGGGTCTACTTGTGTGATACGCTCTACTTCATCACCAAAAAATTCTATCCGATAAGCTAGTTCCTCACCCGCTGGAAAGACGTCGACCACGTCACCACGCACCCGGAATGTGCCGCGATGAAAGTCAACGTCATTACGCTGGTACTGGATGTCGGTCAGGTGGCGCAGGAATTTGTCGCGAACTTTACGCTCGCCGACTTGTATATCAATCGACAGGCCGTTATAATCTTCCACCGAGCCAATGCCGTAGATACAGCTAACACTGGCCACAATGATGACATCGGGACGCGCCAGTAGGGAATCGGTGGCTGCGTGGCGCAAGCGGTCGATCTCTTCGTTGATCTGGCTGTCTTTTTCAATGTAGGTATCCGAACGCGGGATATAGGCTTCAGGCTGATAATAATCAAAGTAACTGACAAAGTAGTGCACAGCATTATCTGGAAAGAAGTTTTTAAACTCGCCGTATAGTTGTGCTGCTAGTGTCTTGTTGTGGCTCAGTATTAAGGTCGGCCGCTGAACATTCTGAATAATATTGGCCATGGTAAACGTCTTGCCTGAACCAGTCACGCCCAGCAGCGTTTGGTCATGCAAACCATCTTGCAACCCCTTGGTCAACTGCGTGATTGCCCCCGGCTGGTCGCCTAGCGGCTGGTAGTCACTCTGCAGCTTGAACTTATGCATCCCCTTATTGTAACAAGGAAAGTCTTATGGTGCCGGAGTAGCCTCCAGCTTCGGCAGTAACGCTTTCACATCATCCATAGTTTTCGTTTGAATATCTTGCGCAGCTTCAGCACAAAATCCTTGCGGAGAGGTATAAAAGTAATAGTAGTCGCCGACATGTCCGTATTGACCAGGCTGCAGACTGGCAGCTGTCTGGGCTGCAGTCATGCCGGAATCAATCTCACCGTCACCTGCCAGAAACTTATCACTCGATTTATAGCGTGTAATTACTCCCCCATAGGCGCCATTTTTACACAGAGGATCGGCGGCATCGAGTGCATCTGAACTAAAGAGAGCAGACGTATAGCCGAGGCTATCATTTTCAAATATGTAATGCAATTTTTGATCGCCACTGTATTTTGCCTGGACCTTCCACTCTTTAATTGGAAAGGACTGTGCGGAGCTAGTAGCTTTATTGCTCGCCTTTTGTGATGATGAACTTTCGGAAATCTTGCTGGCAGTATCATATGTAGTGCTGGCTGTTTTATTTGCATGCCAGATATAATAGCCAGTGCCACCAAGCATAGCGAGGATCACGACTAGTAACACCGCTTCCACAGCAGCGAAGCCTTTTTGATTCATTTGTTTATACGACATGGGGTACTCCTGGTTATCTACTTATAAAGATTATGGTACTTGGCATGCTCAACGTCAAGGTGGTCGGTTAGATCGCGGAGTAGCTCGGTGGCCGACTCGTTAAAGGTTACCATTGAACCCGTAGGCAAGGGATGCGCTAGGCTCATCAAGGTTTGTACTTCCTCGCTAATGCCACCGGCACCCTGCAGGAAGCCAATTGGCTTTGCGGTCTCCATGGCAATAGTAAATTCGTGTAGGGTACCTAAGCGACCACCGATACTAACTACGGCGTCACTGGAAGTAATGAGTAACATGTCACGGCCTACATAATGAAGGCCGGTATACAGGATGGCATCGTAAGCCTCCGTAGGTAGACGGTATTTCATGACATGTTCGACCTTGGAAGCCGCAGG
>CAYTRU010000013.1:0-3454 GCA_964440265.1 uncultured Candidatus Saccharibacteria bacterium | reverse complement strand
TCAGTCGCTAAGCGAGGCTGTAGTTCGGCGAGCACCGTTTGCTCTACTGTATCATGCCGCAAGTATTGCAGTAAGAGCTCGTGCCATAAAGACTGTCGAAAATAGCGGGAGATTCGCTTTTCAAAGGGTAGATGATTGCAATAACTTAGTGCTGCATCGACAATATTTAGGGAAACTGCTTTTTGGTGGTGGATCAGCCCTAAATGAGCACTGTCTTTCCAAAAAGCCAAACTGGGCTCAATGGTACTCAGCGTATGTTCTACTGGGTGCCAAGTCATGTCTTCAAGCCTGATGTGTGGCCCGAATATCTCATCGCGAAATTGTTCGGCCATCCGGACGTAGTAGTGCTGGATCAGATGCCATGATACCGGCTGATCGAGCAGTTTGGAGTGCAGCTGAGGCTCCCCTTGAGCAACCATCTGGACCACCTGCCCAAAATCCGGTCGGACTTGGCAGAGCTTTAAAAAGGTGCTGCTAGCTCGGATCTGATTGAGTTCATGTAGCGCCAGGCTCAAACTAACAATCACTGCGCCTGAAGGTACCCCGCTCGTGAAGGGCAAGATTATCAGTGCGCCCAACTCCTTAAAACAAAGTAGATTATGCTTATCACGAGCAACAGCCGTGTGCGCCAGCTCTCGCCAGCGTGGAGAAGTAGGCTGCATTATTAGCATATTACGACTTTCGAAATCACTGGGACGCAGCTGCTTATACTGTGTCAGCAGCCTGTGTTGCCAGAGCTCATCCTCTGTGAGCCTGGCCGCGGCCATAATAGAAACCGGTGTTTCGTGTTTTAGGAATGAATCAAGCGAACGATAGCCAAGCTGTTTCATGGCCTTTTTAGGCGGTACCTTTTTCAGAATAGTCCTGAGGCTGCTATTTTTAAGTGCAAAGCAGCGCCGCGAATCAGGCAGCTGCTTGAGTACATGTACCATGCCGGCTATTACTTCCCCTTCGGCGGAAATATGCGTAGCCGCCACCGTGCGAAAATGTTTGGTCAGTCGGGCATCATCAGTTTTGATGCGTTCTTGCAAAGCATGGTAGAGTTCTTCGGCGGTCGTATCATGAGGATCAAGGCCTAATTCACGCAGCTTCGCATGTGCGGCATGCAAAATTGTACTTGAGAAACGAATATCGGTCCTCGGGTGGCCATTCGCTGCTTCCAGTCGCTGCAAGCCCAACCGAAAGAAAGGCTCCGGAGCTCTGAGCGCATCTGACAAAAAACGTGTCACTATTGACCCTCACGTGTTATGGTATTTTTATGTTGTTGCCACATATAGCATCCTCTACCTACAGGTTACCATAAGCAATGTCCTGACGAAAGGTCAAGTCATTCGAGTGGGGCGATACTGCTCCGGAGAATGGCGCAAATAGTCTTCTATTTCTTTTTCTGTCAAGAGGCCGGCCTGAGCACCAACTTTTTGGACGACGCTCATAGAATTGATAGGTGCCCATTGTAAGGCGCCTTCGATGGTATTGCCTTTCATGAGCGCAGCCACAAAGGTAGAGGCGAAAGAGTCACCGGCACCGGTTCGATCTACCGGCGGTGCTGGATCAGGGTAGAGAGGCATCTGGAAACGATTTTCACCGTCAGACGCATAAGCACCGTTCGGGCCATCGGTGATAACAACAATCCGTGGACCAAGCTCATGCAAACGATTAAATAGGTCATGGATGTCATCGTGGTTGCCGCCGCCCACAAAAGCCGCTTCTTCACGATTCAAAACCAGCACTTCACTGCGGGCATAGATGCGGCCTAGCCGCTCAGTACCAGCCTCCATTTGAAAGGTTGCCGGCTGAAAGGCCAGCTTCACGGCTGGGTTTTCGTCAAGCCAGTCAGCTACTTGGTCATGGTAGGCCAGAGCATGCTCGCTGACCGAACTGAAGTAGACCCACTTCGGCGTCTCGCTCGGGCGCAAGTGAGGCCAGTGATAGTCATACTCTTCGTGCTTGATGAGAATGGTGCGTTCTTCCTTGTACCACAGCACATAGTGATAATTGCTCTTCTTGCCACGGTTGATTCGAACAAAACGGGTATCGACATCATTTTTGTCTAGCGCTTTAATCATATCCCGGCCATGGGTGTCGGCCCCGACGTTGGTCACGAAAGCGCTATCCAGGCCCAGCCGAGCAAAGGCTACGGCTGCATTGGCTGCATTGCCAACAGCTTCAATAACTTCGGCGTGATCAAACGGTATCTTCGTACCGAAGGGCACTGCTAGCCATTTACCCTGCTCGTTTTCATAGGTGACCGCTTGGTCATCAAGTAATTTAATAAATGCATCGGTAACGATATCGCCGATACTGACAACATCCGGTTGCTCTGCCACTGTTTCCACCTCTATTATTTAGACTGTCTTGCTTATGCTTTTAGTGTACCACAGCTTTGCCAGCAGAGTTGAAATCTTCGAGCTTGCTGGCCACAACTGCCTGGACGGCCGGTACGACCTCTTTGCCAATGAGTTTGGCTACCGAGTACTCGTTTGGGCTATCGGCAAGGACTTTTTCCAGGGCCGTGCGATAGGCATAGCGCATATCACTGTTGATGTTGATCTTATTAACGCCGATCCGGACGGCATCGCGAAAGTAGTGGCCTGGCGTGTCGCTACCGCCGTGCAACGAAATATTACAGCTAATGGCCTCTCGCAGCTGCTGTAAGAGGTCAAGGTCTAGCACTTTTGGCACCGGGTACTTGCCATGTAAGTTACCAATGGCTGCCGCAAACGTGTCGATACCAGTGGCCTCTACGAAAGCCTGAGCCCCCTCCGGTGTGCTAAAAGTCTGTTTAATTTCGTCATAATTAATCTCTTCTGTATGGAAGTTAGAACTGCCGCCGAAGTAGTGCGGTTCGCTCTCTACCAAGGCACCAGTCAGCTGGGCATACTCAACGACCTCTTTAGTTGCGGCGATAATTTCCTCGTCGGTCGCCTCGTGATTGGCTTGCGACACGTCAATATGAATGAACTCAAAACCGGCCTCGATGCCGTCTTTGGCAGCGCTAACACTAGGGCTATGGTCGAGATTAATATAAATCTCAACACCATACTGCTTTTTAAAATTATCGACCAGATCGCGAACATTCTCCAGACCGATATCATCGACCTCACCTTGGCTGACCTCGACCAACACCGGTGCGTTTTTGGCCGCCGCGGCTAATACCACAGCTTTCAGTGTCGCTTCATCGTCCAGATTAAAGGCGCCGAAAGCCCACTGCTCGGCCCGTGCCTGCGCCATTCGCGTGCGCGCTTGCACACAGTTCTTTCGCATCTCCCATAAGGTCAAAGGCATAGCGCTAGTATAACCGCTTGCGCTTAGGATTTCCAGGGCAGGTTCAACGCTCAAGCAAAGCGTTGTTATACGCAAGCTAAGAAGCTGACTGAGCCCTCACTCTATAAGTGCTATATATTTGGCAGCAGAGCATGAACGGCTAGGCGGATGTGGTTGGCGTCGAGACCAA
>CAYTRU010000012.1:0-25618 GCA_964440265.1 uncultured Candidatus Saccharibacteria bacterium | reverse complement strand
CCGGCCGACCGCTTAGCAAAGCTCATAGCTGATTCAGACGCGGTAGTGCTGCCTTACAAAGAAGGTACGGCGTCCTGGAATGTCAGCCTGGCCCATGCCTATGGTACACCAGTCATAGCCACCACGGCCGGGTCACTAGCACGTCGAGTCCGAGACGGTGTCGACGGCTTACTCTGTACCCCTAACAGCACAACTTCATTAGCAGCGGCCATACAGCACTTTTACGAGCCGGGCGTCGCTGAAAAACTTCGCCAAGGTGTACCGCCAGTGACCGCTGATGAAGATTGGCAAGCCTACGTTGCTGCACTGACATAGGCAAATCTTAGTCATGTTGTATAATCATAAGTAAGATGTCTAACAAACAACGGGTTCTAATAGTTGGAGGCGGCTTTGGGGGCGTCAAAGCAGCCCTAGATCTGAGCGACGATGACCGCTTTCATATAACGCTGCTGAGTGATGATACCGATTTGCGTTACTATCCGACCCTCTATCATACGGCCACGGGGGGTAAACGAGCTAACTCCAGTATCCCGCTGGCCAGAATTTTTAATGGTAAACCAGTCCAGCTGGCCCAGGGCACGGCCACCACACTCGACCGTAAAACAAAGACGCTCATGACTGCCGCAGGAGAGGTCTATAGCTATGACGTATTGATCTTGGGCTTAGGAGTAATTACCAATTATTTTGGCATCCCGGGTATGCAAGAATATTCCTATAGCATTAAATCACAAGCCGAGGCCGAACGCTTCAAGGCGCACTTGCATCAGCAGCTTAGCGATGAGCGCCAGCCTGACCTTAATTACGCTATCGTCGGTGCTGGTCCAACTGGTATCGAGCTAGCTGGCGCTTTGCCGGGCTATATCAAGCGCATTATGCAAAACCACGGCTTACCTCATCATACAATTCACATCGATTTGATTGAAGCCGCGCCGCGACTGCTGCCGAGGCTACCAAAACATACCTCAACACGGGTCAGCCATCAGCTAAAACACCTCGGTGTCAAGCTCTATACCAACAGTGCCGTACAGGCCCGAACTGCTGATGAATTGACCATTAATGGCAAGCCTATTCGCAGTCACACGGTCGTTTGGACGGCTGGTGTCACCAACCATCCTTTTTTCGCAGAAAATAAGTTTGTGCTCATGGGGCGGGGCAAGGTAGCTGTCGATGTCTACTTACAGACTGAGGAAAATATTTTTGTTATCGGTGATAACGCCAACACACCCTTTAGCGGTCTGGCTCAGACGGCTCTACGTGATGGTGCGTTTGTGGCCCGCAACTTGCGTCGTCGGGCTGCTGGCAAGTCATTCAAAAGCTATGTTGCCAAACAGCCCGTAACCGTCATCCCCGCTGGCCCGCGCTGGGCTGCTGTCATCTGGGGCAAATTACGTCTCTATGGTCGCCTCGGCTGGCTGTTGCGGGAAGCTGGCGACTTCGTCGGCTTCCATGACCTCGAACCTTGGCCGCAGGCCACCAAACAATTTTTGACCGAATTTACTTCAGAAGATAATTGTCCAGTGTGCGCCAGTACCACTAACTAGTGCTGGCCATCTCTTCCCTATACAATAGAGCAGTATGAGTACAGCGTTTCAGGCGGCTTACAAGCATCTCAATGCCGCGCAGCGGGAAGCAGTAGATGCGATCGAGGGGCCAGTGCTGGTAGTGGCTGGCCCGGGGACCGGCAAAACCCAGTTGCTGAGTTTAAGAGTAGCCAATATACTGCAGAAAACAGATACCGATCCCGGTAATATTTTGTGTTTAACGTTTACTAATTTCGCAGCCACAAATATGAGAGAACGTTTGGCGTCGCTAGTGGGGCCGGCCGCACATAATGTCATGGTACGCACCTTTCACAGCTTTGCAGCCGAGATTATGAACCTCTATCCGGCCTACTTTTGGAATGGGGCCCGCTTAGGTATCGCACCAGATGCCGTGCAACTAGACATTATGCAAGACATCTTAGCTAAACTACCACTGGACAATCCTCTGGCACTGAAATTTGCTGGCGCTTACACCATGATTGGTGATGTGCAGCAGGCTCTGAAGCTCACCAAAGAGGCGGGCCTGACACCAGAGAAATTAGCCGCTATGCTGGCCGTGAACGAAGCTTATCTGGATGTTATCGAACCTCAGCTAATAGCGGCACTCAGCCCTATCTTAAGCATGAAAAAGCTGACGCAGCTACAGATTGCGGTCGATGCTTTGCCTGATCAACCCATTGACAGCGGTGTCGCACCCCTAAGCTCGCTCAGCACAGTCCTCAAAGAAAGTCTGGCCCTAGCCATCGCCAATGATCAAAAGAGCGGCAAAACCACCCAAACCGGCAAATGGAAGCGACGTTGGCTGCAAACGGTAAGTGGCGAAAAGGCCATGTTCGACGAACGGCGGCGCAATGCCTGGTGGCAAGCAATGGTCCCGGTTTACAACACCTATCGAGATACACTGCATGCCCGCGGCTACTACGATTACTCCGACATGCTGGTGGAAGTTATTACCCAACTTGAACAGCGGCCAGAGTTACTGGCTAGCGTGCAGGAACACTTCCTCTACACCCTGATCGATGAATTTCAGGACACCAATGCAGCCCAGTTGCGGCTGGCTCATCTAGTGGCTACGAATGCAGCCACCGGCGATCAACCTAACCTCTTGGCGGTTGGTGATGACGATCAATCAATCTTTGCCTTTAACGGCGCCGAACTCAATAATATGCTAGCTTTTCGACGTACGTATACAGCAACTAAGCTGATCGTACTCACAGAAAATTATCGTTCTTCTCAGGATTTGCTGGATGCTGCCGAGACTATCATCGAACAGGCCGAAGACCGGCTGGTAACGCGTGAAACCGACCTTTCCAAGCACTTGCAGGCCGCAGCTGACCCGGGCAAGGGAACTATTATACATGTAGCCTATCCGACGCGGGAACATCAATTGTCCGCTATCGCCCACCAAGTTCAGGCGGCCTGGCAGCAAAGTGATCAACAGTCAATTGCCGTACTAGCCCGTAGCCATCAGAGCTTGCGTGAGCTCAGCGCTTTACTAGCCGGCCTCCAAGTACCGATTCGCTATGAACAGCAAAATAACGTCCTCGATCAGCCAGTAGTTGCACAGCTCTGCCTACTAGCCGAGATCGTCACTGCGATTAGTCAAGGTGACATAGCAGTTGTAAACTTTCGCCTGGCACAATTACTACAGCATCCTGTCTGGCGGATCGATGCGGCAACGCTCTGGCAACTGGCTACCACAAATTATGCCCGGCCCAACTGGCTCAATAGTTTGCTGCAGCATAGTGATGAGCATCTGAAGGGCTTAGGTAATTGGCTGCTATGGCTTGGCCAGCAGACCGCTCACGAACCTCTGGGTGCGATGCTTGAATACCTGCTTGGCTTGCGGGCCGGCACTCACCTGACAAGCCCGCTGCGCGACTATTTCTTAACCCTAGGTGGCCGCAAGATTGACACCACCTACCTGGAAGGACTGTCTGGCCTACGACGCTTACGTAGTGCTACAGAAGAATTTGTAGCACTACGGCCGGAAACTACCCACTTGACAGACTTTGTGCATTTCATCCGTTTGCATCAGGATCTAGCAAAACCTATCACTGACGAATCTTGGTTTATCAGTGGCGAACAAGCGGTACAGCTGATGACCGTCCATAAAGCCAAGGGCCTGGAATTCGACACTGTATTTGTGCTAGATGCTGTCGAAGCTAACTGGCAACCCCGGCATATGGGCCGCAAACCGCCGGCTAACCTACCGTTGCAGCCTTACGGCGAACATTACGATGATTATGTGCGTCTCCTGTATGTAGCAGCTACTAGAGCCAAACGGTCACTATTCATTAGCAGCTATTACACCGACGAACAGGGTCGAGTAACACTAGCAACGCCGCTGACGAGCGAACTACCGACACGCAAGATCAACGCTGATCAGGCAGAGGCGCCGATCCCGATATTAGAGCAAGGCCTCCGCTGGCCGCGCTTGACCAGCAATGATGAACGCTTAGCGCTTAGCAGCAAGCTGGCTGACTATCAGCTGAGTGCGACTGGTTTACTGCAATTCCTAGATGTTACCACTGGCGGCCCACAGCACTTTTTAGAACGCCAGTTACTCCATTTGCCCGAACAAACTACTGCGACCATGGCCTATGGCACCGCTATCCATAAAGCTCTGCAAACCGCCCAGCTACTGACTAATAGTGGTGCTTTCAGCCTGGAAAACGTGCTCCAAAGCTACGAGCACAGCCTAGAGCAGCAACAACTCCCCGAAGATGAAACTACCCGTTACCGTACCCACGGCAAACAAACTTTGACTAGTCTTTTTCAGCACAAAGGCTTTCAGCTTATATCCGGTGATCAAGCAGAGCTGAGTCTGGCAGACGTGCGTCTTGGTGAAGCTCGCTTAGCTGGTAAGCTGGATCATGTAGCAGAGCATGATAACACCTTGCTCATAACCGACTATAAGACAGGGAAAGCACTGACCAGTTTTACCACCCGAGACCAAACGAAAGCGGTGAAGGCCTGGCGGCATCGTACGCAGTTGCTATTTTATCTAGCACTCGCTCGCCACAGTGGCCGCTTTCAGGCTAGCAAGCACATGACGGCTCGCATGCTTTATGTGGAAACCGAACATGCTTCAGAGCTTGCATTAGCCCTAGCTGCCGACGAAAACACCGCAGCACGCTTAGAGCAACTCACCGCAGCCGTATGGCAGCACATCATAGACCTCAACTTCCCACTTACCAGCAACTACAGCCCAAATATCCAGGGTATTATCGCCTTTGAGGATGACCTTTTAAGTGGCCGAGGATAGCTTGGATCGTCCGAACGAGAAGTTGCGCTGCCTCCTCCAGAAACAGAATCAGCTATTTCTTAGCGCGAGCTGGCTTCTTTTTGACTGATGCCTTCTTAGTAGTAGTGGTAACCGCAGCGCTTTTACTACGGGCTGGCTTGCTGGCACGGGCTACCACGGGCGCTACAGTCACAGTGGTCACTGCTGCAGCGGCTGCTACCGGTTCTGACTCTGCAAACAGCAAGCCGTACAAGTTTATACCTATGACTGCACCGAGAACCGGACCAAGCACATAGGTAGTCCAGATCCAGTTATGCTCGCCGAGAACAACCGCCGGATTAAGCAAGCCCATGGTTAGCATATTGATAGTGATGGTACCAGCCGCGATAATACCGATAGCGTAGGCCAAACCAGACACCGCTGCTGACATTGCTGTGGTAAACCGCTGATATACCGTGCTAGCTACCGCAAAGGCAAAAATAGCTGTGCCAACCATCTCAGATATCAGTACACGTGCCTGAAAGTGAGTATCGACATGCTCTTTGAACGATTGCAGAATCGGTAGTGTATTGGGATTATCTGTCACTAAGTAGCGATAGAGCAGGTAGGCACAGTAAGCACCCAAGAACTGCATAACTATGTAACACAAAGCTGTGAGCGTGGGCGTCTTGCGAGCCGTCCACATGCCGACAGTAATAGCGGGGTTCAAGTGAGCTCCCGAGAGCGCACCAATGGCAAAAGTCAACACTACCACTGCCGCCCCAGCTGTTAGCCCAACAAACAAGGGTATGCCGAACTGTGTTCGCTGGATACTCAAAATCAATAGCGTCAATACGCCTGTACCTAAAAATTCCGCGACGATGGCGGCTACTTTACGTTTTCCAAACATTCTTGGAACCTCCACTTAATTGATGTCATAAGAGTACCGTGAAGTCTCAACTTTGTAAAGAGTGTTAGCATTTTTACCTAACTTACCTTAAAATGGTAGTACGCTAAGTTCATTGTTTAATAAACATTACGCACTGGTTTTCTAGTAGGAGAGTGTATGGCGCTAAGTTCAAGCACACCGAGTCGGGCTTCTTTTCGAAGCAATAGATCTCGAAAGAGTATCTCCTTGTCGACATACTTTCCAGTCGGCACACAATATTTTTATGGCTATCCAGCTGGTGAAGACTCCGGCTTTCTAAATCGTGTCCCGCCGGCTGTCGAGGAGCTTGTAGCCGAGCGAGTTATGAGTTGTGCGGGTGAGCATGTGTCAGTGGTGGGCTTTGCGGCCACTAACCCACCAATCCTTGACAAAGAATTGCTGGAAAAGTTTGCTATCCCGCAACTAGATCAGCATCGAATCCTCTTATTGCCAAAGGAAATCGGCCCGAGCCTGAAAGGTATCAACCGCGATCATGTCATCAAAGATGCTCTGCTCAGCTCAATTAAAGACAACAACTTAGTCATGGCTCAGCCCTTTTCCGGTGAAAAGATGAATGACATCTACCAGATTCCAGCCAAACTGATAAATTACCTAAATGACAAAAATAACATGGCCCAGTTTGTTACAAAAAAATTCTTGCCAGCCCGGCTAGCTACTTTCAGCAGTGGTAGTGAATTTGCCAAAAATTATACAAAATTTAATCCGCCGTACGTCGCGAAAGCCTCCTCATCTAGCTCGGGTGATGGTGTATATATCTGCCTAAATGCCAAAGACGCTGAAGCCGCAGCCCAAGCCCTAGGTGATCTAGGCGGCACTGTGTTAATGGAACAGTACATTGTGGCTCACAAAAATTACGCCGTCCATTTTGGCGTTCCTCACTCCCCAGATATGCCTATAGATTTTCTTGGGGTCAGTGAACAGCTCACAACGGCCGCAGGCGAATACATCGGAGCTGCCATCCGCACCACTGACTTTCCTGAGGAGTTAGCGGAAGTCAAACACTATATGAAAGACGAGCTACTCGTCAAGATACGCGAAATGGGCTGGTATGGAGTCGGCTGTGTTGATGTACTGGTTGATGCCCAAGGTACCTGCTATTTTATCGATGGCAATTTCCGCATGACTGCCACCTGCGCCTATCATTTTTTAGTCGCCAATAAGACCATTCGTGCCCCACTTATCTGCTTTAGTGGCGAACTCACCGGCAGTCGCGCAGAACTCGAAGCCTGTCTACTACCTAACGCCGGTCGTGCTAGTAACGATAAATTTCTTCAGCTAATCGCCCTTAGTCGACACGGTGATTGCTGGAGATTCAACGCAGCTTTATCGTACACTAGCGAAGAGCAGCTCCGTGAGCGCGCCGCTCAACTCTTAGACGTCGGCGTGACATCACAAGTGCTTGAGCAGATAACCTCGTAGCTTTTTGATTGTATTTTTGTCTTTTTGATATTATAATGTTCGTTATGCGAGCTACAGTATGCTGAAAGATTTTAAGAAATTTATCCTCCGAGGCAATGTCGTCGACTTGGCTGTCGCCGTACTTATTGGGGCAGCTTTTAGTGGTATCGTCACATCGCTGGTGAAGGATCTAGTGACGCCGCTGATCGCCGCTATCGGTGGTAAACCAGATTTTTCCAACCTCTACTTTACGATTCACCATAGTAAGTTTATGTACGGTGATTTTTTAAATGCCGTGGTGTCATTTTTACTAGTTGCCGGCGTCGTGTTCTTCTGCGTCGTGCAACCACTCAATAAGTTAGTCGCTTACACCAATCGGACAAAAGACACCGAAGACCCTTCCGAGAAAAAGTGTCCTGAATGCTTAAGCGAGATACCGAAAGCTGCCTCGCGCTGCGCCTTTTGTACCGCTAAACTCAAATAACATCAGTAAAAACCGGCAACTATTTTTGCCATAGACCCTCAAGAAGGTTAGGGGGTGTTTTGAAAACACGGCCCAGCCAGAGTATGATAGTCAGTATGTCTAAGGCTTCGAACGGTTCGTGTGAGTCATAAGAAATCTACTATAAAAGTGGCAATCGCTGGGGTGGGCAACTGTTGCTCGTCGCTCTATCAAGGTCTAGCCTACTACAAAGGACAGAGCGGTGACCAGATTCCGGGTATTATGTTTGCCGATATCGGTGGTTATCGGCCGAGCGATATAGAGATTGTCGCTGCCTTCGATGTCGATCCGCGTAAAGTCGGCAAGCCCTTAGGCGAGGCAATCTTTGCTCGCCCCAACTGTGCCCGAGTTTTTATGGCCGAGGTACCCGCCGGACCTGTAGTTCAAATGGCTCCAGCTCTGGACGGCGTGTCAGACTACATGCTAGCGCAGCCGGAAGATCAAGGCTTTCGGGTCTCCGCTGAAGCGCCAGTTACTATCGCGCAAGTCCTCGCGGACAGCGGTGCAGATATTCTTATAAATTATTTGCCGGTCGGCTCGCAGGCTGCCACCGAATTTTTTGCTCAAGCTGCCATCGATGCCCACGTGGCTTTTCTAAACTGTATCCCGGTGTTTATTGCCAGTGAACCGGCATGGGAAAAGAAGTTCATCAAAGCTGGTTTGCCCCTCATCGGCGATGATATGCGCAGCGCCTTTGGGGCTAGTGTCTTATCACAGGTACTGCAGGAACTGGCCTTTGACCGTGGTTTTACCGTCGATTTTCATCAACAAATCAACATCGGTGGTAACACTGACTTTAACAATATGATGGTGCACTCTCGCTTAGCCTCCAAGAAGCAATCAAAAGAAAACGTCATCCGTGCCCAGAACGATATTCGCGGCATTCCTGTAGCCGAGAATAGCCTGTTCGCTGGCCCCAGCACGTATTTACCCTATCTCGAAGATAATAAAGTCGCGTACTTTAACTTACGTTTGCGAGGCTTTGGCGATGCACCCGTGACTCTCGATATCAAACTTTCGGTACAAGATTCTGAGAATAGCTCTGGAGTAGTTATCGATGCTATTCGCTACCTGCAGGTAGCGCGCGAACTCGGCGTCGTCGGTGCCCTGCGAGGCCCGAGCGCCTGGACGCAGAAAACCCCGCCCTTGCAGATGATGTACCATGAAGCCAAAGCCGAATGCGAAGCCTTCGCCCGCCGCGACATCACCGCCACCGTCAAAAAACAGATCAAAAACTCCTGATAAACGAGTTTTGCGGGAGGCGTACGGGAGTCGTGCCGCTTTATCAGCTATTATAGGTCACTGTAAAAATAGGTATATAAAATATATTAATTACATATACTTTATGTATCCAATTTTACTATGGCTCTAAGACACTGCTAAGGGTATAACATAATCTAATTTGCCAGAAATCATGAGTAGGTATGTCGTTTGTCGAGAGCCGACGGTAGACTAGCGTTTTTGATGCCGTCGCTTCAAACCTGCAACTTGCAAGCGAACCACATGGCGATCCATAAGCGCCTGAGCATGCTCCAAACTGACCTGGTCTTTCGCCTCGGCCTTCATTTGACGAGCGCGCTCCAAGGCTTTTTGAGCCTCGGCTTCATTGATAGTGTCAGCGTGGTCGGCCTCGTCTACTAACACGCGCAAGGTATTGTTTGCTACTTCGATAACTCCACCATTGGTGGCAAAATATTCTCGTTGGGCGTCGTTATCTTTCGGATTACGCCGGACGGTAATGATGCCAGTCATGGCCACGCTCACCAGTGGCATATGGTGCTGCAAGACTCCAATTTCACCGTCTAGCGTCGGCAAAATAACCTCATAGACATCCTCGTCAAACTTCTTGCCGCTCAGAGCCACCAACTGGAAGTGGAACACGTCTAGCTGACTCCGGCCGTTTCAGGCTTTTTGGTGGGTAGCTCCTCGACCTTGTCAGCTTTTTCAGTTTTAGCACCGGTGACATCAGAGATAGCACCTTTCAAGTAAAAGGCACTCTCGGGCTTATCATCATGCTTGCCATCCAAAATCTCTTTGAAGCCCTGGATGGTGTCAGTCAATTTGACGTACTGGCCAGGGTTATTAGTAAATTGTTCAGCCACGAAGAACGGCTGACTCAGGAAGCGCTGAATACGCCGGGCCCGGCCCACCAATTGCTTGTCGTCTTCCGAAAGTTCTTCCATACCGAGGATGGCGATGATGTCTTGGAGATCTTTGTAACGCTGTAGCACACGCTGGACTTCTCGGGCTACATTGTAGTGATCTTCGCCGACAATTTCGGGGTCAAGGATAGTCGAGCTACTGTCCAGGGCATCAACAGCGGGATAGATGCCAATTTCGGTTAGCGCCCGGCTCATCAAGATTCTAGTATCGAGGTGGGCAAAAGTAGTCGCGGGAGCAGGATCGGTAAAGTCGTCAGCGGGTACATACACAGCCTGCACGGAGGTAATTGAACCATCATGAGTCGAGGTAATGCGCTCCTGGAGCTGACCCATTTCCTGCGCCAAGTTTGGTTGGTAGCCGACAGCTGAGGGCAGACGACCTAAAAGGGCAGATACCTCAGCACCGGCCTGAGTGTAGCGAAAGATGTTATCGATAAACAACAGCACGTCATTACCCTTGTCTCGGAAGCTTTCAGCAATAGTCAGTCCGCTGAGTGCTACGCGCAGCCGGGCGCCGGGCGGCTCGTTCATCTGCCCAAAGAGCAAGGCAGTGTTTTTCAGCACACCCGACTCTTCCATTTCGTGGTAGAGGTCGTTGCCCTCACGAGTCCGCTCACCGACACCAGTGAAGACCGAATAGCCGGAGTGAAACTTGGCAATATTATTCATGAGTTCCTGGATCAAAACGGTCTTGCCGACACCGGCACCAGCAAACAAGCCGGCTTTGCCGCCCTTGACCATCGGACAGATCAGATCGATGACTTTGATGCCGGTTTCCAGGATCTCGACGGAACCGGACTGGTCGATGAGCGGTGGTGGTGCCCGATGGATAGGGGCCCGCTCCGTAAACTTATCTTCCTTGCCATCAATTGGCTGGCCGGTGACGTTGAACATCCGGCCCAGTGTGGCATCACCGATTGGTACACTGATGGCAGCGCCGGTATCAGTCACTTCGGTACCACGCTCCAGGCCATCGGTTGAACCGAGGGAAATCGCCCGGACACTCGACTCACTCAAATGCTGGGCGACCTCCAGTGTTAACAGATTGCCGTCAAGCTGGAGTTCTAAAGCGTTATAAATCGCTGGTAGATTATCAGTCGAAAATTCGACATCTACCACTACGCCTACAATCTGGGTAATCTTGCCGGTCTTGGTCTTGTCGTGGGTAGTTGTCGCCATAAGTTATCTCCTTCTAAATTATCCGTTTAATGCCTCGGCGCCGCCACTGATTTCGGCTAATTCCTGGGTGATAGCGGACTGACGGGCGGTATTTAGCGCCAAGGTGTAGTCATCAATCAGGTCGTTGGCATTGTCGGTAGCATTTTTAGTAGCGATCATGCGCATGGCATGCTCAGAGGCCAGGCTTTCCAAGACGGCCTGCCAGATCTGGGCTTCGATCAGTCGAGTAGTAACTTGGTCGACAACGGTCTCGACATCGGGTTCGAAATTACTAATAAGTGGTGGAAGACTCTCTAGGCTATCCTGGAGAGGAGCAGGCAATAGGATTTGATCCTGCGGAAGCTGGGTGACAGTAGACTTAAATTGCGTATAAAGGATATGGACTTCGTCGATGATCTCGGCTTTATACTCGTCGATAATGGTGTTGAGTAGTGGCCGGACATCATTGGCGGTTGGATGGTCACCAAAGCCGGTATAAACAGCCCGCAGATCAACCTCGGTCAGTCGTCGCACAAACTGCGCGCCCTTACTGCCGATGGTGATGACGTGGCTCTGGGTTTTGGCAGCTTCGTCGGCCCGTACGGCTTTAACTAGCATTTTTAAGATGTTAGCATTGTAGGCACCGGCCAAGCCGGTATTACTGGTAATCACGATGTATAGCCGCGTCTTGATTGGCCGCTTGCGAAATAGCGGCTGGCGCTCGACCTCGCTGATAGCATTCAACTTCTTCAGAAGATCATAGGCTAGATCACGATAATCCCGGCTACGCTGCGCATAGTCTTGCGCTCGACGCAGCTTACTGGCCGAGACTAGCTGCATAGCCTTCGTAATCTGCCGCGTGTTGCGCACGGAGCCGATGCGACGTTTGAGGGTTATCGTGCTAGCCATCTGTAGCCCTACTCCTGCTCAACTTTCTGAGCCGTTGCATCTTGGTAGCTCTGGGCAACAGCTCTGGCGACCTTCAGCACAATCTCGTTCTGATCATCAGCTGGCTTGTTGCCGGTATTCAAAGCTTCTATAAGCGTGGCATGCTTGGATTTGAGCTCCCGCAAAAGAGCACCTTCGGCGGCTTTAATTTTTTCGACAGGCACAGTATCGAAAGCACCGTTGGTGGCGGCATAGAGTACGGCGTACATTTCCCAAATGGCCTTGGGAGCATATTGCAGTTGCTTAAGGAGTTCGGTCAGGCGCTGACCACGTTCGATAGTTTGACGAGTTTCTGGATCAAGGTCAGTCGAGAACTGACTAAAAGCAGCTAATTCACGGAACTGCGCCAAAGCTAATTTTAGACCACCACCGACAGCCTTGATAGCCTTACTCTGGGCATTACCACCGACTCGAGAAACACTCAAGCCGACGGAAATAGCCGGCCGGATACCTTGATAGAACAAGTTGGTCTCTAGGAAAATCTGACCATCAGTAATCGAAATAACATTGGTGGGGATATAGGCGCTAATGTCGCCGGCTTGAGTCTCAATAATCGGTAGGGCCGTCAGCGAGCCGGCCCCTAAGTCATCACTCAGCTTAGCCGCCCGCTCCAGCAAACGAGAGTGCAAATAAAAGACATCGCCTGGGTAGGCTTCACGGCCTGGGGGACGGCGCAAGAGCAACGACATCTGACGATAGGCCGCCGCGTGTTTCGTCAAGTCATCGTAAATTATCAGCGCGTGCTGCTTGTTATCTCGAAAATATTCGCCCATGGCAGCCCCAGCATACGGTGCCAAATACAGCATGGCAGCCGGATCGGCCGGGCTGGTGGCCACGATAATTGTCTGATCCATGACCCCCTCGCGCTTGAGGCGTTCCTGCAAGGCGGCGATCTTCGATAACTTCTGGCCGATGGCTACATAGACATTAATAACACCGGTTTTTTGGCGGGCCTGATTCACCATCGTGTCAACAGCAATTGCCGTCTTACCAGTCTGGCGATCACCGATAATAAGCTCACGCTGGCCACGGCCGATCGGCACCATAGCATCAATGGCGACTAGACCAGTCATCATCGGCTCATGGACACTTTTGCGGTCCAGCACACCGGGTGCCGGGCGTTCTACCCGACTAGTTTGCTGCGTCTTGATCGGCTCACCGCCATCTAACGCATTACCCAGAGGATCTACCACGCGACCGACTAACTCTGGTCCGACCGGCACTTCCAGCACCTGGCCACTCAAGCGGACTTTGGCACCAGCTTTGACGGCCTTGTCATCGCCCAGCAGCACCGCACCAATTTCATCCTCACCAAGATTCAAGGCAAAAGCCGTGACAGATTGACCATCAGCCCCTTCGATATCCAGCATCTCGTTGTAACCAGCTCCACTCAATCCATAAATCCAGGCAATGCCGTCACCGACACGAGTCACCACCCCGACATCTTCGAGCTCCGGTCGAGCCTTTAGTTCGGCGATAGCCGCCCGGATATCACTCGATAACTCCTTGATAGATAAGGTCGGTAGTTCAGCCACGTTAGGTTAATCCTTTCCCACTGCCGTTAATTGCTTAAAATGATTGAGCTTGGCACGCAGACTGGCGTCCAGTTGTTGGTTGGCCAGCTCCAGACGAATGCCACCGATGATCGATGGGTCGCGCTGTTCGCTTATGATAACCTGCTTCACTGCTGGGTAAAGCTTTTGCACTTGCGCTTTTATGGCGGTTCGGAGCTTATCGCTCAATGCAAAGGCGCTAGTGACCCGCACTTCCACTAGACCGTGGTCGGCCCGATACTGCCAGACATCACGGACTAATGATTCCACATCAGCAGTACGATGCTCAGCAAGCAAGTAGGCGGCAACTTCCCGAGCTAGGTCAGGCCCATCTGCTGGTACCAGCGAACGCTTGGCGATTACTGCAGCGATCTGGTCGCGTGGTAGTTTTTGGATGCCGCTCATGACGCAGTACTACCTTTCAGGGCTCGCTCGATCAGACCAGCATCTTTCTGAGCATCGACTTTTTCCTCGAGGACCGCTTCGGTGGCTTCAGCCACTAAATTGACCAGCTCCTTATCGAGCTGTTGACGCACGCGGGCCGCTTCTTGGGCAATCCGGCTTTCGGCATCTTTCAGTATGCCAGTCGCTTTTTGCTTGGCTTTTTCTTCGGCTTCCCGCACGGTGTCACGGGCCGTGTCTTGAGCACCGGCAATAATAGCGTCGGCCTGCTGACGGGCCTCCTGTAACAAAACACTTACTTTCTGCTCAAAAGCTGCCTTTTCCTGCCTCATAGACTCACCTAATTTGACGCCGCCTTCAATAGTCTCGCGTCGCTCCTTCAGGACCTTTAAGATAGGGCTAAACGCATAACGACGCAAAACGAAGTAGGCTAGTACAAACGTAATCAGCTGGATGACAAAGGCCTTGCCGTCAACGCCTAAAGCACCCAGCCCTGATGAACTTTCAGCGAAATGTGCGGGGAATAATAGCATATCGTATCTTAAAAATTCCTATTTGACGATAAATATTGAGGCAAAGGCCAGTAAGCCAAAGAGCTCCACGATAGCTACAAAGATCAAGGCTTGGCCGAGAAACTTGGCAGCTTCTGGATTGCGCCCGACTGCCTGCAAATAATTACCACCGATTAAACCGATGCCGATGGCCGGGCCGATAAAGCCACCGCCGATCATAAGTCCTTTACCAATAATTGCTGTGTTAACTGCGTCTGCAAATATCATACTAGTTACTTAACTCCTTATACTGTACGTTAATTTGATCCTTACCACGCTTAAGCCTGCCCATGAACCCTCCCGGTAGCTTCTACCCCTATTGTTTCAGGAACGTCATCCTCGGTCAAGTTTTCGCCAGTGTCATGCTCAGCGGCATGATTGACGGCAATCGCGAGGTACATGGTAGCCAAAATAGTAAAGATGTAGGCTTGCAAGGCAGCTACCAAAATCTCCAGCAACGTAAAGGGCAGGGCGGTCAGCGGCGCGGCCACATGACCCAGGTAGGCAAACACAGAAATCACGATTTCACCGATAGTAATATTCAGAAACAATCGAAGCGATAGGCTCAGCACGCGCGTCAGATCGGTAAACATCTCTAGCAAACCAATCACAAAATAGAGCGGATTCAGCGGGTTGCCAATAAAGAAGTGTCGCAAGTACTTCAGTGGCCCACCGGACTCTTTGATCGAGGCCCCATACACCAGCAGCATGGTCACCACACCGATAGCCAGCGTACCGTTCAAGTCGCCAGTAAAGGGCCTCAATAATGGATTCTCTCCAGCGTGAAAGCCCTCACCGACAATAGGCAGCAAACCAAGCCAATTATTAAGCAAGATGAAAAAAAACAGCGTCACAAAAAATGGCACATACTTGCGCCCAATCCGTTTATGCTCAAAGGCATTCTCGACGAGGTTCGAGATAAAATCGACACCGACTTCGATAAACTGCACCAGACCACCTCGAGGCTTAACGGTTACTCGTCGGGCTACCCAGATCAGCAAAACTATAATTACTAACGCACAAGCCCAACCATACAAGATAGAGTTGGTGATACTGAATCCGCCAAGCTCAAAGACACCGTGCGGCGCCACATGTACCGTCGGACCGGCAGCGTCCCCAAACTGTGCTAGCAAGTTCATGCCGACTTCTCCTGCTTCCGGGTACCGCTTTTCGGATTAGTAATTTTCGGCTTCGGTATCGTGATCTCGCTAGCCTCTCTAAGCATCCGCCACAAGACCAGCGCCATGCCGCCCATTGCCAGCACAAAACCCGTAATCGTGAGTAGCGGCGTCAGGTGTAGTACCTCGTCAAGTTTAAAGCCACCTATAATCGGCACCAGCACTACGATGGCTAAGCGCCAACTCATGTCGAGGGCCATACTGACAAACACCGTACTCTGACTATTCTGTTTTATGATCGATTTGGTCTTTTGCATTCCTTGGTAAGTATAGCAGATGTGATATATATCACGCAAGTCCTAGCTCGCCTTGATTGAGTCTGGTATAATAGTACGTAATGAGTGATGCTGCCTCAACCGTTACAATCTACAGTGCCGTCTGGTGCAGCTTTTGCCATGCCGCCAAAGATTACCTCGACAAACTAGGCGTCAAGTATGTAATAAAAGACGTCGATAAAGACCCCTCCGCCGCTCAAGAAACTGTCGAAAAATCTGGACAGCGCGGCATTCCCGTGCTTGACATCGGTGGCGACATCATCGTCGGCTTTGATCGCCCGCGCATCGACGCTGCCCTCAAAACCCACCAGCTGACATAAGCTCTCGCCTGCGTTTCTAATTACTAGTGGGGTACACTGGTAGTATATGGCTTTTGAGGATTTTCAGACGAAGGATGCGGTGGTAGTGGTTTACACCGGTGAGGGCAAAGGCAAGACGACGGCCAGCCTGGGCCTCTTAACGCGAGCCCTGGGCAACCGTTGGCGCGTGGCGTTTATCCAGTTCATCAAGTACTGGGGCGTCAGCGAGCATGTCTTTATTCGTGATATCCAGCCGCTCTACAAGGACCAGTTGTACTTTTACAAGGGTGGTAAGGGCTTTTTTCAGGCCGGGGAGCTGAGCGAGCAGCATATTACAGAGAAGCAACACCGTCAGGCGGCCCTAGAGACATACAAAGAAGCCCTGCAGTGTGCCTCCAGCGGCGACTACGACCTCGTCATCTGCGACGAAATTAACAATGCTGTCCATGACGGCCTCCTTACGGAAGGCCAGCTGCAGGCCCTGCTGAAAGCCCACAGCCCTACTACCAGCCTATGCTTGACCGGACGCGACTTTCCCCAGAAACTCCTGAGTCAGGTGGATATTGCCACCGAAATGACAAAACTCAAGCATCACTTCGATGATAAATTTCTAGCCAACAAAGGTATCGATTTTTAAGCAGGCGCGCTACACTGGACGGTATGCACGCACCGACCTTATACCTATTGATCGGCTACCCTGGAGCCGGTAAGACCAAGGTATCACGGATAATTGCCGCAAAAACCGGGGCGGTGCATTTATGGTCCGACTATGAACGACATAAGCTGTTTCCGCAACCGACACACTCCGAAGCTGAGAGCGTGCGGCTATATGACGAATTAAATCATCAAACGCAGGAGCTGTTAGCGGCTGGGCAGAGTGTCGTTTTTGATACCAATTTCAACTTTTACGCCGACCGCCGCAAACTGCGCCATATCGCTGATAAACAGGGTGCTAAGACAGTCGTTATTTGGATCACTATCCCCAAGGCGCTTGCCAAAGAACGGGCCGTGCATGCTCCCGTGGGACGCAATGGCTATAATGCGCCTATGTCGGAGAAGCGATTTGAGGCTATCGTGACCAAGCTGGAACCACCCCGAAAAGATGAAAAAACTATTAAAATCGATGGAGCGAACTTTGACAGCCAGACCGTGATGTCGTTACTTAGAAAGGTATGACGCGACTATCTGGGTTTCGACAGTTTCGATATAGGGGACAGCGCGGCTGGCTGGCAATTGTACTGCTGGTACTGACGGGCGCTGGCTTGCTAGCTCAACAGGCCGGCTGGTTCTCGCTCACCCAAACAGGGGAGCAAGTGACTGCGAACCAACCAGGTCTGTACGCAGTCGCTCATTTCGTAGACGGTGACACCATCGCAGTCACCATGAATGGTCACGTCGAAAAGGTACGGTTCATCGGGGTTGACACGCCGGAAACCCACAAGCCAAACACTCCTGTCCAGTGTTACGGTCCGGCAGCGGCCGCTTTTACTCAAGCCACAATCGGCCAGAACCAGGTGCGGCTGGTGTCTGATTCACTCTCAACCGATCGCGACCGCTATGACCGCCTGCTACGTTACGTGTATTTGCCTGACGGTACCTTAGTCAATGAAAAACTCATCCAAAATGGCTATGGTTTTTACTACCCCTATTTTCCCTTCACCAAATCAGAGCAATTTGCGAGCGACGAGGCAGCGGCCATGGCTACGCATAAGGGTCTGTGGGGCAATTGTCACCCTACAGCGACCAGTGGTGGTGGCTATATTTCTAACACGCAAGGCGACTGAAAGGCCGCTCTACGCCCTAGTCGACAAACGTGCCAGGGTTTACCCGAACCGTCACCGGACCATTCACTAATTGGCGCCATGAAAAACGTTCGGTTTGGGCATTGTAGCCACGATAGAGCAGCTTGAGGGGTAAGTGACAGGCTATGGCCAAACCGACGACGGGATACATGTGGCGACGGCTTTTTAAGCCGTGCCGAGCATACGTCTGGGGGCTAAGCCAAACGTAGCGGCAAAATTCGCGCCAACTGGACTCCACACGGCGACAATCGATAGCAGCGACTAACCGCTCGTCGAAGGTCACTTTACGACCCTGAGCAGCCAAATGGATACCTAGATCGTGGTCCTCGTGTAAGCCACTACGGCGGCAAAGCTGGGGCTCCACCTGCTGCCAGGCCGAGCGACGCACCGCCATATTGGCACCCTGCATGGCAACCTCGTGCGCCAGCAAGCGAGCCATGCGACGGCGAATACACAGATCAAAGAAGTCGAGCACCCCGCTGAGGGCCAGGCCATAGTAGCGTACTTGGCCAGTAACAGCCGTCAGGTCCGGGTCTTCTGCAAAAAGACCCTGGACACTGGCTACCCAGTCGGGGGCCATCAAGCTGTCGGCATCTAGCCGGCCGATGATCTCGCCGCCGGCAGCGTCAAAGCCTCGATCACGGGCATACACTACCCCTTGACGCGACTCGTGCAATACCCGCACAAAGGGGTAGCGCTCAGCGATAGCCACCGTGCCATCAGTGGAATTGTTATCTACTATAATAACTTCATAGGCTCGGACCGTCTGGCAAGCGATCGCTTCCAAACAGGCACCGAGATGTTCGGCTTCGTTGTATACTGGGATGACGATACTTACATTCATGAAACGTCTGCTTATTATATGTCAAAGCGTCCACCATTGCACATCGCCCGACCGTTAAAACACCTGTGGTGTTGGCTGCTACGCTACTGGCAAAAAAACTGGTGGCATAAAACGGTTACTATTATAGCTATGGTGGTGGCTCTGAGCGTGGGCACCATGTACGGCATTGCCGAGTGGTACATTCACAGTCAAGCTGGTAAACCGCTACATTTGGGGGTCAGTTTTATCCCTGACTATGCTACCAGCTTAGGCATCAATCCTCAGGAGACTATGGATGGTTTGTTGGGCATTGGCGTAAGGCAATTTCGTCTAGTTAGTTACTGGAGCGACATGGAGCCGGCGCCTGGCCAGTATGATTTCAGTCAGCTAGATTGGCAGTTTAAAAAAGCTGAGGCCAAGCACGCCAAGATCAGCCTATCGATAGGTCTCCGCCAACCGCGCTGGCCGGAATGTCATATGCCAAAGTGGGCCGAAAATGAACCGGTTAGTGCCTGGCAACCGCAGCTAACCAGCTTTATGCAAAAGGTAATCGAGCGCTATAAAAACTCGCCCAGTTTGGAAAGTTATCAGTTGGAAAATGAATTTTTCCTAAAGAATTTTGGCACCTGCAAGAACTTTGACCGTAGCCGGCTGGTGAGCGAATTCAACTTGGTGAGTTCGCTGGATTCCAAGCATCCGATTATCGTGTCGCGCAGTGATAATTTGCCGGCAGTGCCCCTTGGCGAACCACGGGGTGGCGTGATCGGCATGTCGATGTATCGCCGAGTGTGGGACGCTGGGCTGACACACCGTTACTTTACGTATCCGCTGCCGTCATGGTATTACGCGTTCTTGGCTGGCACCGAGAAAATCCTGACGGGGCGCGACTCAGTTATTCACGAACTGCAAGCCGAAGCTTGGCCTCCACACGGTCAGGCCATCCAGCATACCTCGCTTGCCGAACAAAACAAATCGATCAGCCCCGAGCGTTTGCAGGCCAACATTAAGTTTGCAAAAGACACTGGCATGCGCAGTATCGACCTATGGGGAGCCGAATACTGGTACTACCGCAAACAAGTCCTCCACGACCCCAGCCTCTGGAATGTCGCTCAGCAAGAATTCAGCGGACAGCAGTAGCTTCCCGGGCCACTTTCGGGCATACTAACTCCTATGGCTAAGAAGAAAGCGAAGCAACCTAAAAAGACGATTTCCAATCGGCGAGCGCGGCATGATTACGAGCTCGGCGATTCTTTGGTGGTGGGTTTGCAGCTGTCCGGTGCCGAGACGAAGAGTCTGCGGATGGGGCACGGACATTTGCGGGGCGCCTATGTTACCGTTAAAAATGATGAATTGTGGCTGATAAACGCTACGATTGCCGGCACAAATGGCATACCGATCGATGAATCAGATCAGACCCGGGCCCGCAAAGTCTTAGCGAAACGCCGCGAGATCAGCGCTCTGGTGGCCGCCAAACAGCAAGGCAAAACCATCGTACCACTAGAGATCCTGACCGGTGGACGTTTCATAAAGATGCGCATCTCGATGGGCCGCGGCAAAAAACTGTACGATAAACGCCAGACGCTGAAAGCCCGCGACGATAGCCGCCGCGCCCAAGCCGAGATGAAGTCAGCCCGCTAAACTCACCCTCGTTTTTTGGACGAGTTATTAGATTAATCTTAAACTGACGCACATGGTTTTTGACCTTACGTAAAATCAGCTGTATTTTGGTGTCAAAAGATGGACGATTTTACACCCCCTTATAAACACTGTAAACAAGGAACCACCCAGTAGCAACATGGGCCACCATCAACCTCCCGGCATCAAGATCACTTTAACGATTGAGCCTAGTCTCCTCGAGCAAATAGACAACATCGCCAGCGAGCAGCACACGAAGCGCAGCGAAATTATTCGTCAGGCACTACGGGAGTATCTCTCCATGGCAAAACTCTTGACTGGTGAGCCTGATCTGGAAACGGCTTTCAAAATCTTACAGCGCCGGCGAGCCCTAGCCACATTCAATAAAATCCAAAGAGGTGGACAGGCGTAGCTACTACCTGTACGCTTAATAAACTCTTATGCTGCTTTCCCTCGATATATCCGAAAAGTCTTTTGGCGATAAGGTCCTCTATACGGACCTGAAGTTTGATGTGCAGCCGGGCGAAAAAGTTGGCCTCATCGGCCGGAACGGAACTGGTAAGTCTACATTGCTGCACATTATTACCGGTGAAGACGACGATTTTCAAGGCGAGGTCAGCATCAAGCAGAGTACCGTGGTAATCGCCAGTCGCCAAGAGCACCACGGCCACGAAACGAAATCTGTCTTAGACTATATACAGGGTGACCTACCGGAATTTGCCAAACTACACCACATTCTCCAAACCTACCCGGCACACATGGGTGACGACACCCGCAAAATGCAAACCTACAGCGACGCTCTGGAGCGTTTCAATCACCTAGGCTATTTTCAGATCGAAGACGAATTAACTCAAGCTTTTCAGGACTACCAGCTCGACCCAACCAAGCTTGAGGCACCATTAGCCGAACTGAGTGGTGGACAGAAACGAATGGTGGAGCTCATCAAAGTCCAGCGAGCCCGCGGTCACCTGGCGCTCATTGACGAGCCGACCAACCATATGGACTATGTCGCCAAGCAAGCTTTTATCAAGTGGTTCACGGCCACCGATGAGGCCGTCATGGTCATCACCCACGACCGTGATGTGTTGCGTCACGTCGACAAGATCATCGAGATCCGTGACGGCCAAGCCTATAGTTTCAAGGGCAATTACCAGCAGTATCTGAATATCAATAAAAACCAGATTACCTCGCAAGTCAACGAGTACGATTTGGTGCAACGGCGCATCCAGAACCTGACGGCCGATGTGATCCGCTTTCGCCGCATGAAAGAAAAAGCCCGCGACCCGGGCACTATCAAGCGTTTTAAATCGCAGGAGCAAAAAGCCGCCGCCGAGCTCGCCAAACTATCGGTAGCTGAAAAACCGTCCTTCTGGATCGACCGCGACAGCGCCGAAGACCTTAACCCAAAGCTTGCCTCGGCCTACCAGCATTACAAAGCCAAAAACATCCAGTTGACGACGAAATCGAGTGATAGTCGTTCGTCTCGTTTGCTCGTTGAAGCCCGCGGCCTCAGCCTAGGCTACGGCGACACACCGCTCTTCCATGGTATAAATCTGTCGCTACATGAAGGCGAACGCATCCGCTTGCATGGACGCAATGGTGCCGGCAAGACGACACTCGTTGGTGCCATCATGGCACAAGCCCACCGCGAGCCCACCTCGGCTAAGGTCTTTGCTGGTACTATCGCCGTCGAAAAAGATCTAAAGATCGGGCTCTACGAACAAGAAATCGATGCTAAATACCTACCTATGAAACTGCGCGAAGCCATCGAGCAATCGCATTTCGACAAAGACGTCCCGGTCAGTGACCAAATGGTCAAGCAACTGCTCAGTGAATATCTCTTCAATCCGGCCACTGATGGTGACACGCCGATTGCACGTCTCAGCGGCGGTCAAAAAGCCCGCTTTCAACTGATCCGCATGCTGCTCAGCGAGCCGCTACTGTTGATCCTCGACGAACCAACCAATCACCTCGACCTCCCTAGTATCGAAGAGTTAGAAGACGCCCTCGCCCGCTACCACGGTGCCGTCATCTACATCTCCCACGACAGCTTCTTCGCTGAGAAAGTCGGCGGCACCACGATCGCCATTGGCAGCTAGGAAAGCTATTCTTTACAAACAGGTTAAAGCAGGCGCCTTGTGAGAGCCAGCCAGATAAGCTATAATTCGCGGAGTTCAAATACACTATTCCGGGGTAGCTCAGCGGTAGAGCGGGTGGCTGTTAACCACTAGGTCGCTGGTTCGAATCCAGTCCCCGGAGCCAAGCATAAGCACTAAAGAAAAGACTTCCTGTAAAGTCTTTTTATTTTGATATGATGATGGCATGGTTAAGTTTCAACTTGTAATTCTTGAGCACTTCTACACAACCATAAGTGTTTTTTTAGGATTACTGACTGTACTCTTTAAGGAGTCTTGACTTTACGGTACGTAGTAATGTCCGGCTATTGCAAATCCAATTAATACCAATACAATAATTCCAACTAAACTCTGTAAGATATACCAAGCAAGGTTAGACTTAGTGCGTTTGTACCACTTGTAATCAATAAATATTGCAATGGTAAGTATTGCCCAGGCTACTAAACCTGCAACATGATAAACTCCTGCGATAACTCCCGTCCAAAAAAGATATAGTATTGAGCCACCAAGTTTAACTATTTTGCTTGTTTGCCATTCATATACAATTTCAGCCAAATTTGATTGGCTTATCTTGCCGCCTCGCATAACGTGTTGAAGATTAGCTGCACTAATTGGCTGCGAAGCATCTGGTTGCGCAACAGGAGTGCTTAATGAGCTGACGGGTACAGCGACATTTTGCAAAAGTGCTACAGTAGTTTGCGGCACTGAAACAGTATCATTTCTATTAATGGCGAGCGCAGTTTGCAGTTCTGAAAATGTAGCCTGATTAAGTACATCTGCTGAGTCTACAATATAGTTTGTTCTCCAGCCAATCTTTTGAGGGCACAACTTAAAAGCCATGCTAATTCTATATTTCTTGCCATCAACCCCATAAGCTATAGGTGCGTTCATAAAATCACGTTCGTCATACCCAAAACCTGCAAGTTCATTCCAGCCTAAACGCTTTTTGTGAAAGGCATAGTGGATTGTTATGCCATCGGTTGTTACAACTAACTTTCTTCGTAACATACGCCATATGAAAAACCAACAAAATGGAGCAAAAATAAAAGTAGCTAAAGAGAAGACTATGAAAGACAGGTATATATTTCTACCGGAGCCTTTAAACTGGTTATTGTATGCTCTCTGAGTAAAAGTTCCCGGCATAGCAATTAGCGGAGAGTTTGCTCGGGGTGGCATACTTGCACTTTATCTAGGGCTGAAAACTCAGCAAAGCCTTCTGTACACTACTCTGATTTTGTGACCATGTAGAACTTGAACTCACCCCAGTAATTCCATAAACTAGATTTTTTGACTCGTCTATTAAAATTAGTTGAGTGTTTGTAAGGTTAAGGCTTTGTCCTGGCGGCGTACCTGAAAAGGTTATAAGGTCAGCGGGTAAACCATTTATAACTTCTGCTTGGTCTTGTCCTAGCTGTTTATAATTCTGAAACGACTGAGCTTCCGCTGTCTCGCCAGAGCTAATATAAGATGCTAAACTTTGACCTTGCCATTGTTGAACCTTAATGTTAATCCCTAAGCCTGCCTGTGGCGCAGCAAAACTTGCAGCTTCACCTGAAGATGGGGTAGATACAGTCCAGCCTGGAGGCAAAGTAATCTTAAAACCATATTGGGGGTCAGTATAATTCACAGAGGATTGCGAAGCTGAACTACTACCTGCATTTGTGCCACTAGGATTTGCATTTTTGGAAGTTAATGCACCAATTAACACCAGCAACGCTACTAGTATAAGAACTACATTACCAACAATTATAAGGGCTTTCTTTGAGCCTGATTGGTTAGTGGCAGGTGGACGGCTTTTAATAACATACGAGTAGACTAGTCCAAAGCCTAACGCTATAAGCAATATGTTAAAGGGAGTTATAAATATGTTCCAGCTTTTATACTTGGCATTGGCATATAAGCCATCACCTCCCGCAATAACCAAGAAAATGGATACTAGGACTATATAAATCTTCTGTGCCGTCTGTTTAAAGCCATCTGGAGCTTCTGTAGGCATATTATATGACCTGTGGTTAGGTTGATAGATTTGCTGAGGTAGAGGTTGTGCGCTTTCAGGGGTAATAGGCGCTGGCTGAGGTGGTACACTTTGCTGATTGGGGTCGCTATTTGGCTGCATAAGTATGTTTGTAATTTATTTATTATGAGTATCTAACCAGTAGCATATTAGTAATTCTATAAAATGTAAAGGAATTTAAAAATCAAGTCAGTTTACCTCTGGCGTAATTATTATAACAAAAGCTACCTCACCACAGCCTGGCTACTATTAGACCTAGTCCAAAAGGCTAATCTACTGCTCAAAACTTACGAGCGCCTTCCAAGCCTTAAAATGAAAAAGACCCTAATGGGTCTCCTGAAAACTCGTGGTAGTATGTGCCAGCGGCAAGCTAAAGGAAAATTGTGTTCCTTTACCATAAACGGACGTAAACGATACATGTCCATGCATCTGTTCTATGTATTGCCTGACGATATACATCCCAAGCCCGGTCCCAGTAATGTTGGCTCGATCCTCGAGTTTGACCCGGAAGAACTTTTCGAAAATATGCGCCTGTTGATCTTTGGGAATCCCCAGACCAGTGTCGGCAATGGTAGTCACAAGGTGCCCGCCTTGCAGTGTATGTGATATGGTCACCTTGCCATACGGGCGACTATACTTCAAGGCGTTCGATACGAAGTTGTTCATAATTATTCGTAGTAATTGCTTATCAGCTACCACATTTTTTGCATGTGCAGCATCATACGCAATGTCAATCTTGGCATCAGTAGCCACCACTGCCATAGCATCTAGAACATCATTGATAACTAGTGTAATATCCAAGGACTCTAGTGGCAGTTGCTGATTTTCCCGACTTTCTAGGCGCGCGACATCAAGCATATCGTTCACAAGATCTCGAAGGCGTGTCGTGGCAGCGTAAGCCTGCTCAATTTTCTGCGCTGTTTTCTCATTGAGTTTTGCTGTATTAGTCTCTTTAAAGAGCTCAATATTTCCGATAATAGCAGTCAATGGTGCTCGTAGCTCATGGGTGGCAATCGATATAAATTCTTTGTTTTTCTCGTCAATTGCCAGCTCTGCGGCAGCGATAT
>CAYTRU010000011.1:0-26401 GCA_964440265.1 uncultured Candidatus Saccharibacteria bacterium | reverse complement strand
AGTCGTTGAGCATACTTGTCCCAGTATTCGGCACCGCCATCAAAGTAAGTGTAGTCAGGAGCTATCTCGTGATATATATCCAGGGCAGTAGTAAGATCAAATATCTGTTGCTGACTGTAGAGATCATAAAACTCAGGCTTTGGCGTGATAGTCTTAATCCCACGACTGTTGCGGAACTTTTTTCGCTTTTCTACCAGCTGCTCAATAAGTTCAATGTTTCTCGTAGTGTTGGCTATCCACGCCCGCCCATGTTCTTCGTGGAGTTCTAGATTTAACTTGCCATCTTTGGCTTCTCTGATCCAGTTGGTAACTGTTTTTTCAGATATGTGGTGGGTTTTGGCTAATTCGGCCTTCTTGAAATAGAGCATACGCTAATACATAACCAATCCTAATAATTACTATTGTATGTTTCCCTGCTCGTGAGGTAACATAAAAATGAGCGATCGCTTCATTTCGCCCTTACAATTGTTCCAGGTACGAATCGTATCATTACTTTTTAATTTTCTCAAGCTTAAAGTGCTAAGCGTAGTCTTTTTGTTTTTCTTTACATCAAGCGGTCATCAGTTACCGCACCTATATTATACGGCTTAGACAGGCGTTGAGAAAGTACGCAGCGAATGACATCTAGTTTTGAAACCTATCAACAAATCACCCATATGGGTAAGTGGAGGGGATATTAAGAATGCACGATTTTATAGGCTCGCTTGAAGTTAAGCCTCAAACTCAACCAAAAATGAAATTAGGAACGTTCTCCACAGGAAGGCCATTTAAAGGTTTTCTGGTCGAGATTAGCCCTGACCCCGATCCGTCGGGCGCAGTTGTCAGCCAGATATTTAATATAGGTGATGAGAAGCATCACGACTTTGTTCTACAACTTAGTAACTATGGTAGTAAAACCGTCAAAGCTAAGGTATGGCAGCTTTAGAGTTTGCATAAAGTATGGCTGCCAAAAAGTGCGGGGTAATTCCCGGGCAGCATATGGTAAGCTTAAGGGCCTAAATAAAAAGGGAATGGTTAAAAATGTAGGTCTTAGCTCGGGAGAGCTGAATCTATGACTCATAAAATATAATCACGGAGATTCCGTATGACTGAAACGTTGGGCGTTATAGGCCTAGGCTATGTTGGATTACCTCTGGCGGTGCAGGCCGCCGAAAGAGGCTACGAAGTTACTGGTGTAGATCTTAACGAAAAGTTAGTCACAATGGTCAATAATCGCGAATCACCCTATGTAAATGATGAGCGATTCAATGATGCATTAAAAAGAACAGGCACTGCCGCCCTTCAGGCGACCACAACATATGAGGGACTACAGGCAGTGGACAACATTGTTGTTTGTGTGCCCACACCAACCGAAAACAATGTACCCGACATAAGCTATGTAACCAAAGCTGCTCATCAGATCGCAGGACAGTTGCGCCTTGGGCACTTCGTCTCATTAGAGAGCACAGTGAACCCGGGAGTAACGAGGGACGAGGTCTTGCCGATTCTTGAAGGCGAATCAGGGCTGATCGTTGGGCGGGATTTTCATTTGGCTCACTGCCCTGAACGAATTGATCCAGGCAATGAACGGTTCTTTGTAGGCAACTTAAATCGTGTCGTTGGCGGTATAACCCCTAGATGCACAGAGCGAGCAGTCGACTTCTACTCAAAAGTCGTCGACGCTGAAATTATACCGCTTGGCTCAACAGAAGAAGCTGAGTTTGTAAAATCTTGGGAAAACAGCCATCGTAATGTCATGATTGCACTTGCGAATAGTGCTGCAATCATCTGTGACGCAATGGATATGAATATGGACAACGTGCTTCGGGGCCTGCAGTCAAAAGTGGATCAGTTTGGTTTGCAACTGGCGAAGCCGGGTATTGGCCCTGGCGGCCACTGCATACCCGAGGACATCCATTATGTCATTAAGAAAGCTCGTCAGAATGGGATTGACACGCGGTTTCTAGATGGTGCAGCGGAGTTAAACGATAAAATGCCTCGTTACGCAGTGGGCCAGCTTTCTGGAATGATGAACTTGCAAGGCGAGAAAATTAGAGATTTAAATGTCGGTCTTATGGGCCTAGCATACAAGCCAAACATTGCCGACATGCGTCGCTCGCCATCAGTGGAGGTCGGTTATCACCTTGTACGGCAAGCTAGCTCTGTCGCTGTGCATGATCCTTACGTCAGAACTGATCGGCATGCAATTAAGGGTGCTCTTGTACTGCCTACCTTTGAGGAGACCCTGGAGCACGCTGATGCTCTTTTTGTAGGCACTGCTCATGATGAATATACTCAAAGCCTATCAGCAGAAACGCTTGCTAGGTTCGGTATTCGATATGTCCTTGATGGGCGTAATTGTCTAGATAAAGAAGCCATCTTGGACATGGGCATCCGATATAAGGGCATAGGTAAATAGTGTACAGTGCGGCGCCTGCTACAATAAGTCGAGTGAAACGATACAAATATATCTTACTTGACTGGGATGGTAACTTAGCGCGTACGCTTGATATTTGGTTGAAGGCACTTAAGGTGCCCCTCGAAAAGCGTGGCCATTCCTTCAGTGATGAAGAAATCGGCGCTAACTTTACCGTTTTTCAAGAGCGTATGGAGGCGCTCGGTATCGCTGATATTGACGCCATGGTACGTGAAGCTGACGAAATCGCCACTCGCGAAGTGCCCAACGTTGAGCTCTATCCTGACGCATTGATAACTCTGGAAATGCTACATAAAGTTGGCAAGAAAGTAGCACTAGTAACGACCTCACGTCACGACCAGATTGATCCCCTGCTCAGAAAGTATCATCTGAGAGAATTATTTGACCAGGTTATTTGCGGGGATGACGTATTGCAACATAAGCCGCACCCCGAAGCGATTGAAAAAGCCCTGGAATTATTTGGTGCCTCAAAAGAAGAAGCCGTAATGGTTGGTGATTCCAGTAGCGACATTGGCGGTGCCAACAATGCCGGTATCGACTCTATCCTCTTCTTCCCACCTGAGCATACAAAATTATACGATATTGAAAAACTCAAGGAACACAAACCCACGCACGTTATTGCAGACTTTCGCGATATTGTCCGCATAGCGTTATAGAGAACACGAATAACTATATAACGGAGGATCTATGATTATTGCCGGAATGGCCACCATGCCAGATCGTTTGCCCTATTTAGAAGAAGTGGTCGAGACAATGCGACCACAGGTTGATGCACTTCGCGTTTATCTTAACAACTTCATTGAAGTGCCTGGCTTTCTTCGTCCCGAAGAAGCGATGCTCTCAAATGAGGCTCGTGGTGATTTGGGCGCCGAAGGAAAGCTTTATTGGATGGATGGTAAAGGAGGCTTAGAAGATTATACTCACTACCTCACTATCGATGATGACCTTGGCTACCCGCACGACTATGTCGCAACGCTTAAACGTGAATTTGACGAGCGAAATGGCAAAGCCATTGTAGGCGTCCATGGCTCAACCTTTCTACATCCGCTGGAAGATTTTGTTGAATCTCGCGATGAACGTTTTCGATTCTATGAGCCTCTGGATCGAGCCCGGCAAGTACATTTACTTGGTACTGCCACGACAATGTGGAGTCGTAATACTATCAGGCTGAGTCTTGATGATGACTTTCCGATGCGGAACGCTTCTGACTTGCAGTTAGCAGTTGTAGCACAGCACCAGCAAGTACCCATGGTTGCAATCCCTCGTCCTGAGCAATGGATTACCGAAAAGCGACCTTGGGATTCCGAAGGCTTTTCAATATGGAAGTCAACGAAAGCGGAAGGGCACAGCCAGGCAAAAACCCATCTCGCCAAGACGGCAGTAGACAAATGGACACTTTATTCCGACTCTGAAGCAATCTAGCCTTGGAGCGTGATAAAGAAGGATAAAACTGGCTAGTTTTATTGCTACGTCTTGTAGACAACGCCATTGAGCCTTTCACCTTCTATGTTCCGCCCGAATTTGAAGCATCTGCAATAAATGTGTCTTTCTGCTCAGACAGTTCTTATTACGCAAGTAATTATAGGAGGGTTATGATGTTTGGACCCGGAGACATTGCCGTAGCGCATAATATCAATGAGTGCATTGATGGTGAGCAAATGAACGAAGCCATTCAGATCATTAGCGCCTTACTCCTACGCCTCGAGAAGGAACTAAAATAGAACACTTTGAGCTATTCAAAGAAATCTAGCTTAGATGGAGTAAGAAATAGTATAATCATCAGATATGGAACAGATACAGCAATCATTGTATGCAGCCACTCTGAGCGTATTCGGAAAAAAGCTTGAAGAAATAGAACTTACCCGGCCGCGACCGGAATTTGGTGATTTCTCTAGCAATGTGGCAATGATTATCGCTAAAGATCTGGGTAAGCGGCCGCGTGAAGTGGCGAACGCTATTATTGAGGAGATAACTAAGACTGAGCATAACTGGCTGCAAACGATAGAAATTGCTGGCCCAGGCTTTATTAACATACGCCTACAAGATTCATATTTGATCAACTCCCTAGCCGAGCCTCACGCTCAGCCTTATTATGGGCAAAAGATTGTGATTGAGACTAATAACCCCAATCCCTTTAAGGACATTCATATCGGACACGCAATGAACGCAATTGTGTCGGATACGATTGCCAATCTTCTTGAGGCAGGCGGTGCGATAACTCATCGAGTGAGTTATCACGGTGACGTAGGTCTACATGTTGCAAAAAGCTTGTGGGCAATCAAGGATGAGTATAAGACAGACCTTCCAGCAAAATTGAACAGCGTTAGGGCCGAGGACCGACCGGCTCGGCTGCGTGACTGGTATGCCAAAGGCGCCACTGCCCATAAAGAATCTGATTCGGCAAAAGCCGAGATAGAAGAGTTGACCAAACAGACCTTCCATTTTACTGACCCAGAGCTGCAGTCGGCATATACTATTTGCAAAGATTGGAGCTTTACATATTTTGACCAGGTATTTTCTCGCTTGGGCTGCCAGCCAGTTGAAAGGCGCTATCTGGAGAGTGACGCTGATGCTGAAGGGCGAAAAATCGTAGAAACACACATCGGTGACGTATTCGAGAAAAGCAAAGGTGCGATTGTATTTCCAGGCGAAAAGTATGGTTTGCACACTAGGGTATTCATAGCTAGTCGAGGCACCACTCTTTACGAGGCACGTGATCTGGGCCTTATGGTGTTGAAAGACCAAGACTATTCTCCAGACATGAGCTATATCATAACTGCCGAAGAGCAAAAAGAATATTTTAAGGTAATGTTTAAGGCCGCGGGCTTAGCCTCACCCCGTTTAGCTGGAAAAACAACCAACATCTCTACAGGAACAGTTAAACTTACTACTGGAAAGATGAGTTCGCGCACAGGAGATGTAATAAACGTCTCCTGGTTATTCGACACACTGCAAGCTGCCGTAACTGAGCGTGGAGCGACAGGCGATGGTATCGAAGACACGATGCTCGGAGCGCTGCGATACTCGCTCCTCAGAAACCGCCTTACTTCCGACTCAATCTTTGACGTTAAGCAATCTGTGGCTATGGAAGGGAACACAGGACCGTATCTTCAATATGCGCATGCTCGAGCTTGCACTATGGTTGGTAAGAGCATCTTCCATGGAGAATTACCCGCTGACAGCCAACTAAGCTCAGATGAAAGGATTTTTGTCTGTAAGATGGCCGAGTTCAGAAGTGTTGTTGACCGCGCTATTGTCGAGCTAATGCCACATCATATATGCTCTTATCTCTTTGAACTCTGCAAAGAATTTAATATTTTCTATGAGCACAACAGAGTAGTTGGAGATGAGCGCGAAAATCTAAGAGTTGGACTTGTGAGACATTACATGCACATTCTGCAAGCTGGCCTCAATCTTTTGGGTATTCATGCGCCCGAGAAGATGTAGCGACGTTTCTGGACTAACTATTAGAATAGTTTCTTCATTTTTATGTGAGGAATACCTGCGTCCATGAATGTTTCGCCCACTGCACTAAATCCTAGTCGTTCATAAAATCTACGGGCGTGCACCTGAGATTCTAAATGAGCTCCTATTACCCCACGAGTTTCTAGTTCGCTTAAAATATGTACCATGAGTGCCTTGCCATAGCCATTGCCTTGATATTTTGACAAAACAGAAACTCGCTCAATTTTAGCGTGTTCATCTTTGTCGTCGAGGCGTATACGAGCAGTAGAAACGGCTCGTTCATCGACATACCCAATGTAGTGCTCGGCTGCATTATCTAGGCCATCGATCTCTAATTCTTCAGGTACATTCTGGTCCTCAACAAATACTTCTCGCCTTATAGCCAACGCCTCTTCAATATTAGCGTCTCCCAAGCGATGTTCTATGTGCAGCTCCGGCATCTCTATGATCCTATCTTTTTACTATTCTGATGTGAAAAACCTGTCAAGTCTTGGGCTTTTTGTGCATGCATCTTTATAGCCTCGACATAACTTTCGTTGTGCTACTACTGCAACGTGCTGAACTAAGTTTTCTGTTTTCAAAAACTCCGGTAGTATATGCGTTGTTGCCGGATCTACGAACCCGATCTCTTCAATCTCTTCCATGCCATGCGTTGTCTTGCTAAGATCGATGTGCAAGTAGTCTTCGCTATTGGTGACGTGAAAGAAGAATTCCAGGTAGTCCTTGTCGCTATGCGTAAATTGCTGCACGTAGAGCAAGTTGCCAATCACTGGCTTGATGCCAGTCTCCTCAATCATTTCGCGCTCAACACCAGCAACCAGTCCTTCTCCTTCATCTAGGCCGCCACCGGGCAGGCACCAGTAGCTGTTGTCGCGCTTTAAGTGGTCTTTGTAGGGCTTAAGCCGTACGCACAGCAATTTGCCATCGTGCAGCACAATGCCCCGAACAGTTACTTTTCTTGTCATGCAGATATGCTACCACATCATGCTACAATCCTGACAGATGAAACGCCTCTATCTTTTTACGCTCGAAGTTACTACCATGGTTGTGGGCAAGACATATAACCCACTACCTTCGCACCTAACCCTCATGAGCCGCTTCTGGTCTGATCTGTCACCGGATGAGCTGGCTGAAGTCGTTAGGCCATTGTTTCAGCAAGCACGGCCAATAGAACTAATTTTTGGCGAAGCAGCAATGCTCGGGCCAAAACAAGTTGCCGTGCATTTGATAGAGAATACAGAAGAGTTAAAAAGTCTCCACTTGCGACTCCATGACTTGCTCAATACCACTGGCGTTACATATACTGCGCCGCAATTTGTTGGCAATGGCTATAAACCCCATGTTAGCAGGCGTGAAGGCGACCAATTCAATGCCGGTCACAAGCAGATGGCGAACGCCGCATATCTTATTGAAGTAGAGATAAAGGGCGAGGATCACTTGCGACATATTAGAGTCAAGTTCGATCTCTCAAGCTAAGCACAGGCAGTAGCTGCTAGAATGAGCGCATGAAAAACCAACCCACCCTCATTCTAGTACTTGGCTTGCCAGGCTCAGGCAAAACCACCTTGGCTAAGAAAATCTCGAAAGAACTAGGTCTCACTCTTCTTGTTAAAGACGACTTAAAAGTAATGCTCTTCGACGTCTATGGATGGAAAGACCGCGAAGAATCCATGAAGGCAGGAACGGCGAGTTATAAGATCATGGACTATATTATTGAGGAACAATTGCGCTGCGGTAATTCTTTGGTGGTTGAGAGTACATTTAACCCGGCCTATGACGACGCCAAGTTCAAAAAATGGCAAGAGAAGTACGGTGCCCAATACGCGCAAATATATTGCTACGCAGATGCTGACACCATACGCCAGCGTTTTCGTGAACGTGCTAATACCGACAGTCGCCATGTCAGCCACATAGAAGGTGAGGGCGGTTTGCAAAACCTAGAGAATTACATTCAGCGAGGCGTTAATCCCCTGGGTGTTGGCGGTACGCTTGTTAAAGTCGATACGACTGACTTTTCAAAGGTAGATGAAGCTGGGATTATTGAACAGCTTCGCGGACTAAATCGCAGCTAGCCCTTTGCTGCTTTAGATCTAGCCTTCATGCACTTTCCCTGAACCTTTGTTTTTTGGATTCTTGATGCTGGGTTTACGCGTAGTTGTTGCCTGCTTTACTCGCTTAGGCGCTGCTTCGTTCGACCACCTTAAAAGCGAGCCACAGTAGCCAGAATGGCGCAAACAATACACGCAAAAGAATACGCCGCACGTCTATTTTATGTGCAATCAGTTTTGATGTCAGTTCTTTGCTAAGGGCAATACGGTGTTGGGTATCGCGGATATGGCGAAGTTCATTTGGATGCGTGTTATTGAAGACCGGTACGGCAACAACCTGGAAAGCGACAAGTTCATCCGGCCAGTAGGTTGCGCATATGGCCGGTGAGATATGCGATCGGATCGTGTTCTTCGAGGGTTTTATGGTCAGCCAAGGGCAACACGAAGTCTCCACATAACTTCAATTCGGCGATGCCCCAGCCCGTCTCGATAGTTTCCGGTAAGTAATCTTCTGTTTCGCTAATTTTAAGACCCGGCAAGAAGGATATGAGGGTGCGCTTGACCGTCTCGGCTTCATATTTCGGGATACGAATAATATAGCGGATACCATCGTCTTTGGTTGCAACAAGCTCTAAAGAATACGGTTGTTTACGGGCGGCTAGCTGATCCCAAAAGCCACGGTACTCATGCTACGCATAAGGATGTGTAGTTGCTCTGTGGCATAGGCAGATTCGGTGGTGTCTGATGGGAAGATAAGCTGCAAGAAGGTATATTCGATCTCATGTTTGCCTATACCAATACGACGCAGAAAGGCTGAAAAGAAGGTGCGGTCATATTGGAAGAGCTTTACGGTCAAAAGAAAGAGAAGATATACAGTACCAAATTCAATGAGGAGCGCACCCAGTACGATAACCAGCGTCCAGACAGGATCAAGATGATGCTCCTGGGTGTAGCGAGCCGGACCGTTGATGAGGGTGTCGATGAATTGATGCATGTTCGGTAATCTCTACTAGATCAGTGTTAGCGCCGCACCCTCCGCCTGCACTGGTTTTATAACTTATAGCTACTGACTAAAGACCTTTAAAAAGCTCCTCGAGTGAAACACCAAGCCCTTTAGCAATTGCTCCTATCACAACGAGCGAGCTATTTTGTTCGCCGCGTTCAATTCGTCCAATATAAGTCGGATCGAGATCACACTTATTGCCAAGTGCTTCTTGCGTAAGGCCACGCTCTAATCGGAGTTGGCGTACCCTTTTACCGAATCTTTTTACAACGGCTTTGGTCATCTATTACTAGAGTAATTGCCTGGCATAAATAACTCTACGGACGATATGTATTATTTTATCTGTAAAATTACTTGCCCATACGGACTATATGTCTTACTATGAAACTAAGCTTTGAATTCTAAAGCGGACAATTCAGAAGATCTAACCCGTATTCTTTTGAGTACGGTATGGTCTAAAATCCTGACAGATACTGATCCCGTCGTTCAGCATCTGTCAGGTCATGTCCCGAAAGGTTCATGGGGTGAAAGCCCGCTGGCGGCGGGTTCTGTGTTTTCTCGCCGTCCTAATAAGAAAGCCTGACAGCAAATATACGAAACGACTTTATAGCAGTCGCAGCAACTGCTATTTATTTTGTACTTTTTGCGGTAGGCCGGAGGGTAAATATGCATGGCCTATTCGTCGAACAGTACTCGCTAAACAACAAGCCCCTATCCCAGCAACTGGCTGGGCATATTGCGGCACATGGTCCACACGGAAAGGTGGCGGTTGTCACCGACAAGCCAGTCACATTATTAGCGTCTACCCGCAAACAATGGCTTAGGCTCATTCGCTTAACAGAGAATGAAAGGTCGAGTACGCTCAATCCTGCTCGGAAAGAACAACTTGAAATACATCTGGAGTGGATGCGCCAACAAAGTTTTTCGGCTAAGCCACCAGAAGACATACTTGAAGCAGACATAACCTTTGCAACGGCTGACGACTTTGTACGCACTCCACCCGATTGCCGGATGGTCTATGTCACTTACCGCTTCGAGCGCGAGAAGCTGCATATGCTGACGAGCTGGATGCCGAGAAACAGCGTGGTAGTGATTTATGGACAAGAGTAAGTCACTGCATACGACCGAGGATGTTTTGCCTTATCTCAAGTTTATTCGCACCAAGAAACAGGAATACATAGTGTGCCTATCCTTGGATAGCGGAAATCGACTCATAGCTCGCAGGGTGGTAACAATCGGAACGCTTACATCATCGCTTGTACATCCGCGTGAGGTATTTGCTGGGCCATTGAAAGATCGGGCAGCTTCAGTGATTGTGGCGCACAACCATCCATCGGGTGATCCTAGGCCAAGCCGGAAAGATATTGAGACGACACAGCAGTTGGTCGCGGCGGGTATCTTGCTCGGTATTCCACCGGGGGATCATTTAATTATTGCTAAAAAGGGGCATTATAGTTTCAGACAAGCAGGCTTGATTTAGATAGGTTTTAAAGTAAGTGTGCTGAAGGACACGAGTTGTGATCATATTTTTGACTCGAGATGATATAGTGTCCCATATGGACGAGAGTCAAAGAACGCGTAAGGCATTGGGCGAACGGCTTCGCCAGGCAAGAGAGAAGGCAAAGCTAACCCAGCTCGATGTCGCTACAGCCGCTGGCGTACATGTTAATTTCTATGCTCGTATGGAGCGTGGGGAAGAGAATCCTTCGTTTGAGAAGTTGCAAAGTGTTATGAAGGTGCTCGAGATTAAATCGCTGGACCTACTGTAAGTCCTAGAGCGTTGTCGTTGATGCCTGAAAAAGCTAAGAATTACTACGACAGAGCCGTTGTCGCAAGGGTTAAGGATCACCCTATTGATAAGGCCTTTTCACTGTACAGTGAGCGTCTTTATACTCTTATCTTCCAAGGGAGGTTAGATGCCCCCGAACGCGACGTGCTCTACAGTGCATTTGTCAATGTGCTTCAGGATTGGGCAGGAAATAACAAACCGTTTGATCTGGAAGTTTTCAAGAATGAAGTTGAGGGCCGCCTTAAATTAGGTCAGTATAAAATACACGATATTTACTTCGGAATTCCTCTAAGAAAACAAGCTGCGCACCGGTTTGCGTTTACCGGCAAAATTCTTTTCAAAGATGTTACCTTTAAAAGGTAAGTTACAGATCAATCTCACAGCTTGGTTCCGGTGCTTATCTTGAAGCCCTAGCAGATGATTACCAAAAGTTCGGAAATGATAAGCGCGATGTTGGCGGAATGCTCAAGGACAATTTCATTTGGAACTTGTGTCAGATGAAGATGATGACTAGCTAATGGCCTCCACTAAGAGGGTGCGCATCAACTACTGACTGTACTATTCTCAGCCGCTTTCTTGATCAATCTATCTTTTGAAATCAGAATAATATTTAAAATAGATCAGGGGTAAGATATAAATATGAAGTCCAATCATGGTCATTATATGCAAATTTCCATCGAGGAAGCATTAAAATGCCCAAACGATCAACAGAGGGTGGGGGTCGTTTTTGTGAAGGGTGGCGAGCTCATTGCGCGGACTTATCGAGGTAGCCAGGGCGATAACAAACATGCAGAGCAATGCGCACTGGAAATTATTGCTAAGAATGGATTAAATCCTAAGAATGCTACTGTTTATGTGACGCTAGAGCCGTGTAACAGGCTGGTCAGTAAAAATAAAGTTCCTTGCGCCCAGCAATTAATTGCGGCGGGCGTGAAAGCTGTCTATATAGGAGCATACGATATCAACCCTGCTATTTACAGGCAGGGATGGAAGGCCCTAAGAGATGCGGGCGTGGAGCTTCATGACTATGACGAGACTAATCGTACACTTGCAAAGCAGTTGAATGAAGGTGCGATGCAGCATTTTAAATACGGCATTGGGCCTACAGGGGGTGCTAAGTTTGACCATAAACAAAACGGTGGGAATTTTATAATCTATACCGATGAGACAAAAAAACATAAAATTCAAACGGGTTGGGGTGAGCGTGGCGCAGATTCAATCTATGCAAATGCCGGTGTGCCCGGACTAGTTGCGTTAGCAAAATACGCGCAGGAATTTAACGAAATTGATGATCCACGCGCATATGATTACGGTAGCCATTTTGCGGAAGCGTCAATCGGAGACATTGTTATATTTCGTAACGGTAGCGACTACGCACTAATTAAGTTGCTTGACGTTCATGCTGGTCCTACAAGGGGAGCTTCTGATACATATGTAAAAATTCAATATGAGGTTAGAACGATTACTGACTAAGAATATTAATTTTTACTATTAGAAACTTGAGTGAGCTGAGCGATCCATCCCAAAAGGTCTTGGAATGAAAGTGCATCAAGTGCACCACTAAAAGAGTCTTGCTCAAAAGAGCAGGGCCTTTTTAGTGGTTTGAGTTTAGATGTCTCTAATTTCTGGCCTCGTCAAGAGACAGAATTGGCCACAACAGGTAATGTTGCAAAATAGCATACGATTATGTTATAATATGATTACAATGTTTAATCAGGGGTCCTACCAAGAAATGCCCATCGGTGACATTAATCTCGCTAGCGCAATGGCTTATGCTGAAAAGCCAGGGCGAGATTATTTGCACGAAAATCCAGATCTGCCTGCGAAGAAGGTCACGGAAGTTATGCAAGAAATCGGTGCAGCAGCGATTCATGTAGAAAGGCGGATGGATGATACATTTTGGCTTGATTCTTTTCTTCTGGCTCTCGACCCCGTCGATCCTTCTTTTGATCCATATCCCATACCTCACCCTCTTGAAAAATTTGTATATAAATCCATTCCAGAAAAACCGCGAAAGCCGCCCATGGAGAGTCCTCTTGTGGCTGAATGGGCGCGGATGCCTGGCCTAAAACTTATTGATGGTCGGCCGGTGGTTGGCAAGGAAGATATGAATAAATTTGCCGACAAGCAGGTCGCCAAAGGTATGGCCCCGTATAAAAAAGGCCGCGGGACACAGGCCTGGAATGTTTTGTCTGAGGCACGCGAGTCATCTGATCATTGCGTGTATGTACCTTGGCATCCATATTACGGTTTGCAACAAACCTGTAATCAACTTTATTACTTTGATGCGAATACAGCTGGGGCCGCCGGATTACAAGCCAATGAATATCTTGACATACTGAGCCTCTGGAATGTGGTCCAAGAACTACCGGGAACACTCAGGGGACCGTTAAAAAATTGGCCAAAAGACTCTACATACTCCAAAATTACACCGGCTCTAGCAGGTTTCACGTCTGACTTCTTGCATGATACTTTGGGCACAAAAGCTGTCAACCCATAGTTCGCGCAGCCAAAACAAATCAAAATAATACAACAATTGACGGATATAGTCTTTATGTTATGGTATAAGATATGATCAGGGAAGAATTGCGCGAAGCCATTAGTAGCGCTCGGCATTTGTCAAGGGTTGAGGAAATATATGGAGTGGGCGAGGGTCCGGGCATAGTCCGAGTGGCTACCATCGATGATTTGGGGCAGCTGCTGGTTGAGGTCAGTTCCGAAATGGAGCTCAGCCCTTCGTGGGCTCAGTCTATTCGTGTTCACGAAAATCAACATGCCCGGGCAGCTCGGATATTGGGTGCTTCCGAAATTGATTTTATAGTAAAATTTTCACGCATTTCCTCCGCCACTAACCCTTACGGCAAGCTATATGTTGGGGCAGCAACCAGAACACAATTTCCTACTCCTCCACGCCCTCTGGTAGATGCATTAATAACGTCTTACCCGGGCAGTCCGAGTGATAGCGATCAGTGTACGTGCAGCAACTTGGCTACCAGGATGTCGACCAGGTGGTCCATGTCGCCAAAGAATTAAATAAATACGGCGGCGGTGATTTTCCTATACCTAGCTGGGCGAGGGGAGATGACTGGACGCCAGATCAAACCAGAGATCCTCGCTTCTCACCTTTTAAGTAAACGGCTATTTTATAGATGGTCGTGCCGAGCTTGACATAGGTGAATTACAAAGTTCACTGGCCCTTAAAACATTCAACGTCTAAACTAGCCCATTCCAACAGGTGTTCGAAACAAAGTGCGTCAAGTGCACCAAATGAGTCGCTTCCACATCTTAATAAAACCTTATCTGTAAAACAGGCCAAAGTCGTTTTCGACTAACTGGCCTATTTCCAACACCTGTGGCGGGAACACTTTGGTGGCTGGCTAAATCTATAGCTAACTTGCTAACCTTTGGACCTCTACATCCGCCGTAGCGTTGGCGAGATGCTGTACTTCAGCTGTTTGTCCTGCTAGGTTGGGTGCCATCGCCCTTACCAGCCCATTTAATACTTTTGCAGAGTCATCGTGACGCTCATCAAGTTGATGCCCCATTGCTATACTTCAGACAGAGACACTCACTGTACCACATATACGAACACAAAAAATGGCTAGTTAGCCTTGCTAATCTTGTATCTCGTGCTTACAATAAACACTTTAAAGATTACTGTACTAGGAGAAATATGGAAACACTACCACTCTTACCCAGCCCCGATCTGAACCCAAATGGGAATTCAATTGAGGCAATCCGCACCATTGATTCCCAGACGGTACAAACGCTTTTTGATGTCTTGGCCAAAGATTTACAAGGCCCAACAGAAGAGCAAATGAACGATCCGAATATGGTTAAGGTAACCACGGATACTACGACCTTTGCCGATGGCCGGCCAAGCAAAACAGATCACGACTATGAATAGGATTAGCCTCGGGCATATTCTTATTGCATCATCTGGTTCTGATCTATCTGTGGACGGAGTAGTCCAAGAGCTTACGGCCCGCGGCTATACGCCCATCGTGTTCGAGACAGATAAAGTAGTCAACCAATCAAAACATCTCCTTACTCAGCTCGACACAAAAGGTACGTTAACTCTGAGTTATCAAGGACTGACATTCAAGCCTTCCGACGTGGGTGCCCTCTGGTATCGGCGCCCAAACGATTTATACGATATCGAGCCGCGAGACCCGCTGCGACGATTTCATTTACAAAGTAATGTGAGGGCCTTGCTCGATGGAATTTTCGCTGCCTTCCCAGACAAGGCCTGGCTCAACGAACCCCATGCCATGCGTAAAGCCGAGCTCAAAATGCATCAGCTTATGCTCGCCTCTTCTGTGGGCTTTACCATTCCGGCTACGACGCTCAGTAATGACTGGGACGACATACGTCGTGTATCCAGCAAAAAGATTATTGCCAAAATACCGTACCCGCTGTTTGAGCAAAATGATCGTAAAACAAAAGTCCTCTACACTACCATTCTCGACAACAAAGAGTCAGCGCTTCCCACACATGCCACACCCTTCCCGGCGATTTGGCAGCCTTTTATTCCAAAGAGACGTGAATGGCGCGTTACGGTAGTAGGCAGTCGGATCTTCGCTGCCACTATTTACACAAGCGACGAGGCCAAAAACGATTGGCGTGAGCATCAGCGCGCCAGAAACAAGGTCGAATTTCGAGCCGAGGAATTTCCGAAGGACTTACAGAAAAAATGTCTCGTCCTGCTAAAAAAGATGGGGCTTCGTTTTGGTGCCTTTGATTTTATTGAGACGCCGGACGGCGAGATAATCTTCCTCGAAGTTAATACCAACGGGCAGTATGGCTGGATTGAAGATACGCTCGGCCTCAAGATTTCGGCGGCTATCGCGTCTGAGCTCATTGCCATAGCCTCCCGTCACAAACCAGCAAAGTCTTAGCCTACATGGTTCGGCTGGGCAGACTCTCAGTCAACGGTATCTCAGCCCCCATTACTGTTACAGTTCCTGCTATAAAAAGCGTTTGAGAACTGATGGCCCTCTCAGGATTAAAGGTAGTACTAAATGCATCTAAAATATTCGCTCTGGTTTCTTCAGTGCCGATACCGGGCACGGTCCATCCTATATGCGGCGCAATACTCGTGATGCGATAGTAGGTCCTTCCTCCGTCGGAGTTATCTTTATAGATATCCTGATGAGGATAAGAGGAGAGCACGACCCTGCGCGCTGTAACTCCCATGATTCCCATCGGGTCAACCCCATCCGTGGTTTCATAAGCAGGTATCCAGATATCATTTTTACTGTGTGGAAGCTTTAGCGTCTGATCGGCGATGCGGTTGTAATGGCTCGCAATGGCCTCACCGATGAGGTGACGGGCTTCATCCTGAATCGCGAAAGCTTGCAAGCGAGGAACGACTTCTTTTAGCCACATGTTGCTCTTCGAATAGTCACGTAGATCGGGCATGTCCTGAAACGCAGCCCGAGCATATGCGCGGTGAAGATAGGCATAAGCGGGTGACTTTTCGGCAAGGGTGGTTCAGATAGCGGACAGTACTCTATTAAGCGTTGGATCTATTTCTCCAAATTAAAATGATGCATTAGCGGACTAATCCATCTGAGCAAGTGTTCGAAACAGAGTGCATCAAGTGCACCATATTAGAATTATAGATTAGAAGATGCTGACGATTCGGCATTTTCTTATTTTGGCGTATATTTTTAATCTTCGTTCGGGCTTTTTATTACTCGCTAACAGTAAGAATCGTCGGGAAAAACTATTTGTTTACACAATACCTATTATCGGGGGATTTCCATAACACACTGCCGTATTCCCCGGCCGCATAGACAAAATATGAGATCCATGATATAATATAGAGACTATGAGTTCTATTCTTCCTGTGCTGAGACAGGCACGTAGCGAAGTCATGCCTTTGGTTCCGGAGTTAGCCCCGGATTTACCGACCCTAGACGAATATGGCACGGTAGGGACCGATGTTATTCAGCAGCGCCTTATTGATGCCATCGTTTCGCATGGGGTAGATCCTGCGGCCGTATCGCCAGTCGATTTTAATAAGCTATCGCGGCACACAATGGTTGGTTCTCTAATTGGTTTACAGCGAAACTATTTAATCGAAGGCGAGGGCAATGAGGCTCGCTTTCGCGACCCAATGATGCCTATCGGATACGGAGCCCTAAGTAGCCAGAAAAAACGTTTTGGCCTTGAACTAAAAGGACTGCAAGCAGAAGGTGCAATGTATGTTCGGCAAAAACATACAGCCGGCCCAGACGCAGCTAGTTCGTGGTTTCCGGCATTGGAGCGGCGCTATTCTGAATTGGGTCAAACCGGGCTTGTCATTACCCCAAAATCGCCACACCGTAACCGATTTATCAACCCTTATCCAAAATTACCTATCCCTGGTGAAGGCCTTGCTATTCATAACGCCCTAAACACTAATGCGCTGCTCAGCACTATGGAGCTTATACTGAGATTTGTACGACAAAAAGTAAAAGCTAGAGACGCGCGTGTTGAGACTGCACATGATATTGCACCGCTCATTTTGGGAGGCATAGCCTCTTCGCACTTTTATGAAATGACGCGTCCCAAACTTTCGCGCCTAAGGGGTGATATAGTAATAAACCCGAAGAGTGACCGCCACCAGTTACGTCAAACCGCCACGCAGCGCCGTTGGCTATACACACACCTCGAGGACAGCGAGTTGCCAAATAGCCGCATGAAGTGTCCAGCGCATGCAGCGGTAAACGCCGGCGACACCAATATGGTGCAGTTTACCCATGCCGCGATCAACTTGGCAGCCGAAAGGCACGACCTGTTATAAATGCTCAATCACCGATGCCTAGTACCGTTGGATACACCATCGCTTTCTTAAACGATAACGAATGCAGTATTATTAGATGATGAAAACAGTCCTTATTACCGGCGCGAGTGATGGAATCGGTAAGAGCCTTGCAATTAAACTAGCAAATGAGGGCCACAACCTTATCCTTTGTGGGCGTGATGAAGGTAAACTCAATGCTGTAGCGAACATGTGTGACACGCAGACACAGGTACTTGTGTTTGACCTTAATAGTGCCGATCAGAGAAAAGAAGCTGTTTCTAAAATAAAGGATCTAGATATTCTCATAAATAATGCAGGCGTCTGGCATAAGGTTGGCGGCTTAGAAACGCTTGATGACGAGACGGTGGAGCAGGTTATTAACACGAATCTAACTTCGCAGATCTTGCTAACAAAGGCGTTACTTCCACTAATCAAAGATAAAGCGGGTGCATCGATCATCAATGTTATTTCTAAGTCAGGCGTTACTGCGCAGGAAGGGCAGTCCGTTTATACGGCGAGCAAGTGGGGCATGCGGGGTTTCACAGATGTACTCAGAAATGACACCAAACAAAGTGCGGTGCGTGTCGGCGCCGTTTATCAGTCCGGTACAAATACCAATATGTTTAAAAAAGCGGGGGATGATTTTTCGACTGAGTCGTTTACCGAACCAGACGATCTTGCCGACGTTATAGTATTTATGTTGAACCGTCCTGAAAAGCTTTGGATAAACGAAATTAGAATAGAAAAATAAAGCTTAATTCGCCTGAGTACGTGGCTCTGCCGGCAATCTTTAGTGCCTTCTCAGTTTACTTATTAAATTGAGTATCATCTTTTCGATCCCTGGCTGTTTGCCTACTACCGGTATGAGATCGATAGTGTCGTCCTTGCGTTTTCGCCTCCGGAAGTCCGCTGCACTGGCTGGAGCCCTTATTCTTAAGAATGTTATTGACACTCACATGTAGCGTACGTACAATGTACGTATGAATACAATCAATACATCTCTAACGACTTCTGGTAATAGTGTTGCGGTTCGGCTGCCTAAGGAACTGCTTCGTATGAGTGGCCTTGGCAACAAAGTTAAGCTAGAAGCAAAGCAAGGGAAGATTATAATCAGTAAGTCTTCTAGTCCCCGCGCGGGCTGGAGGGATCAAATAAAGGCCCTCGTTATTGCCAACGGTAATCCGGCCGAAGAGTTTAGCGATATGGATCAAGCGAGGAATGATGGACTTGCGGACTTACCGTGGGATGGCCCGTCCTTCGAAGATTGGCAGAAGAAGAATGCCTAGCTTTCCAAAACAAGGTTCTATCTATTGGTTTGATCCCGAGCCGGTCAAAGGTTCGGAGATACGTAAGGTTCGTCCATGTATTGTGGTTTCTCCAGATGAGATGAACGAGAATCTCCGAACTGTTATAGTTGTGCCGCTCACCTCAACGATTCAGGCTTGGCCGTTTCGGCTGACCGTAGACGTCTTAGGACAAAAGTCCAGTGTTGCGTGTGATCAGTTGCGTGTTATAGACAAGGGTAGACTTAAGGCTCACATAGCCACTCTTAGGGCAGCAGATAGAGAGTCACTATTTACTCTCTTGCAATCGATACTTTCTGAATAGCATGGTCATTTCAATTTAGGAAGTGGCTAGCGCCTTGCTCTTCTCGTTCAAGTTGGTCCTGTACTCTAACGCCAGATTGAATTACGAAGTAATAAGCTTTGCGATTTGAATATCTTGTACGGCCATGCCTGTCAGGTCTGCGACAGTTATTTGCTCGTCGTTTTCTCGACGCAAACCTCGTTTAATCAGCATTCCTAATTCCATTGCCTTGTCGGTTTCTACCAACCTTTGCTGCAAAGCGTAGGAGGTTTCACCGTATTCCTCGCACTGGTCCAGGCTATCAACGACAAGCATGTCAGATTTCGCCAAGATAGCGGCGTCAAGCTCTTGTTTGCCCGGGGTGTCAGACCCCATCGCAGTTATATGTGTTCCGGCTCTGACCTGCTCGGCTGTGATTAAAGGTTCTTTGGACGGGGTGGTGGTCACAATATAGTTACAGTTATTCGTAATGTCGGCTATATCCAGTGTACCAATAATTTCAAAACCAAACTGCTGCATGTCCTCGATGTACTTCTGAATGCTGGCCTCGTAACGTCCATAGACATAGACTTTTCGGCACGCTATAACTTCTTTGAGATATTGGAGCTGAAGCCGGGCTTGTGTTCCTGTGCCAACAATCCCGATCGCGTGGATGTTACTGGGCGCAAGATATTTTGCGACAACAGCACCGGCAAGCGCGGTACGGAGGTCGGTGAGGTAGCCTTCATCTAAGAGCACTGTTTGTAGCTCTCCCGTTTTCTGGCTAAATACTAACATTGTGCCATTGCTAGAGGGTAAGTTGAGCTTTGGATTATTGTAAAAACTTGATGCTACTTTGACGACATACACTTCGTCGCCCTGAATGTAGCCGTACTTAATGTGCACGTCGCCCGGAGTATTATTGAACTCAAGATGACCGGCGGGCGGCACTACGCTTTGCTTCTCGGAGTAGGCAATAAAACCGTCTTCCATGCTTTGTAGAAGTACCGCCGGGTCGATTTTGGCGAGCCGAGCTTTAATCTGGTTGAGCGTTAAAACATCTGTCATGCGAGAACTTTCTTGAGTGTCGATGTGGCCATATTGCCGCCACAAATGAGGATGACTATATTTTTGCCTGCCAGCCCTGCGTTACGTCTGAGATAAGCAGCGACAGCTACGCCAGCCGCACCCTCGACGAGTTTGTGATGGTTATCGAGCATGAACTTTACGGCTGCTTTTATTTCCTCTTCCGACACAAGCTCCCAATCGTTCACAAGTTCCTGGCAGAGCGGGAAGGTTATTGAACCTTCTTCAAATCCACCGCCAGAGCCATCGGAAAGGGTTGGCTTGCTATCCACGCGCACAAATTTACCGGCTTTGACGCTATAATACATTTCGGCTGAGTTTTCCGGTAAACAGCCAATAACCTTAGCCCTAGGGCTTGCTGCGTGCAAGTAAGATGCGATGCCGGATATGAGGCCACCGCCACCCACGGTAACAAAAACATAGTCGATGTCGGGTAGTTGACGCGCTAGTTCGACGGCAATTGTGCCTTGCCCAGCAATTACATCGTAATCGTTGTATGGTGAAATCCAGGTCATATTATAGTTTTTGGCGTATTGCTTGGCCTGGGCGTGAGCCTCGGTTTCCGACAGCCCAGCTTTTGTATAGTGAATTTTAGCGCCGTACTGTTCAATGGCCTCTACCTTCGATGCGTCCGCGCTTTCCGGTACAAATACGACGCCCTGTGCACCGGTTTCTTTGAGGGCGCGGGCCACGCCTAAACCATGGTTGCCGGTAGATGCGGTGACTATGCCACTTTTACGCTGCTCATCGCTGAGGGAGAGGATTTTATTCATGCTACCGCGCGCCTTGAATGAGCCGGTATGCTGTTCGTTTTCCAATTTAAGGTAGATATTTGCCCTATTTTTACTTAAAGGCAGCGACAGAATGAGAGGGGTTTCTAGTGTGTACTGCCGAATGCGACGTTCGGCTTCTTCTACGCTGGTTTTTAGGGCTTTGTTCATCTTGGTTATTATAACAATGAAATCGCTATAAACCTGACTTGATCAGAATGCGGAAATTTTCCTCTTACCGAACGCTTGTCCCAAGCAAAGGCGATCAAGGTTTCATACGTCCAGCCATCCCGGCAGGTGTTCGAAACAAAGTGCGTCAAGTGCACCAATAGAGACACTTCCACATTTCAATAAAACCTTATCTGTAAAACAGACCAAAGTCGTGTTCGGCTATATTGTTATTGTTGGAATAATTGCGGCTCGAGGTCTCGCAGCAACACATAGCACGTTTGCACCATGAGGGTATTCGCCATTTTTTCATTAAATGGCAACGATTCTAACGCCTCATTATCGCCAGTACCGAATACTTCGACGGGGTAGCGGCCGTCATCAAGTGTAGGACCAACCTGCGCAACGAGCGCGTTATAGCCCACGGCCCCGACAAGAGCATCCTTAACTTTAAACTCTTGCCGAAGAGTTACATGTTCCGGCCGGTAGGCAGGTATACCTACTGGAATCTCTTCTCCTGCGGGACGCAATATTACGCGTAGTTGTTCGTTACTGGCGTGGGGATGCACCGGAAACTCCACGCCGGCAGCACCAGGTATCTTCGCTTTTAATTCAAAAGGCGTGTCAACATATTGGAATCCAGCATATTCTTTTCCCCGCGCACCGATTGCCGGGTGGATTATGTGAGGGTTATTGCGTCTGATGCTCGGCACTCTATGTACTCCACTAATCTGGAGAATATTGAGACTTTGCATGGCCTGAATGAGCTCGCCGACTAGGGGCGTAGTTACATTATTGACTCTATGCGCTGGGACTATCCCAAGATAAGAAAGTGATTCAGACATAATTTGATTATCATAAAATAGTATTAGGCAATTATATATCTGATGTCACCAAAACATTTCTTCATTTACATACCTATTCCTTCGTTTAGAGATATATTACTGAATTAATTTAGGAGTCAGCTAAGTGTCGAAGAACCTTTTATGTAAAATAGGAAAGATGAGAGAAAAGATAACCCTAGCAGATATTCAGAATAGCTCGACCGCTATGGAGCGACGCCATATGGGTGGTGAAATGAGCGAAGTAATCATACTCGACAAGAAAGGACTGGCGGTGAAGTATCCGATGCAACCGGATGGCCGCACCGCAGAGCACGCCGTACTGCGTGAGGCACTTGTTGTGGCAGAGATGGAACGCCTCGGACCAGCACCCGTGGAGATCCCTAGCCTACAGGAATGTGTTTTAAGTCCAACTCCTTATGTCGCGTTTAGTTTGGTCCGGGGCGAGACCCTTGGGAGGGAAAGAATAAGCATCTTCTCGGAAGAAGAAAAGAGGACGCTCGGGCGGAAAATGGGAGAGTTTGTTGCCTGGATGACGACGGCAATGTCATTTAAGACTTACGCGCAAATTTTGTGCGAAACGGACAAATTCGTAGCCCCGAATCGACCCGCCATACTCGCGCGCATAAAACTTGATTTATGGAGCTCACCAATGGTGAGGCCACAGACTGCCGCTCTGGTCCATGAGCTTTGGAATATGCACCAGATGCTTAGGCTACAGGGCAAATTGAAGCCTACAATGATTGGGCATAACGATCTTCACCCTGGCAATTTGGTATTTAGAGGAGAGTATCGTGATCGAAACCTCGAAGGAGTTATTGATTTTGGGGTAATGCAGCCCAGCACGCCAGAGTGCGAGTTGCGCCATGCGGCCATGCTAGACAGAAAAGTTGCCGGCAGCGCGATAGATGAATTTGAGCAAAGAACCAAAATATCCATTAACCGTTCCTTGCTGGGATTTTGGGCACTAGCTCAGGCCGTCCCGGGTTGTTTCTACAGCGAGATGAGAACTAATGAGCTTACGGGTCGTCATGCGATAGTCGAGCGACTACTCGTAGAGTATGGAGATGCTGTCGGCCTAGAAAGTCGGAATTTTTCGTATAGCAGCTAGCTTGAGCAGCATACTAGATAGTATCAGTAAAACAGCGGATGATAACAATCCGCTTACGACGTTTACTACAAATGTTTTGGTGACATCAGGTACATAATTGCCTAGTATTATAGAAATGTCCACCATTCTGACGACGTTTAACCGGCGTCGCTATCGCGTCATTATATGTTATAATATTAAATATGACACTACAGTTAGGTGAGCATTTTGGCATGCGCGAACCGCAGGGTTGGGTCGAATTTAATGAGGCAGCTACAGAGAACCTTGCGCAAGCCTCTGTAATTGATGGACTCAAGCCGTGCTGGAGCTCTCGGATAGAGACTCTTGCCACTAATCTTGAAACACTTTCCCATAATGAACTTGAAGCCTACCGCTATTATGCAATTGGCGAAGCAACATGTGATCTGGCTAAAATATTGCGAAATCCCGAGGTGCAGACCGAATTTATCACATACAGAGCAGCCAATATAGCAACATTTCACCCGCAGTATGCTGCAAGACTTGATTACCCGCCAGGCGATGGACTGCATCTCGGGGAATTGTATCAATGGACCAACAAGCTCAAAAGCCCGATAGCAGAAAGGCTTGTTCGGACGATTCCAGAAAACCGATTGCTGGTGTCGGATAGTTTGAGTGCTGCTAGGAAGATGCGCTTTAATGCGATGAAGACAGGATCGGGGCCGCTGCCTGTAGTAAACTTTGCCCCTTTTTCTGGTGATTCAGTGCGGCAGGCAACTAGTCAGCTCATATCCGGTGCTTCCGACATAACAAGGCGTGGAATCCGCGGTCTGCACCTTGGGGAAGGGCCAGCGGAACCCTATACACTTGCAGAATACGATCCGCTACTGCGCGAGGTAATAGATCCGGCCAAGTTGCGCGAAGTAGATCTCGTGCAGATTGCTACCCAGGCTGCCGGACTTCGTCAGGACGAGTTTGAAAGGTTTGATGATTTTTACGACGTATTGCCAGATGGTACGATGTATTTTGACGTTCTCGGTGTTCCGCGGCACGCTGGACCCTTGCCAGATCCTTCCGAGAACCGACACAGTTTTATTCATACAGATCGTATACGTTGCCCGGCACTCTACGTAAATAAAATGATCGAAATGGCGCTTTGTCTGGTTGCCGATTCGGCAAAACTGGCGGCAGAGCGACTTGATCCGTAGCTGTAGCTCTGAAACCTGCTTTGCGTATAGCATGGGTGAAGGTAAGAACAATTGGTATTGCTCGTCGATGCATTATGCAGCTACGTAAAAACGTTGCGTCAAAAAGCAGGGAAAATGCTATCATTAAGCATAAGAGTATCTCTCATGGCACCAGAAAACGACCCCAACCCACCTTCAGAGGAGATTATGCCCCATAAGATACCCTGGGCCAAAATAGCTGCCCTCGGGTGCCTCACGCCGATCGTCATGCTTTTGGCATGGGGGCTCGTGATGAGTCTCGGCTTTGCAGCGCTGCTGTATATCGCCCTAATTTTTCGGGGAGCAGAGCACGTACTCATCTTATTTTATTTGATCGCCCTTCCTATTATCTATCGTCTTTTGCAGCGTTGGGGCGTTCGCCATCCCTTTATTATTGCCTCTACGTCGCTGATTTTTCTGTATGCATTGTATCACCTCAGCCAGAAGGTATTTACGGGTGGAGGGCTTGATGCACTTCTAGCCGGCTACGAGCCAACGACCCTAGAGGACTACGCGCAGCTTCTCAGGGCTATCTTACTGATCGTTGGTGGCGCTGGGATTTTTCTGCTAGCTACATTTTTGACCAATCAACTGCGGAATAAAATTGTCGGCATTTGCTTATTGGTGTTTATCGTTGCTGGGGTTTGCGTGGGTGCAGCTGTCTATAAAAGACCGGCGCTCAAGCTCGAAAAACTCCTGGCCGTAAAGGATGTCAGTTGGAGGTTGCTCCCAACAAATCTGCCCAACTGGCTCAAAGAATCGGGTGAAGGAGGCTCACCGAGCTGCTCGGAACAAGATGCAAAAGCAGCCTGGTATACCTGTGAATATCGATTTATTAACTACCCAGGCTATCTCGATGCCGAATCGCAGGCCTTTATCGCACAGGAGAAGAAGGAGGTAAAGGAGTACGACAGACACTTTGAACCAAATCCATTTTTCTGGGTACAGGTAATTCGCGACGACGAGCTTCTAGCGCCTTATAAATACAATAATGAGAAGTGCGATTGGAGCGGTCTATCCACTGCCGGAACTGCTCCACGTAGTCCAGATGGACGAGTAGTCGCCAATCCCAAGATAGCAGCTCGAAGGCCGCCTGAACTCAAGCGTTGTATCATGGTTAAAACACCCGCCAACAAGTCCCTGTACTACGAGTCATACAAAAATTTTTCAGAAGAGGTCCTTAAGGTACCGATAGACTTTTATTTCGAGCAGGAGGGCAGTATTGTGCTTATCGGCGTAAACTACCCAAACCGTATACGGAGCACTGAACCAGCGTCACTATATCTCACTGACGCTAACTTCCAAAGTGAGCTGTACAAGTTTGTTGATAGTTTCAAGAGGTAACCTTCAAGAATTTGTCGAGACTATTTTGACAAGCTAGAGATGCCCAAAGTGTGATTCATATTCATGCGAAGTTTAATACAGTGGCTGGATATGTTATAAATAACCAATGATTCGAGGAGTTACCAAACCAATCGGCCCTGAAACAGCGCTTATTACCGATGAGCAGCGACGCACCGCGGCAGGACTTTACATAGCAGGCATGGATGAATTATTTGCCAAGTTCGATCCGCTTACAGGAGGGAATAGCAATCTGCCGCTCTTCGCTCCTTTCGAGGGTGACCCCGCTGCGATAAGTGCTGTGGCGGCAAAAGGTGTGAGTCTTGAAGTGTGGGCGCCCGACACCCAGTGGCATTCGTATTACCTAAAAAACAATCGATCTGCCGTTTGGCGAGATGACGGTATAATGACAAATTCCTTGAAAAGGCCCGCTGCCGAAAGAACTTTTCCGTCCGAGGGTACGGCACTTGATAAACTAGAGCACCTCAAAGGACTTGCCGCCGATAGAGATGCACTGCACTTACATGAACCGGCAGGCATGTTTGTAGACCAAGAAGAGGTGGCAAAGCTATTTGCATTGCTGATGCAAGGACAGGTTGACAGAGAGGCTTTAGGATTTGCTGGGCAGTAGCCCTATTGCTTCTGGTAGATCGCAAAACGGGGCGTCACGTTCAATCTATATCGAGCCTGTCTGTACATCACCGGTTCGTTTGTAATTGGCAAAGATTACGCCATTGGGTGATATGCTGGACTCCATTAGCTCAAACGCCGCCGGTTTTATTCCGTCCGTGAATAGTTTCTTGCCGCTGCCTAGTATGATCG
>CAYTRU010000010.1:0-27921 GCA_964440265.1 uncultured Candidatus Saccharibacteria bacterium | reverse complement strand
GGGGGTTTTTGACTAAGACTATCGTGCTGGTTACCGCCAGATAAAAAAACGAAACCGCCGAAACAAGCGCTAAAAGCATGTTGTTCTTAATTATGCCCTATTAAACGCTGTTGGCAAGACCTAATCCCTCGTGGATAGGAGGCATGCTAGGCAATGCCTACAACAGTGCTGATTCGATCAACCATCTTGACCCATCTGACGTTGCTCTTTCGTAAATTTCTGTGCAGCTTCAAACAGCGGTATATTCATGACGCTATGGCGATGATTAGGCCGTCTATTAAAGTACTCCAGGCACTGTTCTATAAATTTATCAAGCTCAACATAGTAAGGTTCCAGGGTTATTCCGCCCTTGCGTAAGCCCTCATCTTTCAAGTGAATGATGGTCGTTTTCCCGCCAATGCGCTGGAAAGCCTGACTGCCGTAAGCCAACCGCAATAATCGGGCCGTCTCAGGTACTGCGCCGATCACGCAGTACTCAAAACCCCGTCGTGCTCCCTCGGATCTCATAGCCAATAATAACCGACTCATAACGGTCCGATCACTCCTAAACTCCCCATCAGATAACCGTCCCAGTGCCGAAGCCTCAAACACTTTGGCTCCTTTCATAAAAGCAAGGGTAGAGAAGATTGGATCGTCAGGACTGCGAGCTTCAACAAGCTTTGCCAGAGTTGGCAGAGTCAGAAAGTCGGCTTTTTCAACCAACCGAATAGCTCCGATAAGTTTTTCTGTAGGACTCATCGTCCCCACATAGGTAGAATTCTGCCTAACCAAATCTATCGGATCAAGTACTTCTATTAGCGTATCGTCGTCGTTCAGCCCCTGTTCAGTGACATATCCGTGATCAGTATAGGCTCGGGCTTGCAGCTGTCTAGCCGCCAAAATCATCGCTTCAGAAGTAAGCTTAAAGGCCCTTAATTCCGGTGCACCGACTGCAACCAGCGTTGCTTGGCGCAGCGCTTCAAAACCCAGAGGACGAGCTACATCCAGAGCTGGTGTTACATCTAAATCTTTTATCTCTTCCGTATAGCCAGGCTCTGGCAGATGAGGCTTCTCTGGTCCCGGGGCAGAAGCGGGGGGGAGGGACATAAAGCGTATAACCTAACTCTTCGTACACTAGTTACAGGGGCAAACATAAGCATATAATAAATGGTTCGGTTGGGGCAATTGCCCTTGTGTCTTCGTGGTGTATTGCGTAGCATGGAGAGTATGATTAAAGTCGCTATCATCGAGGATGATCAGGCAATTTCCCAGATGTACCGCTTCAAATTTGAGGCGGAAGGTTATCAGGTGGAAACAGCTGAAAATGGGCGACTGGGGTTAGAATTAGCAGAAAGCATGCAGCCAGATATTATTTTACTCGACTTGATGATGCCAGAGATGACTGGCGACGAGATGCTCGCTAAACTACGCGCCAAACCATGGGGCAAAAAAGTCATTGTCATCATCCTGACTAACATGGGTGAGCAGGAGATCCCTCCTGCTGTTAAGCAGCTCGGCGTCAGTGGTATCATTCTGAAGGCCGATATGACACCGCGCCAGGTGGCAGACATCGTCAAAAAACATCTCATAACAAGTTAAGAATTGTTGCACGCTAGTATACAATCATGTAATTCAGAGCAAATCAGGTAGGGTTTGTCTCCATTTTTAGTCCACTCTTAGAGGCGGCCAAGTACGATATTGAGAGCGCGGCGCAGTGGCTCAGCAGCACCCCATAGTAACTGATCGCCCACCACGAAAGCCGTAAGGTGCGTTGCCCCGGCTTCTAGCTGTAGTTTACGCAGACGACCAACGGCAATTTGCAACGTGCCACTGACAGCGACAGGTGTCAGGCGTGCCAGGGTCGCTTGTGGTTCATTAGGAATTACCTCGACCCATTCATGGGCCGAGCCGATCAATTGCTCAATCTCTGCTAGGGGCAGATCATGTTTTAGTTTCATAGTCACGGCCTGGGCATGGGAGCGCATAGAGCCAACCCGCACACAGATGCCGTCCACCGGAATCAGTTGCTTGGTCGCCAAGATCTTATTCGTCTCAAGGGTGCCTTTCCATTCCTCGCGCGATTGGCCTTGGTGGGCAGCGGCGTCAATCCACGGTAAAACATTAGCAGCTATAGGATAGCCGAAGTACTCAGTCGGCAAATCCGATGAACGTAGCTCTGCAGACACTCGGCGGTCGATATCGAGCAGGCTGGCTGCTGGGTCCTCTAGTAGATCAGCAGCGGCCTGGCCGACTTGGCTCATCTGCTGTAATAATTCTCGGACATAGTTGGCACCAGCGCCAGAGACCGCCTGGTACGTATCCGGGTTGACCCACGCTACTAAATCCTGCTGAAATAGCCCACTCAGGCCGAGTAACATAGTAGAAACTGTGCAGTTGGCACCAATCAAATCTTTAATTCCACTAGCGATTGCTTGATCGATCTGAGCCCGGTTCACTGGGTCCAATAGCAGCACGGAACTATCTTTAGTCCGTAATTCACTGGCGGCATCAATCCAGTAGCCCTGCCAGCCACTTGCTCGGAGATCATCATGCATTCGCCTGGTGTAATCGCTGCCTTGGCAGGTAACGATAGCATCCAGCGCCTGCAGTGCTGTCTGGTCATAGGCATCGGCTAAAATGGTGGCTTGTCCATCCATGACCGGACCAGCCTGCCCAGCCTGTGAAGTAGAGAAAAATACCGGCTGGATGTCAGTAAAATCGCTCTCGGCGTGCATACGCTCGAGGAGCACACTGCCCACCATGCCGCGGTAACCTATAAAACCGACTGTAGCTTTATGCATATCGTCCTATCATACCAAAAAAGCCTTCGGTGCACATCTGTTACAAAAGTGATAGAATTGCTAATAGTATGAAGATTGCTCTACTGGGAACCGGCAAGACTGGCAGTAAGGTCATAGAGGCCCACGGCCAAGAGTACGTCACGAGTTTTAATAGTGCAAATCCGCCTACTCTAGAGGCACTGCGGCAGCATGACGTCATCATCGCTTTCTTAGCCGGCCCGGTCTTCATGCAGTACTTAGAAATACTGCTCAAGAGCGGCTTGCCACTGGCTAACGGCAGCACCGGCCTAGCATGGCCAGATGATATCGACCAACGTTTGCAGGCTCAAGGCACCGCCTGGGTAACAGCTGGCAATTTCAGTCTGGGCATGAATCTCATCCACGGCATGATTAAGGTGCTGTCCCAAGCACCAAAACTTTTTGATAACTACCACTACAACCTCCACGAGATCCACCACATACACAAGTTGGATCGCCCAAGCGGCACTGCCCTAGCCTGGCAGGACTGGCTTGGCCAGGAATCGACCATTACGAGTGAGCGGGTTGGCGAAGTCATCGGTGATCATAAACTGACACTAGTCACACCCTATGAAGATATCAGCCTAGAACACCATGCCAAAGACCGGCGGATCTACGCCGAGGGCGCCCTCTGGACAGCCCGTAAGCTGGTCAAGGGCGACATCAAGCCAGGCCTACATGAACTACAAACGATAATGGAACAGGAACTTGGATTATGAACGACTTACACAGCTATCCAGTCTGGACAGCCATCATTACTCCGATGAACGAAGACGGGAGCATCGATTACGAAAGTTTTGAAACCTTACTGCGAGCGCAAGTCGCCGCCGAAAATGCCATCGCAATCCTAGCCAGCACCGGCGAAGCTCTGAATCTCGACGAAGCCGAGCGCAAAGCAATTTTGGACTTTGCCATCGGCCTTAACCTTGATACTCCCCTCATGGTAGGAGTCGGTGGCATAAATTTGAACGATCAAGTAGCGTGGGTAAATTATTTAAATAACCTACCAGTTGCTTGCTACCTCATGGTAGTTCCGCTGTACGCGAAACCTGGCATTCATGGTCAGTACGGCTGGTTTAAAAAATTACTGGATACGGCCGACAAGCCTTGCATGCTCTATAACATACCGGGGCGAACTGCCAAAAGTTTAGAATTCAAAACAGTCGAAATGCTGCAGAATCATCCGCATTTTTGGGCAATAAAAGAAGCCAGCGAATCGGAATCAGATTTTACCGGATACTTGGCAGCGGCACCGAATGTTCATATATTGAGCGGCGATGACATAATGTTGCCAGCTTTTGCCAAACTAGGTGCCAAAGGCGTTGTATCCGTAGCAGCCAATGTGTGGCCCGAAGCCGTACAAAAGGTCGCCGAGCAATGTATAGCTGGTAGCTTCACTGAAACTGAACTCTGGCAGCAAGCCATCCATGCCCTGTTTTGCGCCAGCAACCCAGTTCCTGTGAAAGCCCTGCTGCACGACCTGGGCCGTATCAAAACCCCCGAACTGCGCTTGCCCTTAAGTAGTAAAGACATGGCCGACATGGCTATCGTCCGTGAGGCCCATACCTCTATAGAAGCTTGGCTAGCCGAGCAAACTAGCTAGTCTACCAGGATTTCTTGAGCAACCGGAAAGGAGTTATAGCCTGCAGCCCGCATACTGGCACAGTAAGCCCCAACCCCTTCAATACAAAGATAATCACCGATCGCAGCCTTGCGTAGTTTTCGAGGCTCTAAAGTTTCTGGATCACCAGCCACGACAGTGAGCATATCGCCCGATTCACAGCAGTGTCCCGAGACAGCGTAATCCTCAGTCTCAGTAGCATCACCCGAGAGCCGCGGGACAACTACCAACGGATGCTGCGCGCCATATAATGATGGCCGCAAAATCTCCGTCATACCGCCGTTAATAACTAGGAATTTGTATCCATCAGAGCCAGTATCTTTGGTATCAATAATCTTGGTGATCAAAGTGCCAGCCGCCACCACCAAAAACGAGCCTGGTTCTAGTTCAAGCCGCACCCGGCGCCCGGTCTTCTCGGCAAATTCAGTCACTAGTTGAGCAATCGGCGGAGAGATCCCTGCCAGATTCGCGGTTTGTTCATGGGGCATTCGTCCCACTTTAAAACCACCACCCAGACTAGTAGTTTTCGCATCGGGAAATTGCTCTAAAAGCTCAAAGTTTCGCTTAGCTACCGCTAACCAACCGGCTGGCTCAGTACCGGTACCAGCATGCGTGTGCATCAGATCAATCGTCAGCTGGTATTTTCGAGCAATGTCATGAATTTGGTCAATATATTCGTACCAGATACCAAAACTTGCTGCGTAGCCCCCAGTCGTTAAGCGATTGTTCAAGCCCGTGCCGGCGCCGGGATTTATGCGGACGCCTACACTACTACCTGGTGCCAATATACCGTACTCAGTCAGTTGGTGTAGCGAACAAGCCGTAAAACGGACACCTTGAGTTATAAAATCTTGCAAATTATCAGGTAATTCCTGGCTAGTAATTTGGATCTGCTCCGGCGGTATGCCAGCAGCGATAGCTGCAGTAACTTCATAGCCTGAACTAGCGTCAATCTGAACACCGAGTGAATTCACCAATTGCAGAATCTGCGGATGAGGGTTAGCTTTCATGGCATAGCGTACATTTAGACCAAAAGGTGCCTTAAAAGCCAATAGTTCTTCAACTGATCTTGTAATAACTGCTCGAGAATAGACAAAAAGAGGTGTCCCCTGAGTAGCCAGCTTGCGAACTTCCTCTTCGGTCAAGAAGTTTAGCTCAGCAACTTTTTGACTCATACTGTGCTTCCTCCTTCGAACCTGCCGCTAAAGACGACTTCAGCCGGACCTCGCATGCGGGCATAGCCTTCATCATCCTGCCAGATAGTGGCATTACCTCCGGGCACTTCGACAGTTACTGGAAATTTAGTTTTGCCTAATCGACTGGCGACAGTAGCCGCGGCCACCATACCCGTACCACAAGCTAAAGTCTCACCTACGCCTCGTTCCCAAATACGTAAACGTAGCCTATCTCCTTCGACCACTTGGGCAAATTCCACATTCGTCTTATTCGGAAAATGGCTGTCCTTTTCTACTTGCGGTCCGAGTGTCGTGACAGGTGCCTCAACTGCACTGTCGACAAAAGTTATAGCGTGCGGATTACCCACACTGGCTTCATAAAATGTTTGACCGCAAACAGTAACTGGATCAGTGGCAGCTATGACCTTGCCAACTTGCACTTCGATAGCTTCCGGATCTTCACCGTCCCACACAACTTTCAGCGGCCCGACGGCTGTCTGAACACTGAACTCTCCAGGCCTAACCAGCTGATTCTCGACTGCAAACCGAACGGCACAACGCAAGCCATTGCCACACATTTCAGCAGTCGAGCCGTCGTTATTCCAATACTCCATTTTTATATCATCACCGGCAGGACTAATAACCAGCAAGCCATCGGCACCGACACCTGTGTGACGATCACAAAGCTGGCGGACCCGTTCGGTAGTAATGCTAAAAGGCCCCTGCAGCACTACAAAATCATTACCCAAGCCGTGCATTTTCGTAAAAGCTAGTGAGCTCACAGCTGCAACCCCTGTTTCATGTTAACCACCGCTTTTTGGATGTCAGCCCGTTCGCCAAAGGCACTGAGGCGGAAGTAACCTTCGCCGCCGGCACCAAAGCCAGAACCCGGTGTACAGACCACATGCGCCTGGTTCATTAATTTATCAAAGAACTCCCAGGAATCCAGACCGTTCGGCGTCTTGGCCCATATATACGGCGCATTCACACCGCCAAAGGCGACGATGCCCAGATCATGCAAGCCACCTCGAATGATTTTAGCGTTTTCCATATAATAGTCGATGAGCTTCTGCGACTCTTTTTGCCCCTCAGGCGACAATACTGCCACACCACCAGACTGTACGATATTTGAGGCACCGTTAAACATTGTCGATTGACGTCGATTCCACAGCCCTTGCACTTCACCCGGCTGCGTACCCGCCACGCACAATTTATGTGGCACAACCGTCCAGCCCAACCGCACCCCAGTAAAACCGGCCAGTTTGGAGAAACTGCTGATTTCGATGGCGCAGGTTTCAGCTCCTTCGATCTCATAAATCGACCGCGGCAGACTTTTGTCAGAGATAAAAGCGGCATAGGCCGCGTCAAAAATGATAACCGCATCGTGCTGCCGAGCATAATCCACGAAGCTTCGGAGCTGGGCATGCGTCGCGACCGCCCCCGTCGGATTATTTGGACTACAAAGGTAGATAATATCGGCGTGCTGGCGCGGCACCTCGGGGAAAAAACCATTCTCCTCTGTACACTCCATATACACAATTCCTTCGTAACGGCCATTACTATAGACCCCCGTCTTGCCCCCGATAACAGCACTATCGACGTAGACCGGATAGACCGGATCTTGCACGGCAATTACGCTGTCATCAGCAAAAATCGACTGAATATTAGCCGAATCTGGCTTAGCCCCATCGCTGACGAAAACTTCGTCGGCCCGTAAGCCTACGCCCCACTGCTGGTAATAATCAGCCAGGGCTTGACGTAACACACTATTGCCCTGCTCCATACCATAGCCAGTGTAGGTTTTCGCATCGGCTAAATTATCAACTGCGTGGTGCAGAGCTTTGATCACACTTGGTGTTAGTGGCTCGGTGGTATCACCGATGCCCAGCTTCACCAGTTCAACACCCGGATGCTCCGCGTGAAATTCGCGCGTCCGACGGGCAATCTCCGGAAACAGATAACCAGCCTGCAGCTTACGGTAATTTTCATTAATTTTAGCCAAAACGCACTCCTTAAAACTTCCTACCAGTATAAGGCATTGCGATCCCAGCTACTACCGAGGAGTTACTGCTGGCGCAGTCGTTATAAGCCAAGCCGTGTCATAATAGGAACATGAAAATCGCCATCTTGGGTTACGACGTCGAAGGCCACGCTTCATTCGATTACTTTGCTGCCCAAGGACACGAACTCACCATCTGTGATCAGAACCCAGCGACAGAAGTACCGGAGGGCGTGCCCAGCGTTCTGGGCGAAAACTACCTTGATAACTTAGACCGTTTTGACCTATTGGTACGAACTGCCGGTTTGCGACCGCAGCAGATTTTAGAGAAAAATCCGAGCGTAAAGGCTAAGATAACCTCGCTGATTAATGAATTCTTGCAAGTTAGTCCCTCGCGTAACATCATCGGTGTGACCGGCACGAAGGGTAAGGGTACTACCAGTACTTTAATTGCCATGATGCTCGAAGCAGCTGGCAAAGACGTGCAGCTAGGTGGTAATATTGGCCTACCGCCCCTGACTTTTTTGCCAGAATTGACCCCAGACTCTTGGGTGGTACTGGAACTGTCAAGTTTTCAGCTGATCGACCTCAAGACCTCACCACCTATCGCAGTCTGTTTGATGGTCGTACCAGAACATTTGAACTGGCACCCAGATATCAATGAATATACCGAAGCAAAATCGCAATTGTTCGCCCACCAATCTCGTGGTGATATGGCGATTTACTTTGCTGATAATGAGACTGCTCGGTTAATCGCCGCGGCCGGTCTGGGGCAAAAAATCCCTTATTACGCCTCGCCCGGTGCCACTATTGACAACGGGTGTATTAGCATAAGCAGTCAAGTGATCTGTCGGACAGATGAGCTCAAGCTGCTGGGTCAACACAATTGGCAAAATGCCTGTGCTGCTGTCACCGCTGTGTGGCAGATCACGCAAGATGTCGAGGCCCTGCGCTCAGTCCTGACCAGCTTCAGCGGCTTACCACACCGTTTGGAGTTTGTGCGCGAACTAGACGGTGTCAGCTATTATGACGATAGCTTCGGTACTGCTCCAGAAACAACCATAGTAGCTATCCAGGCTTTTGTGCAACCCAAGATAGTTATACTGGGCGGCTCCGATAAAGGTGCCACTTATGACGAACTAGCCCGTGCCCTCGTCAGCGGCAATGTCCGCACGGCCTTGTTAATCGGTGAGCAGGCGCCGCGTGTTCAGGCTGCGCTAGAGCAGGCCGGCTTTCGGACTTTCGCCCCGGGCGGCCATAGCATGCCAGAAATTGTAGCATCGGCGAGAGCAGCAGCCCAGCCCGGAGATGTCGTCCTACTCTCGACTGCCTGCGCCAGCTTCGACATGTTCGCGAACTACAAAGTACGCGGCGAACAGTTTAAGCAAGCTGTGCAAGCACTCGTTTGAGCTGGGCGATGATAGCTGGCTCGGGCTGCAACACCCGTGCGCGGCCGGCGGCAAGTGCCGTAATCTCCGCTTCAATCCAATGATAATGGGTGCAACCTAAGACGATCACGTCAGCTCCGGCTGCCAGAACTTCGCTGATACGATCGGCTACCTTTTTTTGGTCGATCTCTCGCCCCTCGATCATGACTGCCCAGTCACTACAATCCGGCTCTAAAATCGTTAGATGGGGTGCGTAAGTGGTTTTGAGCCAAGCGTAGCGATCGCTGGCTAGTGTAGTAGGCGTAGCGCACACCGCAATAATCCCACGCTTCGTCAGGCTGGCAGCTGGCTTTATCATTGGCTCGATGGCTACCAGCGGCAGGCTGAAACGTTGGCGTAATGCACCGATAAGGGTGGTCGATACGGTGTTACAGGCTACCACAATCACTTGGCAGCCAGCGTCAACTAATTCCTGAAAGATCGGCGTCACAAAACCCAGTATCTCCTCTGGTGTCCGAATACCATAGGGCAGATGCGCCTTGTCTTCACGCAGCAAAACAGTTGCATCCGGCAAGGCTTTTTGGATGGCATTGGCGACCGACAGACCGCCGACACCAGAGTCAAAAACCCCTATTTTCATAGCACAGGCGCTGAAGTCGGCTCTGCCGCAGCCTGAATCTGCTTATCAGCCACGGCTTGGGCGGCACGGATGACATTGTCAAAGAGCGCACACACGGTTAGTGGCCCGACACCACCTCTGCGCGGCGTCAGTGTCAAATCATCACGCTCATAAACTTCAGGGGCTACGTCACCCACCGTCTTTCCGCCCTCACTGGCAACTCCGGCATCTACGACCACGGCGCCTGGCTTGACCATATCGGACTGTATCAAGCCGGCTACACCGGTGGCGGTAATGATGACATCAGCTTTCCGGACTTCAGCCGGCACGTCTTTCGTGTCTTTATCGACGACCCGCGGCGTTACACCGGTCTGACGGAGTAGCTTATCGAGCGGTGCACCGACCAGCTTGCCATAGCCTACCAGTAGCACGTCTTTGCCTTGCAAATCTATGTTATAGCCAGACAGGAGCCATAAGATAGCTAGCGGCGTCGCTGGTTCAAAAATCGTCCCCTGCCCTAGGCCGTCGACATCCTTTTCGGGCGGCACTAGGTTAACGATTTCTTCTGTTTCGGCAGGCTGCTCTAGGGGCAATTGCACGATGATAGCATGCACAGTTTGGTCATTACTTAACTTGTTAAGTAAGTTTCTGACGCTTGCTTGTGTGACCCGGTGCACATCGACATCGATCAATATGTCAGCCCCATAACGCTGCTTGAGTTTTAGGTAGACTTCAGTGACCGGGTTATCGATAGTCACTACGATCGCTAGCTTCGGCGCAATACCGTGGGCCTGACGCAAGGCACGTACTTGGTGGGCCTGGCGTTCCTTGATAAAGCCAGACAGTTCTTTACCGTTCAATGATCTCATGTAAGTATAAGTATAAACTATCCTTCGGCCCTTGCCAAAACAGAGGTAATTTGCTAAAGTTTGATGAACGTGGACGCCGAGCGAGTGACTATAGTTGCACTGTGGGACACTTCGTTCAGCGTCTACAAAAAGTGCCACCGGCACTTTTCGGGCCAGTAGCTCAGCTGGTTAGAGCACCTGCCTCTTAAGCAGGGTGTCGAGGGTTCGAGTCCCTCCTGGCCCTCCAAGACTTTGTAAGATAGTACTAAATATGATATTATTACTTTATGCCGAAGTCTGCTCGCGAGTACTCTACGAGAAATATGGCAAGGATCGACGCATTTGCGAATCGCAATGCTCTGGTTAAGCGCTTCCTCCCCGTACTGAGTAAGGAGATTTTACTCTTAGATCTGGTCTCAGCCTTGCCTCTAGATCCAAAAAGTGCCGAAGCCTATGCTACGCAACACATAATTGCTGCGCAACGCGGAATTGGGAATAACTGCTCTGCCATCGCAAGGGCGACACGTGATGCGGGTCGTGCCTCAGGAACAATGAGCACCAATCATGGTGCCCATGAGCTAATTGGATGGAGTAATCACCGCATTAACTTTGACTTGCTTGGCGATGGAACAACGGTGGCAGTAGATCTCACGGCTTCCAATAGCATAGACTGGGACCAAGGCAATTTTGATGTTCTTTGCGTAAGGGCAACGGATGTGATGGAACTCCGTTCACAAGTTGGTGAGCTCTATGGTGGTGATTGGCAAATTAACGCATAACGCAGCTGCAACAGCGTCTACGGTGGATCTTCAAGCATAAGCATGATAAAGACTTCTCATTCGAGAGGTCTTTTTTGTTATACAATTCACGACCATGAACAGCTGGCTATTCCATACACAGTTATCCCCCATTAAACGCTCAGAAAAAGTCGCCCTCGCATCGCTACTGTTTTACTTTGTGCGTAAAAGATTCAACAAATGTGGCTTTAGCACGGCTGAACTTAACAACCTGTGGCAGAAATCAGATGTTCCCATAAAGATTATTACCAAATCAAATATTGGGACACCGTGGGACTATTAAATGGTTCAAGAAGCATATTGATGAATTGACAGATGAAGCAGAGCATCTGACAGTCTGACGATGTAATGGTGTCAAGGCTGGTATACCGCTTGACAGAATACCTACCGCGTATATACTTAGTAGTATGAAAAATACTGTCATAAGCGTTAAACTGGATAAAGATGTAAAAGCTTCTGCACAAGAAGTCGCTAAAAGCGCTGGTTTAACCTTGAGTAGCCTAGTGAATGCCTATCTGCGCCAAGTTTCTGCCACCAGACGAATAGAACTATATGCGCCTGAACCGATGACACCAAAACTCGAAAAACTCATTGCCGAGGTTGAGGCAGAACTCCAAGATGGCAAAGCTAGTAAGGAGTTCGCTAGCGTCGATGACTTCCTGGCTGATCTTAAGCGATAGTAGCATGACAATCAAGTATCTGCCCAAGTTCAAGAAGCAATATAAGAAACTGCCAAAAAAGTTTCAAGACCAGTTTGATGAGCGTGTACAGCTTTTCATGGTTGACCCAACAGCTCCAAAGTTACGCGTCCATCCTCTCAAAGGCCAATACGCAGGCTACTGGAGCATGAATGTGAATGGCGACATTCGTGCGCTATATGTTATACAGGGCGAAACTCTGATAATTTTTGCCCTGATTGGTTCACACAGTGAGCTATATGGCTAACAATTCGGTAATATGCAACCGCACACTACCCTGCACCGCAGTAGTAACTAGCTCTACGATGGCCCTCCAGTCGTATTCATCAGATACAATTTAGTTCGTAGCTAAGCCTGTCTAAACTGAGAAGCTTTTTCATATCTGTTAATAAAGTTCGAGTCGCTTTGGTATCATACAGATGTGCAGTTTACTTTGATCCAACACGCTAAGACAAAAATCGACCCGCAGACGTCTATACTCTTATGGGGTCTAGATCAAGACGGGCTTAACAAAGCCGATATTCTTGCTGGATCAGAAGCGATAAAGCAACTAGAGATCATATACTCTAGTGACCAGACAAAAGCTATTGAGACTATGCTGTATCTCGCTAAACCAAATACCCTGCCCATGCGAGTACACAAAGATCTAACTGAAATAACTTCGTTTACCAGCAAATTTTATACAGACCTAGAAGAATATGAGCATAACCTAGCCAATTACTATGCTGGCAAGATAGATCGTCTTAATGATGGTGAAACAATTACAGAAGCACTATCACGTTTTGAATCAGCACTAGAAACCATAGCATCATCCCATAACGAAGCAGTGAACATAGGTATCGTGACACACGGTCATTTGATGTCATTCTTTACAGATAAATATTCCGAGCTATCTGCGCTCGATTTGCATCACAGCATCGGCTTACCTGATGTTGCCGTTTTTGACTGGAAGACCAAGAAATTCAAACAGCTTTGGGGGAGCAAATATAGATGATTGAGGCAATAACATTTGATCTTGACGGTGTCTATTTCCCAAATGGGAAGAAGAATTTTCTGAATTCTCTTGCTGAACTTGGAGTTGCAGCCAGTGAAGCCAAGCGGGTTTTTCTGGACAGCCCTGAAATGAATGCTCAATATAAAGTCGGGAAGTTGAACGACGATCAGTATTGGTCGTGGGCGGTGGAACAGTGGGGCTTAGACATGACTCCTCGCGAGGTAGTTAAACTGCTTATTTCTGGCTACGAAGTTGACTCAAACGTTGTTAATACCATAAAGCGAGTCCGGCAGCTGGGCTACAAAACATTGGTATGTTCAAACAATTTCCCCGCTCGTGTTAATGGTTTACAGGAACGCTTTAGCTTCCTCGACGACTTTGACGCAGCCGTTTTTTCTCACGAGGTTGGAGCAACCAAACCATCGAATCGTATCTTTAGTGAGCTTATTGCAAAAGCAGGTGTTGAAGCTTCAGCAATCGTTTTTGCAGATGATAATTCTGATAATGTACTTGGGGCACAGCAAGTAGGCATAACGGCGTTTGCCTACCAAGGTTTCGATGACTTCACCGATAGACTGCAAAGGCTTGGCCTAGCCTTGTAGAACTTGAGTTCAGTTACGACAGTGAGTATGATGGACCTCCAATCACGATTGAATTAAACTCCTCTGTTATGAGGAGTTTTTTGTTATAGTCATAGATATATGCAGACCAGAGATAAACTAGGCGCAAATTTTTCTAGGCTCTGGATTGCGTATGCAGTATCAGCCCTCGGCGACGGTGTACTGCTTGCGGCCGGTCCATTGCTAGTTGCTTCTATAACGAATAATCCTTTACTCATTTCATGCGCCCCTTTTGCGCAGACTGCACCCTGGTTATTGTTCTCCTTTATCAGCGGCGTATACATTGACAGATTTGATAAGCGCAAAGCGTTTGCTGTAGCCAATAGCCTGAGAACTATTGCGATTGGAGGCTTGGCCATAGCGATTGCCGCTAAAATAGATGCTATTCCGGTGATATACGTTGCCTTATTTCTGTTGGGTACTGGCGACGTCATAGCTGACGGCGCTGGAGTAACTCTGATGCCAAAGATAGTCACCAAAAGTCAGATTAGCCTGGCAAATTCACGAGTATCGGTTGTCAACAACATAACCCGGCAATTTATTGGTCCGCCGCTGGGAGCATATTTATTTGTAGCAGCTGTCGCCCTACCATTTGGTCTGGACGCGTTTACCTTTGTTACTGCAGCCATGCTCATTAGTTCTATAAAACTGCCGAAAGCCGAAAGCCATGAAGCTGCAAGAAGTGAGCGCAAACATTTTGTTATAGAAATGAAGGACGGATTCCGGCATCTTAACCAAATACCTTTGCTCAAAACCTTGGCCTATGTGAACTTTTTAGCCAATACAACATCCACCGCAATTGCCGCCACGCTCGTCATTTATGCAAAACACCAGCTCCACCTTAGCTCAGTTGGCTATGGCGTACTTCTCTCAACTGCAGCGATTGGTGGGATTATAGGTGGCGCCCTCACTCCTCGGCTTCACAGACGTTTTTCAAAGCCCAAACTGTTGACGATAATACTCATCGCCGAAGCTACATTTAACCTGACATTTGTTTTCTTGCATACGCCCTGGGTCGCGGGCGCTCTATACGGCTTGTGGAGTGCTTTTGGCACAGTATGGTTCCTGACCATCTTGTCACTGCGGCAGCAGACAGTAACCCCAGCACTGCTTGGCAGAGTGAATGGCATTTACAATTTCTATCGCATGGGCGGCATAGCTGTTGGCGCATTTGTTGGTGGCATACTCGTAAGCCATTTTGGCGTAACTGCCCCGTATTGGATCGGCGCAGCCGTTATTGGAACAATGGCACTTCTTATACGGAAACAGTTCGCCATAGTTACGTAGCCCGAAAATTAGTTGCGCTAGCGTCTACGATGACTCTCCAGTCCGCTTATGCTATGCTTTGGTTATGAAAAAGCTAAGTACTTATTTAAATATCTTTATTGTTGTCGCAGCATTCATAATAGTTTACGCTCCTTATCCAACGGTTAAGAGTTGCGAAAATACCGGACTTTTAGCGTTACGACCTGTGACGGACAGCCTAGGTATTTTGTTACTACTGATAGGCTGGGTGATGTTTTTACGCAGTTGGAAACAATATAATCTCCTAACTAGATGCATACTTATGACTTTCTTCGTCCTTGCATCAGTTGGCTTGGCCATTTTTATTTTCGAGGGACATGTATGGCAACCTGGACTATGCAACCTGCCCTTCTAAATCTCAGTTGTAACAACGTCTAGAGTAGCTCCAATACATTATCCAAGGGGAAACACTGGTGATCTTTGCTTTGATCGGTTCCTATAGTGAGCTATACGGCTAGTAATTCGATGACAGATGTATAATAGATCAAAGCAGCAATACCTCGTAAGCTATTCCTGAATGCAAACTAATAATACAGCTGATTCACCTAGCAAGATTCCTAGGGATGCACAGACAAAAGTTGTCGAAGTATCCCCTCTAAGGTCGCTAGTAATTTATTAGCTTCTAAGATGATCGCTCCACACGTAGATATTGTTTAGCAAAGTGTGCAGTAAGGAGCTAGGAAGTCTCTTCCTTACTGTTTTGAATCTTTTTTATCACCTGTTACTATAAGAGCACTATTTTAAAAAGGTTGGTTCGGAACAGTAATTATGGTGCTTAGCAAGTATGTTATTGAGGCTAAAAACCTCGTTAAATCTTACGGAAAAACCGAAGTCCTCAAAGGAATTGATATCAGCATAGAGCGTGGGACTATGCTGGCTTTGCTGGGGCCAAATGGAGCCGGTAAAACAACAACTGTGCGCATTCTGAGTACGCTACTATCTTTCGATAGTGGTACGGCAACGGTCGAGGGCTACGATATAGTTGAAGATGCAGATAAGGTGCGTGGTGTCATTGGATTGACTGGGCAATCAGCAGCGGTTGACGAGCTACTGACCGGCCGCGAAAATTTAGTCATGATGGGTGAACTCTATCGCTTGACGTCGGCTAGTGCGAAGGCGCGAGCCCAGGAACTTCTCGAGGAATTTGATTTGATCAAAGCTGCTGAGCGACCAGCTAAAACCTATTCTGGTGGTATGCGTCGCCGGCTTGACTTGGCAGTCAGCCTGATCGCTACGCCACCTGTTCTCTTCCTTGATGAGCCAACGACTGGTCTCGATCCACGCTCACGCCTGGCTATGTGGGAGATTATCAAGAAACTTATCCAGAATGGCACAACCATTCTATTGACCACGCAGTACCTTGAAGAGGCTGACCAGTTGGCTGATCGAATCGTCGTGATCGATGACGGCAAGGTCATTGCTGAAGGCACTGCCACTGAGCTGAAGAGTAAAGTAGGTAAGGATCGGCTGGAGCTAACATTCGGTGAGACAAAATCACTACAAAAGGCAGTAGCCGTACTAGGCAATAATATCGTAGACACTAACGACAAATTATGCTCAGCAACAGTTGTCATCAAAGACACCGATACTGATGTCCGTCATACGCTTACTCTGCTAGCCGAAACAAAAATTCATATCGAGTCAATGGCTATCCACAAGCCAACTCTAGATGATGTATTCTTATCGCTCACCGGCAAGCAAAAGCAAGCTGAGAAGAAAGAGACAAAGTAATGGCTGTTGAATTAGTATTTGAGAAAAAACCAAAATGGGTACTGGCGCTGAAAGATTCGCGACTGATGATCAAGCGCAGTAGCAGGCATATTATTCGTAATACCGACCAGCTGCTCGGCGCATTTTTTCAGCCTGTGATGTTTTTGGTTTTATTTGCTACGGTGTTTGGTGGCGCTATTTCCAAGGCCCTACCGCCGGGCATCACCTACCTTAATTTCTTAATGGCTGGCATAATTGTGCAAACAGTGGCTTTTGGTTCGACTACGACAGCAGTTTCTGTCTGTAATGATCTACAAAAAGGTATCGTTGACCGCTTTCGCTCATTACCAATGTCCAATTTAGCCGTCCTGAATGGCCATGTGGTATCCGATCTTTTTCGCAACACCATTTCTACCAGCGTCATGCTGCTCACTGGATTGATCATCGGCTTTAGAAGCCATGCGAACGCCTTGCATTGGCTTTATATAGCCGGCATCCTACTGCTCTTTACTTTTGCCTTCTCATGGCTAGCCGCCATCGTTGGCGTCTTTGCCAAAAGTGTTGAAGCAGTACAGTGGTTAACTTTTATCATTATTTTTCCGCTGACATTTGCCAGTACCGCTTTTGTGCCAGCCGAAGGCATGAATAGTTACCTCCGGGATTTTGCAGTCAATCAACCAATCACGCAAGTCGTCGAAACCGTCCGAGCTTTAATCCTTGGAACGCCGATTGGCAACCATGGTTGGCTAGCGGTTATGTGGAGTCTAGCCATACTGGCGATAGCTGTTCCGACTGCATCTTGGCTATTCCGGCGCAAAACCACAAACTAATCAAATACTCTTAAAATTACTCAAATAAGTAGCATGCCTCTGCCCAGCTGTAAGTTTTTCCATACAGCTCAAAGTACTTTTTATGCTAGTATCCACTACATGCGACACACGTCATCGATTATCCGTAACAAGCCAAGCTGGCTTTCCGAGCCTGAGCCAGGGCACCTTGTGCACTTTTATCAGTCCGAAAACACGCTACTAAATCCTCTTAGTGAATACATAGGTTCAGGCTTACATAAGGGAGAGGCCTGTATCGTTATAGCTACAGCGTCTCACATACAGAAACTCAACAGACGCCTGAAAGATGAGGGCTTGGATCTATTTGCTCTGCAAGAAAGCGGCTACTATATAACGCTCGATGCCGATGAGACACTAGCAAGATTCATGATGGACGATTTGCCTGACAAGAGCCGCTTTCAGCAAGTAGTGGGAGCATTGGTAGAAAAGTCTGCCCAAAACGGTAAGCCGGTACGGGCTTATGGCGAAATGGTCGCCCTGCTGTGGCAAGAAGCTAATAAGGAAGGTGTCCTCCAGCTGGAAGAGCTTTGGAATGAGCTGGCCATCACAGAGTCTTTTTCTTTATTCTGTGCTTACCCTGAGCTTCATTTCATCATGCATCATCATGTGATTGAAGAGATTCGTGAGTATCACAATGTTGATTTTTCTCCGCAAAACATTGTACTAGCCTAATAGCAGCGGACTAAAGCAGCTTATGAGAGTTTTAGTAATCGGTGGCAGTCAAGGTATCGGGCGTCAAGTCGTAAGCTCTGCCCTTGCAGCAGGTCATACAGTAACTGTTTTTTCACGTCATCCAGAAAGCCTGGATATCCGACATCCACGCCTTCACCTGCAGGCTGGTACTGTGCTCAATGCCGCTATCGTGGAAGAAGTTATTATTAACCAAGATGCAGTGATCTGTACGCTGGGCTTGCCTACCTTACAGGCAATCGGATCTCCCGTTGCACGGCATAGCTATGTTCTATCAGAGGGTACCAATAACATACTCCAGGCTATGGCCCGTCAAGACGTGAAACGTTTTATCTGCGTCACAGCTATCGGGACTGGTGATAGCATCTATCAATGCACACTATTTGCTCGGGTAGTATTACGGTATGGATTGAGGTGGCTATTCAAGGAAAAGGATCGGCAAGAGCAATTGATAAAAACTAGTAACCTAGCGTGGACAATAGTTCGACCAAGTGCTCTCACCAATGGGCAAAGTGGCAAAAAGTCCATCATGAAAGATGATAATTTACGCCTAGGCACCCTCACTCACATAGCCCGTGCAGATGTAGCGCAAGTGATAGTGACACTACTATCTCAGCAAAATAGCTATCATAAGGCGATCTCCTTGTCCTATGCTCCTCGGCTAGGAGATAGCATCAGATGGGTGGCTGGGTATTTTGGTTTAGGCTAGCGACAGCATAGATTAATATCAGTAGGGTCGGACACCTTGGCATCTATTTCATGTTCATGTCGGCTAACAAGTGAGCAATCATAGCATGGCCACGGTCTAGGAAGTCGATAAGAATCTGGAGTTCGTGATTGCTGTAGTTTTTGGTCAACTCATCGAAAGCCTGACTAACCGGTGCATACAGAGCCAGGAGTTTTCGGTGGATTTTTTTGTTGTGCACGGCAGTGACAATTACCCGCCGTCGGTCAGCTGAATCACGCGAGCGTCTCACGAAACCTGCTTTTTCGAGACGATTGATAAGCCCAGTAGCACCTCCAGTGGTCAGCCCACAGTTATCAGCTAGCTGACCAGCCGTCAACGGTCCCTCTTCGAGCAGTAGGCTAAAACACTCAAATTCAGTCGCACTGAGGCCGACTCGCTGTGAGATGGCATTGGTAAATAGCACTGTCTGATTGCCATTGCGCTGCACAGCTATATTCAACTGCTTCTCTAGCTTGAGACGTGCGATATTTGTGGTTGACATGGTATGTATAATAGATTACCTTAGTAACTAAGATAATTAATAATGTAACAGTGGTAGGTAACCTATGTCAACCAAATCTCCCATTTCAGCCCAGGCGCACGCGGCCAATTTTAGCACCAAGATGCGCACCATTGCCCTGCTGGTAGTGTGCCTGGCTTTTGTGATGGACTTACTTGATTCAACGATTGTTAACATTGCTATTCCGTCGATCCAAGCCAACTTAGGTGCCAGTTACTCAGCTATTCAATGGCTGGTCGCTGGCTATTCGCTGGCTTTTGCCTTGTTGCTTGTAACAGGTGGTCGTATGGGCGACGTATATGGCTATAAAAAGATCTTTATGTTCGGTGTGGGAGGCTTTACGGTGGCCTCATTGCTAAGCGGTCTAGCCTGGAATCCGACTGCCTTGATCTTTGCCAGATTACTGCAAGGCTCGATGGCAGCACTTATGGTGCCGCAGGTCATGTCACTGATGCAAGTGATGTATAAGCCCAGCGAGCGTGGTGCTATCAATGGACTGTTTGGCATGCTCGGTGGTATGGCAGCCTCACTGGGCCCGATTATCGGCGGCTTGCTAATCAAAGCCAACTTGTTTAACTGGGACTGGCGGCCGATCTTCCTGATTAATGTACCGATCGGCTTACTGGGACTGGCGGCTGCAGCTAAGTATTTGCCAAATGGTAAGTCTTCACACCCGCTCAAGCTGGATACCAGCGGTACCCTCATCATTATCGTTGCGATGCTGCTGTTAATCTTCCCGCTGATCCAAGGCCGTGAACTAGGTTGGCCGACTTGGTCGCTGGCCATGATGGCTGCTTCGCTACCAGTCTTCGGTTTGTTTGTATGGTGGCAAAGACGTGAGGAACGACTAGGCAAATCACCGCTGATTCAGCCAGCCCTATTCAAAAACCCCTCATTCGGCATCGGCATGGTCATTAACCTAGTCTTTCAGGCAGCTATGATCAGCTTCTTTTTGACCTTTGGCCTACTGCAGCAAATCGGTCTTGGCTTTACACCTTTGCACGCCGCTTTGACTGGTTTACCGATAGCTGTGGGCATTGCTTTCACCATGGCCACTCTGGGCCAAAAATTGGCTCCTAGATTGGGTCGCTACGCACTTACCCTAGGCACAGTTATTATGGCCAGCGGTTTGTCTCTGACCAGCTGGGTTGTCTATCATTATGTTCTGAATACACATAGCTGGCAGTTGATCCCAGGGCTACTGCTCATTGGTATTGGTATGGGTTTCGTATTTGGCTCATTGTTTGCAGCCGTCTTGAATGGCGTCGATACTAATCATGCCGGCTCTGCTTCAGGCACCCTGAATGCTGTTCAACAGGTCGGCGGGGCGATTGGTATTGCCGTGATCGGTCTGGTTTTCTTCAGCCAATTAAGTCATGGTGCAGTCACCAGCTTTGCCAGCGTGGAGCCAACCCTCAGGCAAGAGCTTCGTGCCCAGCACCTTCCTGAGCAGGCCCAAACCGCCATCGTACAAGGCGTGAAGACTTGCTTTGTTGACCGCTCCCATGAAAAAGACAGCTCAGTCATACCCGACAGTTGTAAACAAGCCACTGGCCACCAGGCAACTTCAAATGACAAGCAGCTGCAGACCAGTATTAGTCAAGCAACCCGAGATGCCAATGCAGCTAACTTCGCTTCTGCTTTTCGTTGGAGTATAGCCTATGGCCTAGGCCTACTGGCGCTTACCTTTGGTTTGACGCTATTTCTCCCGCGCCGTTTCCGGACCGAGGCCTACACTGAAGTAATCTAAGTCGGGCAGCCTCAATAATACCCCTCGAAGACTCCCCAGAACCAGCATTCAGAATACCTTAGAAGCTTACGTCGAGGCCCAAGCACTATATACTGCTGTACTCCTATTCAAAAATTGGTCTTGCAGTAGAGGCGTGAGTGACTTATACTAAAAGTATGAAAAGTAATACTTTTACCACGTTTTAATCATGCGTAAGCACCACTTTCCAAAGATACTAGGTACTGCAACGCTCAATGATAAGGGACAGCTAGTGATACCTGTAGAGGCTCGCAACAGTCTCGGTTTAACCGCTGGTAGCAAGGTAGTTATAATGAGCAGCCCCGACCGTCCAGCGCTCGTGCTCTTGAAGGCCGAAGAAGTAGAAGCAATAGTGGAAGATCTGGCGAACGCTCTCAGTGGTAATGATAAACCAACCAAAGGAGACGCACATCAGTAAAGTACCTACCATATCTCACGAAGTCGCCAAGACCCAGTACTCTCACAGCCAAATTATGGTCATTATGACCGCGCTGATGCTCGTGATGTTGCTGGCCGCGTTAGACCAAACCATTGTTTCCACAGCGCTACCCAGAATAGCTACCGAGCTGCACGGCCTCAATAAATTGTCCTGGGTCGCCACGGCCTACCTCTTAACCAGCGCCATCACCACCCCGATATATGGTAAAATCAGTGACCTATTCGGCCGAAAAAAGATTTTTCAGTCAGCAATACTCATTTTCTTAGTGGGTTCCATCCTATGCGGAATTTCCCAAACTATGAACCAATTAGTGGTTGCTCGGGCTATTCAGGGTATTGGTGCTGGTGGGTTGATGTCGCTCGTATTGGCTATAGTCGGAGATGTCATACCTCCTCGGCAACGAGGAAGATATATGGGCTACTTTGGTGCGGTGTTTGGCGTCGCGAGTGTAGCCGGTCCTTTGCTGGGCGGTTTTTTGACCGACTCATTATCTTGGCGATGGGTATTTTTTGTTAACATTCCCTTGGGTATTATTGCCTTGTCGGCAGTCGCCAGCCGGCTTCACTTGCCAGTTCATAAGCAAAAACACAAGATAGACTATACGGGAGCAGCCCTGCTAGCTGCCGGTTCAGTATGCTTGCTCTTGGCAACAGTGTGGGGTGGTACTACCTATGCCTGGGCCTCTAGCCAGATTATTGGCCTGCTTGCGGCTGGGGGATTGCTGGCAATAGCCTTTGTATTCTGGGAAAGGCGTGCCGAGGAGCCAATTATACCTATGCAGCTCTTTCGCAATGATATCTTTACCGTATCTGTGATACTATCACTACTTTCAGGTATCGCAATGTTCGCGTCTATTTTATACATACCCCTCTACCAGCAAATTGTCAGAGGCTACTCACCGACGAAATCTGGCTTGCTGATGTTACCCCTGGTCTTCGGCTTATTAATGGCCTCAATCATCTCTGGCCGGCTCACGAGCAAACTTGGGAAATATAAGATCTTCCCGATAGTCGGTACACTCATGCTGGCGTTTGGTCTGTGGTTATTCAGTCACCTCACCCTCACCACCAGCGAATGGGTGCTAGGGGCTTGGATGTTTGTAATTGGTGCCAGCTTGGGTTCATTTATGCAGATCATGACACTGGCGATACAGAATTCTATAGATCGTAAACAATTAGGTACTGCAACCTCAAGTGCTACTTTCTTTCGCAGCCTTGGTTCCTCGTTTGGCGGTGCTATTTTTGGCACTATCCTGACGAGTAGGCTAACCCTACACTTAGCGCAAGCTTTTCCCCAAGGATTCGGGGCCACAAAAATAAACGCGAGCGTTATCCAGAGTGGGGTAAATTTACACAGTTTGCCTCCCGCAGCTGCGCATAACGTACTCGAAGCGTTTGTGGTCTCATTCCACGACATGTTTCTGTTCGCCATACCCTTTGCACTCCTGGCATTTGTGGTCGCGCTCTTTCTGCGGGAGACTCCGCTACAGAGTTCCCATCCGGCTACTCCCTTAGAATAGCCACCTTTGGCCTTTGCTACACTTTGCTACACCGACAGCCTGAAAAAGCCGGCATTGATAGCCTAAGTCTATCTAGCGATCGTACCAGTTAGATAGCTAACAGCGTGCTTTAGCTAGAGGGCTTATACTTGAGGTTAGTAAATACAGGGGGTTATTATGCGAACTATCAAAGAGTTTCAACAAGGTATGCAAAATCGCCGTGAAATTAAAAAGCTGCTGAGCGATGACAATCGTAAATTTTTCTAGCTAGAACTACTCATAATGGTAAAGAAAAACGCCCGCTTTCTGCTGCAGCGGCTTTTTATGGGGGATACTGAATGCGAAACTGGCTAACTTAACGGGCGAGGAACCAGAACTGATAATCTTGCGGTCCACTTTTGCCATAAAACGTGGCAGCACAAAACTAAAAATACCTTCTGCCGGTGGCCAATCTTTTGTAAAGAAATTACCCCAGACAATCTTGACTTGACGGCGATAACGGCGAGTTCTGATCCAGGCAACAAGTACAAGCAATGGATTTAGCTCATAACCGACTACCTTCCAGCCTCGACGTGTAGCAGCAATTAAGACCTTGCCATCTCCACACCCAAGCTCCAGCATGGTTTGTCCTGGTTGCAGATCTAAAAGATCAAGGGCAATTTCGACCTGTTTAGTCAGCGTGGGTAGGTAAGGAGCTCCAAACAGTACGACAAAGCCGAAACAGAGTATTACCGCTAACAATACTAGCCAAATTATCCCTACATCCATGCCGCTGCTTGTTTCATAGACATGTACTATATCATGTCATAGATCACGGCCACCTTACAATGCTAGCTGTCTCTCTAGAATTTATCGCTTAGTCCGCATAGCGCACATCACACGACAGTCAATGTCTGTCCGTAGGTGCGTTTGAAGTCAAAGTAAGATTTGCTAACTGGCTGACACTGAATCTGGATTAGTTCTGCCATGGCAGATTTCCCTCCTTTTATGTTTACCACTCTGATCATATAAGCTCCACGTAAGCTAGACTATGAATTTTTTAACACTACCCTCGTTAACTATTTCACAAATATTTGTTATCCTTGCCTTTTATGGGCTACACTAGATTTTCATTACTCCTTATTTGACTCAATAAATAAAATGATCCGGTGATGATACAGACAGTTTCTGGTGCCGCTAGTAAGGCGGCAAAAGCGGCATGCTGATCAGTAATGCTTTCTACATGCATCACCCCACCTGCCCGTAATGCTGCTGCAAGTATGTCGGGATCTAGTGAGCGAGCTGGTAAATCTTGTGATGTATGAAAGGCGGTAGTAATAACACGACTGGCCAATCCGCTTAGTAATGGCACCAGCTCAGCATACTCTTTCCCTTCTTTCAAACCCAGCAAAATTGCCGGTTTCACTGCCGGGTAAAGCTGCTTAAAACTCTCGATAAAGGCTGCCATCTTCTGGGCATTGTGGGCTCCGTCCATCAGTATGGTCTTGCCGCCGAATAGTCGGGTTTCCATGCGAGCGGGAACTTGTAAATCTTGAGTTTTTCTTAATACTTTACCTGTTAAGTGTTGTAACGCATCTCGTTTTTCAAGATATTGGTAGACACAGTAGGCTAGCAACCAGTTGCGGTACTGGTACTCTGGCATGGCAGCGGGAGCTGGGCCGATACGTGCTAATTCACTACTGTGGTTGATTACATGCAGAGGGGCCTGGTGTTGTGCGCACCACTGCTGAACCACCTGCATGATTTCGCTTGCCTGTTCATACATAAAAATGTGGTTCTGTTGATACACGATACCGATTTTCTGGGCGGTAATTGCGGCTAGTGTTTTACCTAGTATATGCGTATGATCAAACCCAATATCAGTAATAATGCAGACCTTGTCAGGACGATTGGCAACATTCGTGGCATCATGGAGGCCACCCATACCAGTTTCTACGACCGCATAATCCACCTTATGGCGTGCGAAAACCCAGAGCGAAAATGCATATAACAACTCAAAGTAAGAAGGCGGCTCGCTAGCTTGTGTGAGAATTTCTAGAAACTTGCTGAGTTCTCGGCAAAACTCTTGTTCGGACAGGGGGTGACCAGCAATTTGTACTCGCTCGGTCACACTGTCGACATGAGGTGACACGGTCAGACCAGTTTTTTGACCGGCGGCGTTTAGCAGTGCCGCCATGTAGTAGGCTGTTGAGGTCTTTCCACTAGTACCAGCGATGTGTACGACTCTGAGATTGTCCTGCGGGTTCCCCAGCAACGTCATCAAAGGCATAATCCGCTCGAGCGTAACGTCTTTGCCGGCCAGCTGTGCTACCAGAGGCACATATGCCAGTAACGCCTGATTTGCTTCTTGCAAGTTCCGGATAATCACTATCACCTCCTCTGCTTCTCTGTTAAGATTAGTATACGGTAATTTTGCGCCCGTAGCTCAGTGGATTAGAGCATCTGTCTTCGGAACAGAGGGTCGGCGGTTCGAGTCCGTCCGGGCGTACCATATATATATGAAAAAGCAGCAAGCAGGCTTTGGCGGAATCTCGATTTTATTGCTACTAGTGGTGCTAGGAATCATTGGCACTATTGGTTGGCTGATGTACCAAACTGACCACAAGCCAGATAAGACATCTGGCGCAAGCAAGCCTCAGCACGGAGTCGCCCTAATGATAGTCACCTCAAGTGGAGGCTTATGTGACGGACCGTGTAAGCATCCACGCTATTACCTGTATGATGACGGAATATTTGAAGGTTATAAGAAACTTACTGGCTCGGAAGTGTCCCAGCTCAAACACATACTAGATAACGCCGATCTCGTAAAATATGCTCCAAATCCCCAGCCGCACTGCGAGTCTTTTGTTGACGGGTGGGATCAAGTGCTACTCTTCCCGCAGAAGTATGGTGACCAAACCTTCACTCCCTGTATGTTAGCTATTCCGAGCAGCGATCCGACTTTTACTTTTATCGATAATCTCCTGGAGTCCCACGCTCTGCGGTCACCGTAAAGGTGCTATGCAACTCTCAAGCAAGCATACCCATACCGTATTTAGCGAGCAAAGATCTGCAAAGTCACCGTAGTAATATCATGAAACAGTCGGTCGCCAGTGGCTTGGTCGTAGCTGCCCGAGGGACTCTTGGTAAAGATAACCAGGACATAGGGATGTTTGCCATTATCGATAATGGCACCGTCCATTGCCCGGTCGTCCAGATAACCAGCTTTATGATAAAATTCTACACCACTCGGAATGGCCGCACCGATATACATAGTTTCATTAGCTTGCCTCATGTACGACAGAAGTAGTTTGGTATGCTGGCTGTTTAGCAATTTGCCTTGGTATAGCTTGGCCAGTAACAGGGCCACATCATCGGGGGTGATAAGGTTGGTGGTCGGGTCATATGCCAGCAACCCCAGACTATCTGCATAACTCTGCAGAGCCGGATGGCCCAGCTGGTCATTGAAGGCTTGCCAGGCGTCATTATCGCTACTGACAATCATCTTTTTTAGTTGATCAGAGGCAATTGAGGTGCCAAGTGGCTCATCTAGCCGTGCCTTTCCCTGTTCTACACTGCGTAAAAATAGACTCGCACTTAAAAGCTTGGTCGTACTGGCCGCCACATACGGCGTATCGCTGAGACCGTAATGATACGCTTTACTAGTAGTCAGGTCGATGATAGACACGCCAGTTTCAAGCGTTGAGTTATCGATAAAAGCGTCAAGTTGCGTGGTAAGCAGGCTTTCATTAATCTGTAGCGGAGCTACCGCTTGGGTGTGCACTATACCCTGAGCCCCCACGTGAGAGATTAGCGGAAAGACCTTGGTAGCCACGCCGATAAGTAGCGCAACGAATAGCACATACACAAAGATGTGTTTGTGCTTACTCTTCGGAGGCGGGGTGGGTGGGTATTGCAGGTGAAATTGCTCGCGCGACATGTTTATCGAATTGCTTAGTCCTTACTAGTCAACTATAGCTACCTTAGATTTCACTGAGAGAATTCATTAATTGCGGCCTCAGAAACCGTAGCCACCGAAGATCGAGCGCACCAGTGCTTGGAGCACCAGAAAATTAGCCAGGAACACGAGAGTAATTGTCGCCGCGCTCAGCCCGATAACTGTCAGCGGCGTGATCTGACTGCTGGCACGATACTCACGGATGGCAAAGAATATAGCCGCAAAGGCTAGACAGGCACTAATTACCATCATAACCCAGTCGTTTTTCACCAGCCAGTCGCTTTTCACTAGATAGATGATGAGCATGTAACTGGTCGAAGAGACCAAGCCACAGATAAGTACTTTAGCCTCGGCAAAAGCCGAGATAGCTGATCGATAGCGGTTGCCGGATGCTGGCGAAGTGTTATTCACTCCCATCCCCTCCCGCAAGAATGGGCCTGGCTGTGGGCTATTGGCCGGGGAATTGCTGCGGTCGATTATGCCTGTGTTACCGATATAGTTGGGTGGAGGCGTAGGTGCCACTTGAGGTTCCGGCGCAGTCTGCTGCAGGGGTTGTTCTTCCATTGTTTGTTTCCTTATTTAGCTTATCCTTAAATCTTACTACAAACCTGTTGTTTTCATACCATATCGTCTTTGCAGTTGCATGTAATGGTCTGTATACAAAGAGCTCGCTTTGTTTGAGCTATAAGGTTCTTAGAGCCTGTACTTATTACCTGTAAACTCGGGGTACATGCTTTAGGCATGCTGGGCAAAAGAAAGGTGACTATGTGCTTATGAAAAGGAGCGTTCCACTGTTAATAGAAAGCCACACATATGAAGACATACTACTTCAGGACAAGCTTTTTGGGGCTTCTATACCAGCCCCTTACAGTGGCTTCATATAGTAGAGGAACATGTATAATAGGGCGCATGAAGGTAACAA